>JBNGCW010000004.1:49842-149396 GCA_049975525.1 Anaerolineae bacterium
GAGCTGGCCGAAGCACAACGTCAAACTCAGCTGCGCGTTGACGAGCTGGCCGAAGCACAACGTCAAACTCAGCTGCGCGTTGACGAGCTGGCCGAAGCGCAACGCCGTACCGAGCAGCGCGTTGACGAGCTGGCCGAAGCGCAACGCCGTACCGAGCAGCGCGTTGAAGAGCTGGCCAAAGCACAACGCCGTACCGAGCAGCGCGTTGATAAGCTGGGTGAGGCGGTGGGGGGACTGCAGAACGCCTTTGGCGCCACCGTCGAGGAAGAAGCCGCCGCTGTCACAGAAGTGGTGCTGCGTCGCAAAGGCTATCGCATCTTGCAACCCGGCTACTCACTGTCCATAGATGGCGAAATAGACGTGGTGTTACCCTTGGAAGACCCGGCCGGCGAGCACGTGTGGGCCGTGGTCGAGGCCAAGGCGCGGTTGGGGCGCAGAAATGTGTATCGCTGGGCCCAACGCATGCACTCCGTGGAATGGCGCAGACGGTTGGCAGAGCAAGGTATTCCAGGACCCTACCTCGTCTATGTCTACGGCATCCGCGCCGACCTGAGCGCTCATGAGGTGGCCCAACAACAGGGTATCGGCCTGATTAAGAGCGATGGAGAAATCCTGGCACCCCGGAAACTGCTCGAACCGGTGGAAGCGAATACTTCCTCCGTGCAGTGAAACGCGGAAAGAAATACAACAAATGGCTCTACTGAAAAAGGTCCTGAAAATCGGATTTTTAGCAAGACACTTTCTATATCTAGTGGTTTTGACTACAAATTTTTCCACATATAGTAGCGAGTTCCGGAAAACTCCGATTTTTTTCAGTGGAGTCAACAAATGACCACTTCATCTCAACATCAGTGAAAGGAGTACACAACGTGGATTTGAATCTCATTCGAAAATTCGTGGAACCTAATGACTCTAAAATCGTTCTGTTCGTTATGGACGGCGTGGGCGGCCTGCCGCTGAAAGCAGGTGGACCAACGGAGTTAGAAGCCGCCAACACCCCCACCCTGGACGCTCTGGCAGCGCGCAGCACCTGTGGTCTGCACGTGCCGGTGGCGCCCGGCTTTATCCCCGGCAGCGGCCCCGCACACCTGGGCCTCTTCGGCTATAATCCTCTGCAGTATCAGGTGGGACGCGGCGTGCTCTCTGCTTTGGGCATAGACTTTGATCTGCAACATGGCGACGTAGCTGCGCGCGGCAACTTTTGCACCGTCGATGCAGAAGGTCGCGTCATCGACCGCCGCGCGGGACGCATCCCCACGGAGAAGAATCGGGAGCTGGTCCCCTTGCTGCGCGAGATCGAACTGCCCGGCGTCGAGGTCTTTGTCGAGACGGTGAAAGAATACCGCTTCCTTCTCGTGCTGCGCGGGGAGGGACTTTCCGGTGAGATCTGCGAGACCGACCCGCAAGACGTGGGCGAATTCCCTATCACGCCCGAGGCATTGACGCCGGAAGCCGAGGATACGGCCGGGCTGATACGCCGGTTTGTAGAAGCGGCGAAAGAGAAGCTGGCCCATGAGCATCCCGCCAACATGCTACTCCTGCGCGGTTTCTCCCAGCTGCCCGACTGGCCTACCTTCCCCGACGTCTTCGGACTGCGCGCCGTGGGCATCGCCATGTACCCTATGTATCGCGGCGTCGCCAAACTCGTCGGCATGGACGTGCTGCCCGCCAGCCACTCCATGGAAGAAGAGGTTGAGCAGCTCAAGAAAGTCTGGGATAAATACGACTTTTTCTTCTTCCACGTGAAGAAGACGGACAGCGCCGGAGAGGACGGTGATTTCGACCGCAAGGTGAGCATCATAGAGCACGCCGACGCCATCCTGGGCGAGATTCTCGACCTGGGCCCCGACGTTGTCATCGTCACCGGCGACCACTCAACGCCGGCGAAGATGAAATACCACAGCTGGCACCCTGTGCCGCTGATGATCTGGTCCGAGGTCTGTCGTCCCGACGACGCCCTGGCCTTCAACGAACGAGCCTGTCTTAAGGGCGGCCTCGGCGCCCGGCTACCCGCCGAGGACATCATGCCCCTCGCCATGGCTAACGCTTTGCGGCTCGCCAAGTACGGGGCCTGATTGATGTAGCGGAGGAGAGCTAATCACCCAGTGGTGTTGCTTAGAGAGTTTTCTCAAGACCGGCGAGGGGAAATCTCACTCCTGCGCCGGTCTTGCACACAGGAGGACGTAGATAATGAAAGCAACGGATCGTAGGACGGCGGAGGGCTTTCTCTTCACCGACGAGTACCAGCTAACCATGGCACAACTTTACTATCGCATGGGCTTGCACGAGACGCCGGCGCAGTTCGATCACTTCTTCCGCAGCTATCCCAACTACGACTCCCATCAGGCCGGCTACTGTGTCAACGCCGGGTTGGAATGGCTATTGGATTGGATGGAGGAAGCCCGCGTCCGCGACGAGGACATTGCCTATCTACGCAGCCAGACCGGACAGACCGGTGAGCCAATCTTCGCAGAGGACTTCCTGGACTGGCTGGCATCCAACGGCACCTTCGACGGGATCACCATGTGCGCCATCCCCGAAGGCCGCGTGGTGCATCCCAACGTCCCCCTCACCGTGGTGCAGGGGCCGCTGGCGGCGGCACAGCTCCTGGAGACCTCGCTACTCAATCACCTCAACTATCAAACGCTGGTCGCCACCAAAGCGGCGCGCATTCACGAAAGCGGACGGGGGCAGATGCTGCTGGAGTTCGGCCTGCGGCGCGCCCAGGGGAAAGCCGCCAACGCCGGCGCCCGAGCGGCACTCATCGGCGGGGCACATTACACCTCCAACGTCGGCATCTCCCACGTGCTGGGCTATCCGCCCAAGGGCACCCACGCCCACAGCATGGTCCAGGTCTTCATGGCCCTGGGCGAGGGCGAGTTGGAAGCCTTTCGCGCTTACGCCGAGGTCTACCCCGACGATTGCCTGCTCCTGGTGGACACCATCGACACCCTGGAGAGCGGCATCCCCAACGCCATTCGCGTCTTTGAAGAGCTGCGACGCAAAGGCCACACCCCCCTCGGCATCCGCCTCGACTCGGGCGACCTGGCGCACCTCAGCATCCAGGCGGCCCGCATGTTAAACGACGCCGGCTTCCCCGACGTCAAAATCGTGCTCTCCAACCAGCTCGACGAGCTCGTCATCTGGCAGATTCTGACCCAGATCCAGCACGAAGCAGCACGCTATGGCCTCGATCCCGACGCACTCATCGACCGCCTGATCTACGGCGTGGGTACCCGGCTCATCACCTCTGGCGGGGACGCAGCCCTCGACGGCGTCTACAAGCTGGTGGCGGTACAGCAAAACGGTGTGTGGACCCCTACCATCAAGGTCTCCGAATCGGCGGAGAAGACACCCAACCCCGGACACAAGCGCGTCTGGCGCCTCTACGACGGGCGCGGTAAAGCCACAGCCGACCTGCTCAGCCTGGATGACGAATCGCCGGCGGAAATGGACTGCGTCCACCTCTACCACCCTTACGAGCACACCAAGCGTCGCTCATTGCGTCAAAAAGAGATCTCCAAGGTGGACCCGCTGCTGGTGGACATTTTGGATGAAGGACGGCGGGTTTACGACCCTGTCTCCATTGACGAGCTGCGTGAGCGACGCAGGGCCGATATAGCTCAACTCGACCCCGGTGTCCGCCGTATCGTCAACCCTCACATCTACCACGTCTCGCTGACCCCACGCCTGTGGGATCTCAAGCAAGCCCTGATCCGGACCGCCCAGGAAGGCAAGATGTCTTGATCGCGTTGAGACTGAAGTCTGTTTGAGGCGTTCAATCCCTTGGATGAGGAGGGAGCCATGCCCATGCAAAACGCGGAAATCGCCGCGCTCTTCGACGAGTTGGCCGATCTGCTGGAGATCGAAGGGGCGAACCGCTTTCGCGTGCGCGCCTACCGCCACGCGGCCCGCACCGTCGCCGAGCATCCCCGCGATATGAGCGAGCTGGTGGCAGCCGGTGAGGATCTCACGGCGCTGCCCGGTATCGGCAAGGAGCTGGCGGCGAAAATCCAGGAAATGGTAGAAACCGGTCGCCTGAGCGCGCTGGAGAAGGTCAAACAGCGCACGCCCGGTTCCCTGACCCGGCTGCTCAAGATCGAAGGACTGGGCCCCAAGCGTGTCCAAACCCTCTACGAGGTCTTGGGCATCACCAATCTGGAGGATCTGGAGCTGGCGGCAAAGCAAGGGCGCATCCGTGAACTCCACGGCTTCGGGGCGAAACTGGAACAGAAAATCCTGGACGATCTGGCTCGGGCCCGGAAGGAAGAAGCGCGCACGCGCCTGGACGTCGCGGAATCTCTGATTGAGCCGCTGGTGGCTTATCTGCGCGCGCTGGAAGGCGTCATGCGCGTGGAGGTGGCAGGCAGTTATCGCCGCCGTAAGGAGACGGTAGGCGACGTGGATATCCTGGCCATCGGCGAAGACGGCGCAGCCATCATCCAACAATTCGTGAAATACGAAGCGGTGGAGACCGTCGTCTCGCAAGGCGAAACCCGCTCCACGGTGCTGCTGCGTTCCGGCCTACAGGTCGATCTGCGTGTCGTACCGCAGGAGAGCTATGGTGCGGCGCTGCTCTACTTCACCGGCTCCAAGGCACACAACGTCGCGCTGCGGACCCTGGCTGTGAAACAGAACTACAAGATCAACGAATACGGCGTCTTCCGCGACGACGAGCGTGTAGCGGGCGAGACCGAGACCGAGGTCTACAGACTCCTCGATCTGGCCTACATCGAGCCGGAGCTGCGCGAGAATCGCGGCGAACTCCAGGCCGCCAAAGCGGGCCGGCTGCCCCGGCTGCTTACCATCGACGATATCCGTGGCGATCTGCAAATGCACACCACCGGCAGTGATGGTAAAGCCTCGTTGGAAGAGATGGTTCGCGCCGCTCAAGTTCTGGGCTACGAGTACATCGCCATCACCGACCATTCCGCCTACCTGGGCATGGTGCAAGGGCTGGACGCCGACGCGCTGGCCCGGCAGATTGACGCCATCGATGCACTGAACGATCGGCTGGAAAACTTCCACGTGCTCAAAAGCATCGAGGTAGACATCCTGGAGGACGGCTCTCTGGATCTCCCCAACGAGATCCTGCAGCGGCTCGACCTGCGCATCTGCTCCATCCACAGCAAATTCAGGCTCCCCCGGGAGAAGCAGACGGAGCGCATCCTTCGCGCCATGGACAATCCCTACTTCAACATCCTGGCCCACCCCACCGGACGACGCATCGGCGAGCGCCCACCCTACGCCCTCGACATGGAGCGGGTGATGACCGCGGCTCTGGAGCGCGGCTGCTACCTGGAGATCAACGCACACCCCGAACGACTCGACCTCAACGACATCCACGCAAAAATGGCCCAGGAGATGGGCCTGAAGCTCGCCATCTCCACCGACGCTCACAGCGTCAACGGGTTACGCAACATGCGTTTTGGCGTGGGGCAGGCGCGACGTGGCTGGCTGGAACCCGACGACGTGCTGAACACCCGTCCCTGGCCCGAACTGAAAGCCTTACTCGCGCGCTGAGGACGTAAAAACCTTTCAAAGGGATGACGGATGCACCTTCAGTAGAAACAGGTAGCTAATGGAATAATCAGGAGGTTACGATGAGCGTCAAATTCATACCGGAGAAAACCGTCCAAGTACCGGAGATCTCCTTCAAAGACGAAATAACGCTGCCCGCCGATAAGACGGCGGTGATTGTGGTGGATATGCAGAACGATTTCGTCAAGCCCGCCGGCGCCTTAGTGGTCCCGGCAGCCCAGGAGACGGTGCCACACATTCAAGCGCTGTTGACCAACGCACGGGAGCACGGCGTTCGGGTGGCCTACACACAGGACACGCACCTCGAAGGAACACCGGAGTGGGAGATCTGGCCCGAACACGTCAAAGAGAACACCTGGGGCTGGGAGATCATAGAGGAGCTGGCGCCCCAGGAAGGAGAGCCCGTCTGTCGCAAACCGCGCTACGACGGCTTCTACGCCAGCAATCTCGATCACTATCTCAGCCACCTCTGGCACGTCGAGCACCTGGTCATCGTGGGCACCGTCTCCAACATCTGCGTACTGCACACCGCAGCCTCGGCGGGCCTGCGCTGGTTCCACATCGTCGTCCCGGCCAACGGCATCTCCGCCCTGACCGACTTCGACCAGGCTCTCACACTGCGGCAGGTTTCCACACTCTACAATGGTCACGTGATCCGGGACGTCGCCGACGCTCATTTCGAATGATCTCCGGAAGTACAAACCTGCCACTGCCCCTGGAACAAAGGGACCCCGATTCACGTTATGAATGTGTGAGGTGAATCATGACTCTACTGAAAAAAGGTTTTTCAGTAGAGAAGGTATGCCCCATATTTTCTTTGGCTGACCCTTTTTTCAGGGCGGCCAATCATCTATCTGCAGGGGGACCAGACAGTGGGAAAGACAAAGCTATCTAAGGCATGGGCCGTGCTTCTCTTGCTCTCGTGGTCAGCCGCGGCGGTTCCCCAGGTGCGGGCGTTCTCACCAGAAGGGCTGAAAAGCGCCCTTTTCAGCAACGATACCTCAGCGGCCTATCTTTGCACACCGCAGACGCTCAAGCGCTACCCCGAGCGCTGTGCCCTCTTCAGTCCAGGCGCGCACCAGGTGCGTCTGGAGTATTACCGCGCGCAGCTACCGAATCCGCTGCCCTCACTGCCCGTCGAAGAGATGGAAAGCCCTGAGGGCAGCGTCAGCGCCTACACCTTCGCCTACGTCACCAAGCTGCCGGCTTCTTCCTTCGCCCATCCCGCCGAGGCGGAAGCCGGACTGCCGCCCAAACGCACCTTCTACGCCGGCTCCAACTGGGTCAGCGTGCAAGGGAGCACCGAGCACAACGGTGAAGTCTGGTACAAAATCAACAGCGGGGAGTTCATTCACGCCGACCACATCGCCGTCGCTTCGCCGTCACGCTTTCAGGGCGTCAGACTGCGAGAACAACCCCAATATCCCTTCGCGTGGATCGTGCGCAACGTGGTGACCTCAGAAGAGCCGGGCGGTCCAGCGGTGGGCACGACGCTGCGGCGATATGAGCGCGTCACCATCTTCGCGGAGCAGCCCGTGGGCGACGAGCTCTGGTACATGATCGGCCCGGATCAGTGGATCCAGCAGACCAACGTCGGTCGCGTAGACGTCGATCCGCGCCCCGAGGGCGTAAGTCCCGGTGAAAAGTGGATTGAGGTAGACACCTTCGAGCAGACACTGGCCGCCTACGAGGGCGATCGCATGGTCTTCGCCACGCTGGTCTCCTCCGGCCTGCCTGCTACCTGGACGCCGGACGGCCTCAATCGCATCTGGGCCAAATTACCGTCCACGCCCATGAGCAGCCCCGATAGCGAGGCGAAAAGCCCGGCCTGGTACTACCTGGAAGACGTGGAATGGACGCAGTACTTCTTCGAGGACTACGCACTCCACGCAGCCTACTGGCACGACGGCTTTGGCTTTCCCAAAAGCCACGGGTGCGTCAACCTCGCGCCGCTGGACGCACAATGGCTCTTCGCCTGGACGTCGCCGACGGTGCCGGAGGACGCCCCCATCGTCTTGAGTGGAGAACGCGCGGGCTTGGGGACCTGGGTCTGGGTGCACAAATCCAACCCCTTCACGCAGATGACGGCGAATTGAAGCACCGCATATGACGTTGACCGACGAACAGCGCGCGTATCTGGACGCGCTTCGCGCCGAAGCCCAGACCTCTTTGCTACACTGGTTCGCCGCGCATGCCCGCGACCTGCCCTGGCGGCACGACCGCACACCCTACCGGATCTGGGTCTCCGAGGTGATGTTACAGCAGACGCAGGTGGAGACGGTACGCGACTATTTTCTGCGCTTCCTGGCGCGCTTCCCCACAGTGGAAGCACTGGCGGCGGCCTCACAAGAAGAGGTACTCAAGGTCTGGGAAGGGCTGGGCTACTACCGACGCGCGCGAATGCTCCACGCAGCGGCGCAGGAGATCGTGGCACACCACGGCGGCGAGCTGCCGGCGGACGTGAAGGCGTTACGCTCGTTGCCCGGCATCGGGCCATACACCGCCGGCGCCATCGCCAGCCTGGCCTTTGATATCGCCGCGCCTGCTGTCGATGGAAACGTGCGCCGCGTGCTGGCCCGCGCGCTGGCGCTGACAGACCCCACGCGCGCCGAGCTGGAAGACGCCGTGCGTGCGCTCCTGCCTCAGGCGCGGCCGGGCGCGTTCAATGAGGCACTCATGGAACTGGGCGCAACGCTCTGCCGCCCTCAACAGCCACACTGCCTGCTCTGCCCGTGGCGTGAGTTCTGCCGGGCGCGTCAGTTGGGCCGCCAGGAGGACTTTCCCGCGCCCCGTGAGCGCAAGGAGATCCCGCACTACGACGTCGCGGCGGCGGTCACCGTGCGCGACGGCGAGGTGCTCATCGCCCGCCGCCCGTCCGAGGCGATGCTGGGCGGCCTGTGGGAGTTCCCCGGCGGCAAGCGCGAGGACGGCGAGACACTGCCCACCGCACTCCGCCGCGAGATGCAGGAGGAGCTGGGTATCGCCGTGGACGTGGGCGCGCCGCTGCTGACACTAGAGCACGCTTACACCCATTTCCGCATCACGCTTCATGCTTTCTGGTGTCGCCTGACAGGCGGAGAGCCGCGCTGCATCGCGTGCACCGACTTCGCCTGGGTCACGCCCGACGCGCTGGATAACTACGCCATGGCAGTCACCGACCGTCAGATCGCCGAGCGCGTCCGCGCTCAATTTGAGAACAACGTGTTGTCAACCTCTGCTTACACCACTTAATTTGCTGACTCTATGCGCATCGGACTGGATCTACGCCTACACGCTTATGCCCCGGGCGGCATCTCCCGTTACGCCCGCCGTCTCGCCGAGCACCTGACACCGCGTCTGCCGCCGGAGACGCTGCATCTCTTCTACCACCGGAAAGAGCGCGCGCCGCTGGACACCCCCCAGGCGCGGGCGCACCGCCTCTGGACCCCGCCACACCATCGCCTGGAGCGCTGGGCGCTGGGTGTAGAGCTCTTTCCCCATCGGCTCGATCTCTTCCACAGCACCGACTTCATCCCTCCGGCCTGGGGCGCGCGTCACTTTGTCATCACCGTGCACGATCTCAACTTCCTCTACTACCCACAGTATCTCACCGCCGAGGCGCGGCGCTACTACAATGAGCAGATCACCTGGGCGGTCGCCCATGCCGACGCCATCATCGCCGACTCCCACGCGACAAAGCGCGACCTGGCACGGCTTCTGGACGTACCTCCCGCGCGGGTGACGGTGGTACACCTGGCGGCGAATCCCGTCTTCCGTCCGCTGCCCCCGGCAGACGTCAAGGCGACGCTGACGCGCCACAACCTGACGCCTGGCTACCTCCTCTTCGTGGGGACCTGGGAACCGCGCAAGAACCTGCCCGGACTGCTGGAGGCGCTGGCGCAGCTGCACAAGCGGGGAGAACAACGTCGTCTGGTCATCGTTGGGCGACCGGGCTGGCTCTACGACGAGATCTTCGCCAAGGTCGAAACGCTGAACCTGGCGCCGTGGGTGCGCTTCATTGAGCAAGCGCCGTTGGCGGATCTGGTGGCGCTCTACAACGGGGCCCTGCTGCTCGCCATGCCCTCTTTCTACGAGGGCTTTGGCTTTCCGGCGTTGGAGGCCATGCAGTGCGGAACGCCTGCCGTCGTGGCAGACCGCGCCAGTCTGCCGGAGGTGGTGGGAGACGCCGGCCTGCTCATCGATCCCGACGATCCGGCGACGCTGGCGGACGCCTGCTGGCGCATCGCCCGTGAGCCGGATCTGCGCGAACAACTGCAGCAGGCGGGGCGTAAACAGGCAGCGACCTTCACGTGGGAAGCATCGGCGCGCAACACCCTGGCGGTCTACCGGCGCATTCTCGATTTTTGACCTTCCGAGGTCTTCTCTCACTCGAACCGTGTCCCCCCTGTACTCGCCTCGGAGACTATCTGTCCATCAGACCAACAGACTACCTGACTACGTGACTACCCCAACCTGAACGTCGCCAGCCGCATGTACTCCGCGCCGGTCGGTGTGAGGTCGCTGCGGAAAAGCACCACCTCATCGAAGGTCTCCCTCCCCAGCGTCCCGATCTCCGTCCGCGTCACGAGCTCCCCGATGTGCCGCACATCCGCGCGCGACGTCCGCCGACGCACCCGCCCCAGCGTCAGGTGGGGATGAAAAGGGCGCCGGTCAGGCTCGTAACCCAGCTGGGCCAGCGCTTCGTTGACCGCCAGGTGCAACAACGCCAGATGCTCTGCCGGATCCCCCACGCCGACCCACAGCACACGGGCTCTGTTGGGATTGGGGAAAACGCCCAATCCCCCGATATCGGTCTTGATCGGCGCAGCGTTGCGGGCGACGACGGTTAAGGCTTCCCGAAGAGCATCGATGCGTTCCACAAGAACGTCGCCGAGAAAGAAAAGTGTCAGGTGGATCTTCTCCGGGCTGACCCATTTGACGGCTCCGGGGGGACAGTCACGCTGAAGCCGTCGCTGGACCCGGTCCAGCTGGCGGTGGGTATCCTCCGAAAGCGGCAACGCAACAAACGCCCGAACGGTTTTATCTGACATAGTTCAGCCTCCCAACATTCTTGCACCTTCGCAATGAGCCACACACAGCGCGACGTCGTTCAACGCCACTCCCCTCGATCAGGGGCTCTCAGACGCCGGAAGCGGGGCCGCGTGCAATCGATTAGCGGCGACGAAGTAAAGCACGTGCGGCTCCTCGCCGACCGTCAGCGCCTCCAACTGCGCCAGCGTCTCGTCGGGTAGACGGAACTGACGTCGATACTGACCGCGTTTGTTCAACGCCACCAGCGCACCCTGCTTGGGATCCCCCAAATAGATCAAGCCGTTATTGACATCGGCTCCCATCGCCATAACCGTAGGATGAAAGTCGGCAAGAGGCACACCGTCCAGGCGGAAGGAAACGTCCTCCGTGCCCCGGAAATAGGTGCGGATCATTCCATCGCCCAACAGCAGATAGAGCCGCCCATCCAGGGCCATCGCCAGCGCGTTTTGCAGCTGCGGGGCCATCTCAGAGGAGAAATAAGCGAGGGGCGCATCCGCGTACACACCGTTGACGGGCACGTATTTCCACACCTGATTGGCCCGTCGGTCCAGCGCGTAGAACTGACCGCCATAGGTCTCGATTAACGTGATCGCGCCAGGTTGGAGATCCCCCTTCAGCTTCTGACGGTCGATGCTGCCGGGGCCGATGTGGGGCTCGTAGATGTACAGATAGCCGTCCTCACTGTAGATGAACAACGCCCCGTCGGGATAACCAGGTCCGGCTTCCATCCAGGCGATGTCCACCAGCGTGCCCACGGTCCCCGGCTCGCCGTGCACACTCTGTCCTCCCTTGAGGATGGGCGTGGACGCACCGCTGGCAGGGAGAACCCCGTCCTCCTGCAGTGGCAACCCCCGCACCTCGTCGGTGGCGGGATTGAGCACGTAGACCCAGGATTGAGCGACAACGAGGTGACGCGGCGCGGGACTGGTGCCCAGCTCCATGATCGGGGTAGCGTTGAGAATCGTGGCGTCCTCGGCAGACGCGACAGCCTCCCGCGCCGTGTCGCGCCACGTCTGCGCCTCGGCATCCTGAGGATCGAGGGCCAGGATCTGATCGGAGATCCGCGCCAGACGCTCCCAATCATCGACGTCCTGCGTCTCCAACGCCGTTTCCCAGGCCTCCGCAGCCTGCTGGCGCAACACCTCCTCCCGAGGTTGAAAGTAGGTCGTCACGGTGATCAGCAGAACGAGCAACAAGAAACCCAACGTCAACCCCGCCATGACCGACGAGTTCTCCTCCGGCACCCGTCGCCGACGGGGGGCCGAGGCTCCTTTTACACGCCCGGGGAGAAACGGCCTGATCCACGCCTGCAGGTCGATATGAGGCAAACGCCAACGACGGGAGAGACGGCGTTGCTTCTCCCTCTTGAACGTCGGCAGGCGGAGTTGAGGTAAACGAAGCCGGGGTAAACGCCATCGGGGCAGACGAAGCCGGGGACGGGAAGGCTGCGACGGCGCGCTCGGCCAGGGTGCCTCGTTCTCCCCCACAGCGGACTGCGGCTCCTTCTTGGCTGTCACTGGAGAAGAGACGGGGGACGTCTCGGAGCGGCGGCGGGCGCGCAAAAGCGGGCGACGCGGAGGAGGGGCGACCGCCTCCTCTCCTTCCCTCAGCAGGTACTGGACCAACACACAGCTCCCGCTCTGCCCGCGGGCCTCCATCAGAGATTCCAGCTCCTTCACCACCTGCTCCGGCGGCGTCTTCGACAACAGCGCCGCCCAACGGGACCTTTCGATCGTCCCTGCGATATCCGAGGAGGACAAAAGCAGCGTGCTGCCCGGAACCGCCTCAGCGTAACCGATGTGAATAATGGGCGGCAACGTCGCCCCCAGTGGCAAGAGGGGCTCATCCTCCTGGGGGAAGTACTCAAGATCGCCCTCTGGATGATAAAGCAGGGCGTGCGCCGGGCCGACTTGGCCTAAAAAGAGTTCCTCGTCAAAAAACGCGACGCAGGTGATATGGCCCGCAGCCCTCTGGCCGGGGCCGCTCTGCGCGTTGGCGCGGGCCAAATAGCGGTTCGCGTGAGCCAGTGCCCGACGCAAGCGGGCTACCACACTGCCGGAGGAAGCCCAGTAAGCCTCCGCAGCGATGACGCGGATCTCGCGGCTGCGATGGGGCAGCGGCGGACTGAGGTCCACCAACACCGCCAGTTGGGCACCGGCTGCAGCCGCGGTCTCCGGCGGTGCCGACTCAAGCACGGCCTCGGGAGGAGGGTGCTGAAGGCGCACACCTTCCTGGAAACGCAGAACCTGACCCCGAGGTTTCATGGCTTACGTTCCTGTTTCCATTTCAAAGAGCGTGCCGCGCAGCAGCTCGTCCAACACGCCGAAGTCCGTGCGGGCCGTCAGATCCAGCGAGAGCGGCGTCACGGAGACCACCCCGTCAACCCGTAAAGCGTACACGTCGGAATCGCGCTCGACCCGCGAGGGATCCTCCATCTGACGGTACCCCAGACGTCCCTCACCGTTCTCGCGGTCGGGCGGCGTCGCCATATAATAGCGGTGACGGGAAAGACGGGTCAGCCGCCAGGGCGTCGTCGGCGTGGCCTCACGCGGGAGGTTGACGTTGAGCACATCCGCGTCATAGGGCAACGCGGCATTGAGCATAAGACGCGCAAAGCGCCGGGTGACCGCCTGCGCGGCTGTGTAATCGGCGCCGTCGCCGGTGGCGTGATGGTGATAGTCAGGGGGCAACGCCAGCGAAACAGCCAGGCCGGGGATACCACAGGCCGCCGCCTCCAGGGCAGCGCCCACCGTCCCGGAGATTGTGACCTCGATGCTGACGTTTTCGCCGAAGTTGACGCCGGAGACGACAAGCGCGGGGCGGCGCGGCGTCAGCTCCAACACACCGTGGAGCACGGCTTTGGCGGGCGAGGCGTCCACGGCGTAAGCTGTCACCGGGCACCCCTGGATCTCGCGGTCGGCGCGCTCCAGACGACCGCTCACGTTCGCCGGCATACAGCGTCCCGCGCCGGACCACTGACGATCCGGCGCGACCACCAGTACCTCCCCCAACGGCAGCAACGCTTCCGCCGCCGCCCACAACCCTTGAGAATGAATACCGTCGTCGTTGGTGACCAGAATCAGTGGTTGCATCATGGTGTAAGAATACCACGGAGCGCCAACCTGACAACTGCGTTGGTAGTGAGCGACGAAGTCCTGCACTTTGTGCAGGCTAAACGTGCAGTCGCGTCCCCTATCGGCGCCCCGCAGGAGTTTGCCCTGAAGAGACCCCGGAGACTGCACCTCGACCGCGTAAGGAGAACACGTCGCCTTTGCTTGCTAACCCCCACTTCTGCCCTATAATGCGCAGAGGTTCACCACAACATACGAGGTGCAAGCAGATGATCTATTCACGCCCCAAGGGAACGCAGGACCTTTTGCCAGAAGAACAACCGTACTGGGAGCACGTGCGCGCCACCGTCCGAAAGATAGCCTACCACTACGGCTTCGCGCGCATCGACCTGCCGCTCTTCGAAGAGACCCAGCTCTTTACCCGTGGCGTCGGTGAGTCCACGGACATCGTGGAAAAGGAGATGTACTCTTTCCAGGACAGGGGCGGGCGCGACCTCACGCTGCGCCCCGAGTTCACGGCGGGGGTGGTACGCGCCTACATCGAAAACGGACTGCGCGTCGCCCCCAAGCCGGTGAAACTCTTCTCCATCGGCCCAGCCTTTCGCTACGAACAGCCTCAGGCAGGACGCTTTCGCCAGTTCCACCAGTTCAACGCGGAAATTCTGGGCAGTGAGGAGCCGCTGGCCGACCTGGAGGTCATGCTCCTGGCGTGGGACCTTTACGCAGCGTTGGACTTTGAAGGCCTCTCCTTCCAGTTGAATTCCACCGGCTGCCCCCGGTGTCGCCCCGGCTACGTGGATCGACTGGTGGCCTACTATCACAAGCACGAAGACGAGATCTGCGACGACTGCCACCGCCGCCTGGAGACCAACCCGCTGCGCGTCCTGGACTGCAAAGAGGACCGCTGTCAGCCGGTGATCGCCGGTGCGCCGAAGATCACCGAACATCTCTGCGATGACTGCGCCGCCCACTTCGCGGAACTGCGCAGCTACCTGGATGACCTGGAGCGCCCCTATACCCTCAACCATCGCCTGGTGCGCGGCCTCGACTACTACACCAAGACCGTCTTCGAGGTCTGGGCCGGAGGTATCGGTGCCCAGGCTGCCGTCTGTGGGGGCGGACGCTACGACGGCCTGGTTGAGCTGCTGGGCGGACAGCCGACGCCGGCCGTGGGGTTTGCTGCCGGCCTGGAGCGCATCGTCATGGTGATGAAAGCTCAGGACGTGTCAGTGCCCGCGTTGCCTGCCCCACCCGTCTTTGTTGCCCACCTGGGAGAAACCGCGCGCCGGCGCGCCGTACAGCTGTTGGTGGAACTGCGCAGCGCCGGGGTCGCCGCGCAGATCGCCGTCGGCGGCAGCCTACGCTCGCAGCTGCGCACCGCCGACAAGAAAGGCGCCCACTTCACCCTCATCTTAGGCGAAAACGAGCTGGCACGGGGAGAGGTGGCGGTGAAAGACATGACCGTGCGCCAGGGTCAGCAGTTCGTCGCCCTGCACGAGATTGCCGACTGGCTTCGGGAGCACCTTGTATGAATCAAGCACCCGGCGTCAAGCATGAACAACATCGGCCTGTTCTATAACCCGCGCGTCTCCACCGCGCGGCCGCTGGCAGAGGAAATCGCCGCCTGGCTCAAAGCGCGCAACGTGCACTCCTGGACCTGCTCGACAAAAGAAAAGCCCCCGGACGACGAGCTCTGCAGGGACGCCACGGACTTGCTTGTCACGCTGGGGGGCGACGGCACCATTCTGCGGGCCATGCCCCTCGTCGCCCCGTTAGCCATCCCTGTGCTGGGCCTCAACCTGGGACGGGTCGGCTTCCTCACGGAGTGCGAGCCCGATGAGTGGCCGGCGGTAATGACACAGATTATGGAGGGCAAAGGCACCATAGAGGAACGTCTGATGCTGCAGGTGACGTTGTATAGGCAGGGTGAGCAAATCGCGCAAGACGTGGCCCTCAACGACGCCGTCATCAGCCGGGGCGGCCTGGCGCTGACCATGCGCCTGGAGACGCTGGTCGAGGGCACGCCGTTGACCCGCTACGTCGCCGACGGCCTGATCCTCGCCACCGCCACCGGCTCCACGGCCTACTCCTACGCGGTAGGCGGCCCTATTCTCCCCCCCTGGATCGACAACATCCTGCTCTCACCCATCGCCGCGCACCTCAGCCTGGATCGCCCCCTGGTGCTCAACGACGAAGCTACCGTGGAGGTGATCGTGCATACACGGGTGCCGGGTACGCTGACGGTAGATGGACATCTCGTCGGCGAGCTGCTCGAAGGCGACCGGGTATGTGTCGAGCGCAGCGCGCTTAAGGCTCGTTTCCTGCGCCTGCGCAGCCGGGGCGATTTCTACCGCACGCTGGTCAAACGCCTGACGCCACGCGAGGACGAAGCACGATGAGCGAATGGAATGCACCCCTTACCGAAGAAGAAAAAGAGATCACCACCTGTCAATGGCATCCCCACGTAGAGACCAGTCTGCGCTGTTACCAGTGCAACGCGCCCATCTGTGCCCGCTGTGCCCAACGCACGCCCGTCGGTTATCTCTGCCCCGACTGCCGCAAAGGACGCAAACGAAAATTCGATCGCGCCCGGCCCACCGATTATCTCCTCGCGGCCATCATCTCCCTGGTGTTGGGCGGCATTGCCGGGCTGCTGTTGCCCGCGGCCGGCTGGTTCGTGATCTACCTCTCGCCGCTGGCGGGCACGCTGACCGCCGAGGCCGTCTGGCGCGTGATCGGTCGCCGCTACGGACAGCACCTCTGGTGGATCGTAGCCGCCGGCCTGGCCGTGGGAGGGCTGCCCCAGTTGCTCCTGGCGCTTTTCGGCGGCGTCATCTCCATCCTCGGCGGTGTGCCCCTGGGCGTCATCGGCGTGCTCTGGCCCGCCGTGCACATTGCCCTGGCTGCGGGGGCGGCGACGGCCCGCTTGCGGCTTCTGTAACCCATGGCGCACATTTTGATGCTCACGCCGCAGGCACCTTTCCCGCCCCGGCAAGGCACGGCGCTGCGCAACTGGGGCCTGCTGCGCGAACTCTCCCGGCGACACGCGCTCTCGTTGCTCAGTTTCACCGCGCCGGATCAGTCCCTCACGCCGCCCCGGGAGCTCGTCGCCCACGTTGAACGAGTGGCTCTCTTTCCCCAGCCCGAACGCACGCTGGAGAAACGCCTGCGCCAATTGGTGACCTCATCGCGCCCTGACCTCGCCCTGCGCTTGCGGGACGACGCCTTTGCCGCGCATCTAAACGCCTGGCTAACAACCCACACCTTCGACTGGGTGCTGGTCGAGGGACTAGAGCTGGCACCTTACCTGGATCGCGTCTGGTCGCACCCTGCGTCGCCCCGCGTCGCCTTCGACGATCACAACTGCGAGTACCTGTTGCAGAAACGCGCCTTTCTCACGGACCTGCAGCAGCCCCACCGGTGGATCGGCGCGGCCTACTCATGGGTCCAGTGGCGGCGGCTGCGACGGTACGAAGCGGGCGTCTGCCGCCGTGCGGATCTCGTCATCGCCGTCTCCCGGGCCGACGCGGCGGCGCTGCAGCGCATCGCCCCGCGCGTGGAACCGCTGGTCTTGCCCAACGGGATCTTTGTGGCCGAATACGCCGGCTTCACCGGGTGCGCGGCTCTTGAGACACCGGCCTTCGTCTTCACCGGCACCATGGACTTCCGACCCAACGTCGACGGCGTGCTCTGGTTCGCGCGCGAGGTGTGGCCCCACCTGCACGCGGCACTCCCCGAGGCACACGCCTACATCGTAGGCCGCCGCCCTCACGCGCGCCTGACCTCCCTGCGCGACACGCCGGGCATCGTGATCACCGGCAGCGTACCCGACACCCGTCCCTACATCAACGCCGCCACGGTTTACGTCGTGCCGTTGCGGGTAGGCGGTGGCACCCGCTTCAAGATTCTGGAGGCCGCCGCGCTGCGCAAGCCCATCGTCTCAACCACACTGGGCGCCGAAGGTTTCCCGGAGGCGCAGGAAGCGCTGACGCTGGCGGACGAGGGACGCGCCTTCGCCGCAGCCTGTGTACGGCTGGCCCAAGACGCCGCCGCCCGGCGGCAAGCAGCGATGCGCGCCTTCAACTTCGTCGCCGCCTATGATTGGGAGAGGCTGATCCCTGCTTTGAGCGAGCGTCTCTCGTAGACAAAGCCCCCAGACGGCACCGGGCCTTGACGCCCTTCCGCCTGAGGGTTTGCACTGCGCTTGGTTCAGGGCTCCACAGCCTTAGAGGAACAGCGGGCCGTGCCGGGCAAGCTGTGGCCGGTGTCCTCCAGCAATTTCATTGCTTGCCAGGGACCGTGCCACCGCAGGCCGCACATTTTACTTCCTCGTCATACCAAGCGTAACGGAGCGCAGCGAAGTCGAGGTATCTTCCCCGCTCGATGGCAACTCTACATCGCAGAGGGGAGATTCCTCAATTCGCTCCCGGCAAACGACGCCACTCGCTCACTCGGAATGACGTGAGACGGAGTGGCGTCGGCCAACACAGAGCGGCACTCCACTGCGTTCCGCGCCTGACTACGAACAGGTATCCCTAAACTTGATGCTCCAAAACGATCACCCCTCTGTCCATCAGATCACGCCTGACGGAACACTGATCGCTCATCCCCTACACCTCATGCAGTGGCGAGACTTGGAGAAATCCGCTTTTTCTGGGTTATTTCAGCCCTGTCAACGGAGACTCACGTCAGCCGAACTTATAAGCCACGCCGTACCCCCCGCGCGGCAGTTTCCAGCCGATGTTCTGATAGGGACAGCCCACGCGGCAGCTACCACACTCCACACAAGCCTGATAGGCCACCTGAATCCTGCCGTCGTTGCCCTCAGTGTAGACGTTCACCGGGCAGAAGTAGAGGCACGGCTTTTCACGGCAGCGGGCACAAATTTCATGCTCTTTGATCCACAGATGCGCTTCGTCCTCGTCGATGTAGTATTTGATGGAGACCAACAGGTCATCCACGTAAACGTGAGGCAAACTCTCCCGCAACGCCTGCGGCAGTTCTTTGGTCTCGAAAGCGTCACCTTTCTTCATCACCATCCTAACACCGCCCTTCCCATAGCTACCATGTCACCCACGGCTTTGAACAACGAACGTCGCCCGGTCAAAGCCTGGGCGATCTCGTTGAAGAGCTTCCGCTTCGGCTTGCCATACGCGCTGAAGAAACTACCCAGCGCGTCGTTGAGAAACGCCGGATACGTTCCCATGAACTCCGGATGCGTCTCCAGAAAATGGGAGAACTTCCGGTACTGCTTCAGATCCTGAAGGATGAAACTCTCCCGCAGGCGCTCCTCGTAACGCGAGAGGGTGACCGCGGAGAAGTCACCGCGCTCGTGAGCTTCCAAGGCCGTCTCGGCGGCCATTTTGCCGGAGACGATGGCCATATTGGTGCCCTCCCAGTGGAGCGCGTTGACCATGGACGCGGCGTCGCCGGTGACCAGGGCACCATCGGTGTAGAGCTGCGGCATATCCCGCCACCCTCCTTCGGGGATGAGGTGCCCCCCGTACTCCAACAGCTGCCCGTCCTTCACCAGAGGGGCGATGACGGGATGCTCCAGGTAGCGCTGCAACACCTCGTAAGGGCGCAGTTTGTACTCCGCCAGGGTGTCCAACATCACCCCCAGGCCCACCGAAAGCGTCTTCTTGTTAGTATAAACGAAACCCATGCCGGGCAGGCCCAGCGAGACGTCGCCCAACACTGAGACGGCGACGCCGTGCTCCTTATCGGGCAGCCCAAAGCGCGCGTTGATGGTGGCCTCGTCCAGGGCGATGACCTCCTTGAAGGCCAGCGCCACATGCGCCGGTTCCAGATCGTGGTCGATCAAGCCCAGCTTCTGCGTGAGTAGGTTGTTGACGCCCTCACAGATGATCACCACCGGCGCGTAAATCTCGCCCTGCGGACGGTCGGTGACGACCCCCTGAACGCGGCCGCGCGCGTCGCGGATAAAGTCCACCACGGTGGTTTTGGGGATCAAGAACGCACCTTCGGCCTGAGCTTGCTCAGCCCACCACAGGTCGAAATGCGCCCGCAGCGCCGTATAGGCATCGGGGGGGTCCGCGTTCAATTTTCCACCCTGGGTCACCATCTTGGTCAGGCCGTCGCGGGCGAGGAACCAGAAACCGGCCTCGGTGACGGGTCGCTCGAAAGGCGGTCGGCGCTCCATGAAATCGGGCAACACCTCGGCAATGGCGTGGGTGTAAATAGCGCCGCCGAAGTAGTTCTTGCCACCCGGCTGCTTGCCGCGTTCGACCAGCGCCACGTTCAGGCCCGCCCGGGCCAGCACCATGGCGGCAGCGGAGCCGGCCAAGCCTGCGCCGACGACGACGGCGTCGAATTCGATCCTTTCTCGGGTCTCAGGTTCACTCATGCTACAACCTCCTTCTTGAGGGCCTCAATCTGCTGCTTCATCGCCGGGATAACCTCGAAGAGATCTCCCACGATGCCCACATCGGCAATGTCAAAGATGGGCGCATTGGGATCGCTGTTGATGGCGACGATGAAGTCGGAATTCTGCATCCCGACGCGGTGCTGAATCGCGCCGGAGATACCGGCAGCGATGTAGAGCTTCGGACGGACGGTCTTGCCAGTCTGTCCAACCTGGTGGGCGTAGTCAATCCAACCGGCGTCCACACAGGGGCGCGAAGCGCCTACCACCCCTCCCACGGCGTCGGCCAGCTCTTTGAGCAGTCCAAAGCCCTCGGGAGACCCCAGACCCCGTCCGCCAGCGACGATCACCTCGGCGTATTCGATGTCCACGCTCTCGCGCTCCGGGCGAATGATCTCGTTGACACAGGCGACGAAACTCCCTTCCCCCGCCATCAACGGCTCTGCAACGATCTCTCCCTGGGCCTGAGGCTCATAGGGCGGCATGGGGAAAACGCGCGGCCGCACGCTTGACATCTGCGGACGGTGTCGCCGGCAGACGATGGTCGCCATGATGTTCCCCCCGAAGGCCGGGCGGGTCATCAACAACAGCTTGTGTTTGGCACCTCTGACTTCGCTCATCTCCAGGCCGGTGCAGTCGGCGGTCAGGCCGGTGCCCAGCGAGGTCGCCACGGCGCCGGCAAGATCGCGTCCCAGCGTCGTCGCGCCGATGAGAAAGACCTCCGGCTCGTACTTCTCGGCGAGCGCCGCGATCCCCTGGTAGTAGGGACAGTTGCGATAGTACTCCAGCGCGGGATCGTCCACGAGGTAAACGCGGTCGGCACCGTAGTGCAGAGCTTCCTCAGCTATAGCACGCACCTGGTGACCCAACAGAACCGCCTCGACGACCACCTCGTCGCCTTCGGCAGCGGCCTCCTCCTCCACCTGAGAAGCCAAGTTGCGGGCGACGCCCAACAGTTCCCAGGAGACCGGATGTACTTCTCTCTCCTCTTGTTCGATGAACACCCAGAATCGTCGTACGCTCACGCGGCACCCCCTGAGGTCGATACGCTATCCTGATGCCAGACCGTCTCCAACACGCCAGCCTCCTTCACCCGACCCAACACCTCCGCGACCACCGCCTCCACCCCCAGATCCCGGGCATTGAGTTTTTCACCCGGCTCGGGCTGCGGAGGCGTGTCGGTCTGATAGACGATGGTGGGCGAGCCGGCGACACCGACCTGCCGGCGGTCAAACGCCACCGGCCCCTCCATAGTCCACATCTCCGGTTCATAACGAAGCGCCCGGATCAGGTCGGGGAGCGGCGCGTAAGGGATCTCGGCGATCTCCTTCTCACACGTCAGCAGCGCGGGCAGGGGCGTCTCCACCACCTCGATCCAGCGCTCCGTGCGACGCTCCACAATCACCCGACGTTTGTCCATATCCACCTCTCGGATGTTGACGGCGTAAGTGATGATGGGCACGTTCAGACGGACGGCGACACCCGGCCCCACCTGGGCCGTGTCCCCATCGATGGCCTGTTTCCCAAAGAAGAGCAGATCGATGGGATCCTCCTCGTGAATCGCCTCGATGGCGGTCGCCAACGTATAGGAGGTCGCCAGTGTGTCGGCGCCCGCGAATTTGCGATCGGAGATAAGGATTCCCCGGTCGGCGCCCAGCTCAATGGACTCCCGGAGGGTCTCTTGAAACGAAGGCGGACCCATGGAAACGACGGTCACCTTCCCCCCCAACTTACGCTTCCACCGGACGGCCTCCACCAGGGCGTGCGCATCGTAGGGGTTCATAACGGCCGGCACCCCCTCCCGCACCAGATTCCCCGTCTCCGGGTCGATGCGGATGTTGGTGGTATCCGGCACCTGTTTAACAGCGACAAGCGCGTGGAACAAAATACACCTCCTCGAAAATAAAAACCTGACTCTACCGAAAAAGGTCCTAAAATCGGATTTTTAGCAAGACATCCCCTATATCTAGTGGTTTTGACCACGAATTTCCCACATGTAGTGGCGAGTTCCGGAAAATCCGTTTTTTTCAGTGGAGTCAAAATCTGACTCTACCGAAAAAGGTAGGAAAAATGGGACTTCTAGTTGGTCATCCCCCCTATCCGGTGGTTTTGACCGCGAATTTTCCTACATGCAGGGGCGAGTTTTGGAGAATCCGATTTTTCTAAGTTATTTCAGTGAAGTCAATCTCCTACTCTAAAAAATGCAACTCCATCAGGGCGTGGGCCAGATTCTCTCGAAAAGCCCTGTAAGACGGCACCTTCTGCAAAACCTCTAACCGAATCGTTTCGCCCAACCGCGACTGAACGCGGGTAAAATCAAACCGCCACCGGTGACGACGGGAGCGGTGCGCCATCCCCACTTCGATCGCCTGCGCTACAAAAACTTTAGGATCTGGTAGGCTTTCAACCTGGTGAGGTGCAGGCGGAAACGCCAGCCGGTGAGGGTCTTTGCAGCCGGGCAAAACTGCACAGAACGCCTCGGCATCTGTCAACATCCACGATTCAACCATGCGCACCGGAACGAGCGGGACGATGCGTTGCTGGCAGTCATCACCGTGCTGCGCCAGGGCCCTCACCCCAGGGTTAATCCGCTTTTCAAGCGCCGGGTCGCGCGTAGGCGCATCGGCGTCCTGATGGACGATCAGAAGATGATACCCTCGAGCCTTTCGCGCAGCGGCCACCAGCTGTTCCACCAACGTCGGCCGGGCGTGAACCTCGTCATCAATCAACAGAGGATCCAGAATATCAACATCCTGTCCTATCAGCAGATCCTCGGCCGTGCGACGGACGAGCGGCGGCAAAAACCGCTCGTCTGTGGGCCCCTCCACGTAAAGCGCCAGTACCAGCTGCTTCATGTTTGTCTCAACTGCTCGAGGCTCTGGCGGGGATCCGCAGCTTCGAGATAGCGCAGCACCTCACCCAATGTATACGCCGCCACTTGAGGCGCAATATCCAGCTCCATGCGCAGCTGAGGGGAGGGGTTGACAGGATACATGCGTGTGACACGCATGCCCTTGCCCCGCGACATCCGACTGACCATAGTGGCAAAGAGCATCTCCTCCTCGACCGTCAGCGCCTGAGCCAGGACGGGGGAATGGGTGTTCACGAGCAGCTGGCGTAGGGGAGCCTGGGGATCATCGCGAGCGAAATCCGTCGCCAGCGGGCGCAACGCTTCATGCACCATGCTCTTCAGACGTTGAGGATGGACACCGTTTTCCGGCTCTTCAAAACACAGGACCCCATGGTGACGCGGGTCGTGCTTAAGCGTGATCAACGCCAGCAGTCGCAGGGTGCCATCAGATAGCACGCGGGAAGAGAAAGTGCGCCCATCGCGCGTGCGGGCCTGGATGAGATAACGGTTTTGCACCGTGTCCGGCTCAACATCGATCCCATCGATCTCGGGAACCAGGTAGTTCAGATCCGCCGAGATATCTTCCAACAGACCTTCCGCCCGCAATCGTGCCAGGGTGCTCGATAGGAAACTGCCATCGGCTCCCAAGGTCTGAGGGCTGACCATGGAGCTGGGCTCTCGCAACACCTCCGGGTTGAGCTGCAGCCGTTTCCAGGCGCGCATCTCCTCGCGGGCCGCGAAAGCGTGGGGGAACTCTGTGTTCAACACGCCGCTCAACACCGTCCGCTCGGCTTTTTCTGCCACCGTCGCCTTGCGCCCACTGCGTCCATCCTGATGCAAGTAGAGCGTCGCAACGCCTCCCTCTTCCTCGGTGGAGATAAAAGGTGCGTTGCGCCCACCCTTAAGCCTGGGCAGCCAGGCGCTCTTTCGATCCCCCAAACACTTCAACCAGCGATCATCCTGCCGGTGGATGGCGCGGAGAGACTCCCGTTTGACATAAAAACGCTCCATCCCCTGTTCATCCGCCCCTCGGGCGATCTCCAGCTCGTAGCGCATGCGCGTGTACTTGAGTTCCGCCTCACTGCCCCATTCATCCCGCACGTGGCGATCTACAAAGAGATCCACGGCAAATCGCATGGAAGAAACCGGCACACCGGCGGGCGTCATGGAGAAAAGCTCTCCCGCTTCGCCCCGCACGTTGAGAAAGGCCGTGCGCATATCTGTCTCCGCCAGATTGGCCAGCAGGTTGAGGGCATCAAAAAGATTGCTCTTTCCCACCCCGTTGGCGCCGATGATCACCTTGAAAGGCGTCAACGAGACCTTGAAATCAAGAAAGGTCTTAAATCCGTCAATTTCGATGCCGGTCAACATCGCCTTTTCTCACCTCCTGGCTCCTCAGCACGCTCAAAGGTAGTTCAGTTCCTGCGCCGCGCGGCGCAGCTGATCGCGGAATTTGGGATGGGCGAGGCCGATAAGCGCCTGGGCGCGCTGCCGGATAGATTTCCCATAAAGGTTCACAGCCCCGTATTCGGTGACCACCCAGTGGACGTGGTTGCGCGTGGTGACGACACCCGCGCCCTCGGTCAGCATAGGCACGATGCGGCTGCGGATGCCGCCCTTCGCGGTGCTGGGCAAGGCGATGATGGGCACTCCACCCTCGGAGCGACTCGCACCGTAGATAAAGTCCACCTGTCCGCCGACGCCGCTGTAGATGCGCGGGCCGAGGCTGTCGGCGCAGACCTGGCCCGTGAGATCGACCTCGATGGCGCCGTTGATGGCTACCTGACGGTAGTTCTGCCCGATGACACAGGGATCGTTGATGTACTCTGTCGGATGCAGCTCCACCAGGGGGTTGTTATGCAGCCAGCGGTAGAGTACCCGCGAACCCAGGATAAAGCCGGCGACAATCTTTCCCGGATGCAGCGTCTTGCGCGCCCCGGTGATAATGCCCCGTTCCGCCAGCCGCATGACGCCGTCGGAGAAGAGCTCGGTGTGAATGCCCAGATCCTTGACATGCTCCAAGTGAGGCAGCACGGCGTCGGGAATGGCGCCGATGCCCAGCTGCAGCGTCGCGCCGTCGGGGATGAGAGCGGCGATCTCCCGGGCGATGGCCTCGATAATCGGGTCCTGGGGGTCCGCCGTCATCTGGAATTCCTGCAACGGCAGATCGACCTCGACGATGTAATCGAGATCCTCCACATGAATGAAGGTATCGCCCAGAATGCGCGGCATGTTGGCGTTCACCTGGGCCACGATCACGTCCGCCGCTTCCACCGGCGTCTTCGCCAACCCGGTCTCCAATCCGAAGGAGCAGTAGCCCGCGTCGTCGGGTGGCGAGAGGTGCGCAAAGGCTACATCCACGGGCAACACACCCTTTTTGAAGAGCAGGGGGAACTCGGAAAGCAACACGGGGGTGTAATCCGAGCGACCTTCCCAAAGGCTACGGCGCAAATTGTGGCCCACGAACATGGAATTGGCGCGCAGATGACCGGCGACCGCCGGGTCGGCCCACTTCGCCGCCCCCACGGTCAGGGGATGGACGAGCTCTACGTCCTCGAAATCCGCCGCGCGGGCCACCAGAACATCGACCAGAGCGGTGGGCACGCTGCAGTTCCCGGTGAGGAAAATGCGCGCACCGGAGGCGACGGCGGCCTCCACGGCCTCGGCGGCGGGCACACACTTGCGACGATAGATTTCTTGCCAACCCATAGGGCGTTACTGCAGGACGCTCTTCAAGTTGTCGTCTACAATATCGCCGTTACGCAGCACGACGGCGTTCTGCAGCGCGGGCTCCTGTGCGAAGGCGGTCGCCGGCCCGGCCTCCACCACCTTCTGGATGTAGGGCCAGGCCGCGTTGTTAAAAGCGTGGGTCGAAGTGCGCGGCACGGCGCCCGGCACGTTGGGCACACAGTAGTGCACCACGTCCTCCTCGACGTAGGTGGGGTTCTCGAACGTCGTCGGACGGCTGGTCTCCGCACAGCCTCCGTGGTCGATAGAGAAATCCATCAACACCGAGCCTCGCCGCATGGTGCGCAACAACTGACGGGTGATAAGGATGGGGGGACGTCGACCAGGCACCCGCACAGCGCCGATGACCACGTCGGCGAAACGGGTGAGGTAGGCGATGTTGAAGTCGTGAGAGATCATCGTGGTGATGCGCCCGTCGAAGTAGGCGTCGAGCTGCCGGAGGCGATCCAACGAGGGGCTCAGGACGAAGACTTTGGCGCCTAATCCTAAGAACGCGCGGGCGGCGTTGGTCCCCAGCACGCCGCCGCCGAGAATCACCACCTCACCGGCGGAGACGCCCGGCACGCCGTTGAGCAGTACGCCGCGTCCGCCGTGAGTGCGCATCAACAGCGTCCCGGCGATGTAGGGCGCCATCCGGCCTGTGACCTCACTCATCGTCTTGAGGATGGGGAATTCCTCCCCGTCTACAGAGACCATCTCATAGGCCACGGCGGTCACCTGGTGCTCGATAAGCGCCTCCACCTCCTCGGGCGGCGCCGCCATCAAGCCCAGGAACCCCATGATGACCTGTCCCTGTCGCATCCAGCCGATTTCCTCCAACGTAGGTCGAAGCACTTTGAGGATCATGTCAGACTGCGCATAGAGGGCCTCACCGTTGGCCACCATCTTCGCGCCCAAACGTTCGTAGTCATAATCGGCGAAACCCGCTGCCTCCCCGGCGCCCCGCTCCACGTAGCAGGTGTGTCCGGCTTTCGTCAAGAGGCTCACCCCAGCCGGCGTCAGCCCTACGCGCTCTTCGCCGGCCTGCCGTTCCTTGGAAATCCCGATGTGCATCTTCTTCACTCCTTTTTACTAGTGACGCGCGTATCCGTTCAAGATTTGGGGAAACGTCCCCCACGAGGCAGTTACCCGCAAACTACCATAGCACAAAAGGACGTCAAATCGCAAGTGCTCAAGGGCTTTCTCTCCTCTCACAAATGTCACCTGCTGATGCGGAGAAAGAAAAGCAGGCTTCGACGTCGGGGAGCAGCCCGGCCTGGATCAACACCGTGGTCAGCCGTTCCACATCAGCGTCGCGCACCAGCGCCACCCGAGGCCCCAGGCGCTCTTGCAGCAGCTCCTGGACCTCCTCGTAATCCAACAGGTCGGGATCCTTGACGCGCAACACCCAAACCTGCGTCAGTTGCGCCCGTCCACCCTGCCGATAGGCCCGCTCGATGGCTTTGCGCAACGCAGCGGGCAGAGAGCGCCCCGTTGCCTCGGTCAGGAACTCCGTGATGCGGCGCAGGGGAATGCGCTGCTGGCGAGCGCGGGTCAGCGACGTCGAGGTAAGCCGATAGCGATAAGCGTCGGCACTCTTACCGGTCCACTCCGCGATGCGACTGAGCTGGAAGTGCTCATAACGGCGTCCCAGGGGCACAGCAAAGATCGCGCCCGGCTCCAGGGCCACAGGGGCCGGAGGCGGCAGCGTGGGCACTTCCGCCGACGTCAGCAGAGCAGCCCCCAGCGCACTGACGCGAAAACTCTCGGGAGCCAGAAGGGGACTCGCTCGTCCCAGGTCGACGATGCCCAACCAGGCCAGCGGTTGCGTCAGGAGCGTCGCCAGCAGCGCCCCCTCGACGGCGTGCCAAGCCTCGAAGCCTCGCAGCGACGTCTCGGTGAGCGCGTCGCGCAGGTTCCACGCCTCGTAATCGGCATGGGGACGCAGGAAATCGGGGGTGTGCTGGTGCACGTGAGCGATGAACCCCGCAAGGGGGTACCAGACGCCGGGGGTGCACTGCCTCAAGAGCTCCATCACCTGTCGGCGTGTCTGCAAGGGGTCGTTGGGCCACCCCCGCACCGGATCGGGAAGCAGTGTGGGCACCAGCGCCAGATCGTTCCACCGTTGACTTTCAAGCCAGGCCCGGGCCAGGACTTCCCACTGCTCGGCGCGCCCGGCGCGCAACCAGGACAACACCGGTCCGGGGACGGTGTGCAAGCCCCCCCGCTCCTTCACCTCCAGCCAACCCCGTTCCCAGGCCACACTCTGGAGCAAGAGGCCGGCGTCACCGGGAGCGCGCAGGTGTCCGGCGAGAGCCTGCCGGTGGTGTTCGGGCCACCGACCGACGCCGTCGGGATAGATGTTGTGATTTTGGACGTAAGCCAGCAGCACCGTCAGATCGTCGCAGAGCTGATCGGCGTGGGCCTGAATGCGCAGCGGAGGCGCCGTCGCCGCCGGGAGGGGGGACTCCAACGGGGGCGGGGCAGGCAGATAAAGTTGCAACGATTCCGGCACGAAGGCCATATCCACGGACGTGCCCGTGGCGTCGATGGTGGGCGCGCGCTGCAGAAAGCCCCAATACCAAAGCGCCTCGGCCGGCGAGATAGGATGTTGCCAGAGCGCCTCCCGCTCCAGACGGCCCGGTCCCACCATGCGGATCCGTCCCCAGCGCCGGGTAAAGGCTGCCCAGGGCATAGCGCCTGCGTGACGCAGCAGATCTTCCAGCGCCGCCCGGGGCGCCGGATCCATCTCCTCCCAGGCGCGTTCCACTGCCTCAGCGCGCGCCATGGCCTCAGCCAGCTCGGCTGCCATATCGGCGCGGCGTTCGGCCAGCAGCGCGATGCCCCACTGCTGCGCGATCACGCGCAAACGGGCCACATCACTGTCCATGAGCGTCTGGTAAAGGGTTCGCACAGCTCTCTGCCACCATCCCCGGATATGCGGCGGGCTCCAACGCACCACCACGGCGCTTACCAAGCAAGAAAATCCCCCATGATTATAGCGTCTGCCTGCCGAGACGCAACTTTGACGCCCGCTGACCCTTGATTTTCCCCCCGGTGATGCTACAATAAACTCGTGAGAATCGACGTCTTGACCCTGTTCCCAGACATGTTCCTGAGTCCCCTCCAGGAGAGCATCCTGAAGCGGGCCCAGCAGTGCGGCTATCTGACCATCTACCTCCACCAGCTGCGGGATTACGCCTTCGACCGACACCAAATGACCGACGACGCACCCTACGGCGGAGGCGCCGGCATGGTCCTCAAACCGGAACCCGTCTTCCGCGCGGTGGAGACGCTGCGCGGGGACGCAGCGACGCCCGTCATCCTGCTGACGCCGCAGGGACGGACGCTCACGCAGACACTGGCCCGGGCACTTGCCCGCGAGCCCCGCCTCTTCCTGATCTGCGGTCACTACGAGGGATTCGACGAGCGCATCCGTGCGCACCTGGCAACGGACGAACTCTCCATCGGCGATTACGTACTCACGGGCGGCGAGCTGGCGGCCATGGTCGTCATCGACGCGGTGGCGCGCTGGATACCCGGCGTGCTGGGGACATCGGAGAGCGCGCAGGGAGATTCCCACGTCCGCGGTCTCCTGGAAGGGCCCACGTACACCCGTCCGGCCGAGTTCCGAGGGTGGGAGGTGCCGCCGGTGCTGCGTTCGGGAGATCATGCCGCCGTGGCCCAGTGGCGACGCGAACAGGCGCTCAAACGAACCTGGCAGCGTCGGGCGGAGCTGCTGGAGGAAGCCACGCTCACGCCCGAGGAGCGCCGCTTTTTGGAAACCCTGGGATGGAAGGAAGAGAAGGAAAAGACCGAGGTGTCATGACAAACCAGGCATCGACAGAGCTCGAGACGCTCTCAGACGCCCGGCTGCTCCGACGACTTCAAGAGGGTGAACTGGAAGCTCTGGGCGTCCTTTACGAGCGGTACAAACAGCTCGTTTATCGGACGGCCCTGGCGACCACCCGTGACCGACGCGCGGCCGAGGACATTCTCCAGGAGTGCTTCATGCGCCTCTACACCTACGCCGAGACTATCGATCTGGAACGGCCGCTGAAACCCTGGCTCTACCGGGTCACGCTTAACCTGGTCTACGATTGGTCAACCCAACACCACTGGTCCCAGCCCTTCACCGAGATTCTAGAGTGGTTTGCAGGCCTTCCGGCTGCCTTCCCGGCGCCCGACCGCCGCACCGAAGAAAAAGAGGTAGTCCACATGGTTCGCGAAGTCGTCGCCGAGCTGCCGCCGTTGCATCGCAACGTCATCGTGTTGTTTTACCTGGAACACCTCTCTGTAGAGGAAATCAGTCAGATCCTGGAAATCCCTCAAGGGACCGTGAAATCCCGTCTTTATTATGCCCGGAAGCGGCTGCGCGAGGCTTTGACCCAGCGTCAGCGTCCGGTACCCGAGATGATCTATGAATTCACCTAGAGAAGCAGAACTGCTGGACACGCTCTTTCGACACGGGCTGGCTTCCTACCGGGAGGCTCAACCCGCCGCAGGGCTGAAGGAGAAGCTCTTCCGAAAGCTTCAGCGGCGAAAGGATCGCCCCCGGTTTGTGTTGCCTTTCGTGCTGGGAACAAGCGCGCGGCCGATATTGCGTCACGTGGCGAACACCTCCGCCTATGAGGAGTTTTTCTTCCCCCCCTTTGAACCCGAGCTCTTCCCCGCCATGACGTTCTTGAATCGGCACATTCTCGCCATGCGGGTCTTCTGAACAACGGCGCAAGGCGCATCCCGGCCATCGTGAGGGGTTCTCCTGCTTTCACCGAGACCCCCAGGGGGATCGGAGCCGGGCAGCGATGTCAACGCGCGGCCAACGTTCAGGGATACGCGGGGTTGAGATTCACAAAGGTCACAATTGCAACCACAATCGCAACAGGAGTCAACATGCCACCCAAGATACGTCTGACCACGATCACCCTTAGCCTCATAGGTCTTGGCATCCTCTCGATGCTTGCCTGCACGCCAACCATCCCTCTGTCGCCGGAAGCGACCGCCTCGCCCACCGTCGTCATCCCGACCTCTACCGCCAGCCCTACCCCGAACCCCACGCCCACCGCCACGGCCACCCCCCCGCCCCCTAAAACGCTGGTGGTCTGCCAGCAAAAGGAGCCGCAGTCCCTGTACCTGTACGACGCGGGCCGTGAGGACGCCCGACACATCCATGAAGCGCTCTACGACGGCCCCATCGACCACCGCACGTACGCTTACCAACCGGTTATCCTGGAAAGCCTGCCCAGCCTGGAGAACGGGGATGCCCAGATTGAGACGGTCATCGTTCAGGCCGGCGATCAAGTCGTCGACGCTTACAACGAGCCGGTCACCCTTGAGGAAAGGATGCTCATCTTCCCGGCCGGCTGTCGCAGCGCCGATTGCGCCGTTGAGTTCGGCGGCGAACCGGTGGAGATGGATCAGCTGGTCGTGACGTTCCGTATGAAAGAAAACCTGCTCTGGTCGGACGGTACGCCGTTGACAGCGGACGACTCGGTCTACAGCTTCGAGCTGCGGCGGGCGCCGGAAACGCCCGTGGGCAAGTTCGTCGAGCTGCGGACGGCTTCTTACGAGAGCGAGGATGAGCGCACGGTGGTGTGGAAGGGGCTCCCCGGCTATCTGGACCCCTCCTACCAGCTCAACTTCTACCCTCCTTTACCCCGTCACCTCTGGGAAGAGGAGCTGGGGTACGAGGCCGGTGAACTGCTGGAGGCTGCGGAATCCAGACGTCGCCCCCTGGGTTGGGGTGCGTTTATGCTCAGCGAGTGGGTCGCAGGGGATCACATCACCCTGACCCGAAATCCCTACTACTTTCGGGCCGACGAGGGGCTTCCGTATCTCGATACGGTGATCTACCGCTTCGTGGAGAACGCCAACACGGCCATCGCGCAGTTGATCGCCGGGGAATGCGACATTGTCACTCAAGACGTGGGCCTGGAAGAGCAGGCGGAATTGCTGCTCAAATTACGCGAACACGGGGTTGTGGAAACGGCTTTCGTCCCCGGCCCGCTGTGGGAACACATCGATTTCGGGATCAATCCGGCCGACACAGGGGCGCGACCGGACTTCTTTGAGGACGTGCGGGTACGTCAGGCCATCGCCCACTGCCTGGATCGACAGGAGGTGGTCAACACCCTCCTCTACGGTCGCTCCCCCGTCCTCGATGTCTACGTCCCACCGGAGCATCCTCTCTACGCCCGTGAGGTGATCCAGCAGTACCCATACGATCCAGAAAAGGGCCGCGCCCTGCTGGAAGAGGCAGGATGGGTCGATGAGGACGAAGACGGCATCCGCGAAGCGAGGGACGTAGAGGGGATACGCGACGGCACACGTCTGGCTTTCACGTGGAAAACCACCACGCAAGCCTTTCATCACGCCTACACAGTCCCCTTCCAGGAGGATCTGGCCCACTGCGGCATCGACGTGACAGTGGAGTACCTGCCGGTATTGGAATTCTTCGCCCAGAACGAAGAGGGACCGCTTTACGGACGCAACTTTGCGCTCAGCTCCTTCGCCTGGTCGGCGAGCACCAATATCCCCCCCTGTGAGCTCTACCTGAGCACCGAGATCCCCAACGAAGACAACGGCTGGTCGGGGGCCAACTTCTCGGGGTTTTCCAACGCAGATTATGACGCCGCTTGTCTGAGCGCCCAGCGCGCCCTGCCGGGCACTGAGGCTTACATCGCAGGCCACACCGAAGCGCAACGCATTTTCACGGAACAGCTGCCGGCGCTGCCGCTCTTCTTCCGCACGAAGCTCGCCGTCACCCGCCCCCAAGTTGACGGATTTCTCCTGGACCCCACCGCGGACTCCGAGCTGTGGAACATTGAGACGATAGACCTGAAGCGATAAGGGGTGGCGCGATCCTGTTCTCTCCTCTCTGTCCCTGTGCGGGTTGATCTCTTACCGTGCCTGGCGTGGCCCGGCGGGCTGCCGGTTTGACTCTCCGAGGACTCAGTCAAGCACGGGCACGGGCACCGAGCGCCGAATATCGGCCAGCACGTCCTCGACGGCGTGGCGCTGCATCCACAAGTCCGGCTGCAGGATCAGGCGGTGCACCAGGGCCGGTTCGAGGAACGCCTTCACGTCGTCCGGAATGACATAATCGCGCCCGTGAAGCGCCGCCCAGGCCCGGGAGAGCTTCAGCAGGGCCAACGAGCCGCGCGGACTGGCACCCACGGTCACCTGCCGATGCCCGCGCGTGGCGTGCACCAGCGCCACGATGTAGGCCTCGACGTCCGCGTCCACGTGGACGGTCTCCACAGCTTCACGCATCGTCAGCAGCGTCTCTGGGTCCAGTACCGCGTGCAGGCGGAAGGCGTCTTGGCGGCGCTCGCGGCGGCGGCGCAGGATCTCCTGTTCTTCGTCGTGGCTCGGATAGCCCACCGAGAGCTTCATGAGGAAGCGGTCGAGCTGGGCCTCCGGGAGGGGGAAGGTGCCCTCGTACTCAATAGGGTTCTGGGTGGCGATGACGATAAAAGGCGCAGGCAACGGCAGCGTCTCTCCCTCCAGCGTCACCTGGTGCTCCTGCATGGCCTCCAGCAGCGCCGACTGTGTCTTAGGCGAGGCGCGGTTGATCTCATCGGCGAGGATGATGTTGGCGAAGAGCGGCCCCTTGCGCAGTTCGAAGCGGTTCTGTGTGCGATTGTAGATATACCCCCCGGTGATGTCACCGGGCAGCAGATCCGGCGTGAACTGAATGCGCTTGAACGCCAGGCCGAGGGCCGTGGCGAAGCTGTTGGCGATCAGCGTCTTCGCCAGCCCCGGATAATCCTCCAGCAGAACATGCCCACCGGTGAGGACGGCGGTCATGATCTTCTGCAGAAGCGCGCGTTTGCCGACGACGGCGCGTTCGACTTCGGCGATGACGCGCTGTGCATGGGCGGCGACGGCGGTGATCTGCATATTTACCCTCCAGATGCTTAGCCGATGGAAATCCCCTTTTTACCAGAACCTGGGTTATTCAAAAAGTGACCCATCACAGCTCCGACCGTCAACAGAATGATGACCAAAAACATCGCTCCGACGACCCACCATCTCCTCGCACCTGCCAAAAGACCCCCAAAAACACTAAGCGTCAACAAGATCATCACACGGGAAAATCGCCGATAGGGACGCCGGCTGACAAACCACAACACGTCTCCAGCCAGTATAGCGAGTATAGATCCCCCCAAAAGGATAGTCGTCATCTGCCAACCCGTCAGATAAGGCATATGTAGCAACATAACCCCGCAGGTGGCCTGCCGATTAGGGAGAGGATGGCCCCCTCTAACCATTATTCTAAAGAGGATGATGCGGTTAAACGCCGCATCATCCTCGCTGATTGTCCACTGCAGCTGTTTTACCTCGCCGGGAGCAAGAGTGAGCTCAGTGATAATCTCACGTCGCAACGTGACGTAACCATGACTGACGTGCGCACGAATAAAAAGATTGATGGTCTGATCGAGAGGGTTTTTAAAGCGAGCTCGAATGGTACCTGTCTCCCCTGAAATCAAGACAGGCGGGCAATGCAATTCTCGGAAAAACGCATACTGTCGCGGCTGCAGGTTAAAAAGTGTCGCCTCTAAATCCGCCCAGACAGTCAAACCAATAAAGAAGACACCTGCCAAAACGCCCAGGATAAAGAGAGTGAGACCTAAAGCGCCAACAAGTTCTCTTTTTCGCATCTTTTCCTTCTTGATAGATGGCTGCCCTGAAAAAGGGTCAGCCAAGGAAAAACAAGCGATATAGTACCTTCTTCTCCACTGAAACACCTTTTTCAGTGGAGACAATAGATAGTACGACGGAAGAGCCGCATTTTCGGGTAGGGCCTTCGTTTGGCTTATGGAATTGTCCGGCTGAAGCCTCGGCACTCAGAAAGTCCTTATCAAAGCGAAGGGACTAGAAAATGAGTCTGAAAGCAACAAGAGAAGTCGCCATCAGACTCACACCGACAAACAGTGAGGATAATTGCTCAGATGAGCCATGTCTGGCTCTGGCTGGGTCATCACCGGCGAGGAATCTCCAGGGATGCAAGAAGATTCTCGATTTACAGCAGGGTCACTCCCACCAGGCCTCTCTATGCGAGTCGCGCTCCTTTTCCAGGTGACTGACCATGGCAACTCCGAGCAACCCCAGAAGCAAGCCGCTGACCGAAGCACCGTGCGATAAAATACTCAACCACAGCGTGGTATGGATAACTCCCGCCACCATCAGCACCGGGAAAATAAACCCGCTCAACACCAACACCAACCCCACAACGATGGCCTTTCGAGGGCTCTTGATCACCATAAACTGACCTCAAATCATCTCGGTAACGAAGCCCCAACCCTACTCGTAGAGCCAGCAGGCAACGTAATGGTGAGGTTCGGGCTCGAAACTGGGGGGCACTTTTTCCTCACACAGCCCTTCGATTTTCTTGGGGCAGCGCGGATGGAAACGACAGCCAGATGGGGGATTCTTCAAGCTGGGCGGCTCCCCCGGCGGCACATCCTTGAACGTCAACGCATTACGATAGTCCGGGTCTGGAGTGGCCAACAACAGGGCCTGTGTGTAAGGGTGAAGAGGGCTGTACAAAAGTTCATTCACCTCGGCTCTCTCAACGAGTTTCCCCGCGTACATGACGAAAATACGATCAGAGAAATACCGAACGGTGGAGAGGTCGTGGGTGATGTAGATGACAGAGAGGTTGTGGGAGGCCTGCAGGCCCTGCAGCAGCCGCAGGATCTCCACCCGCACGGAAGCATCCAACATGGATACCGGCTCATCCGCAACGATGAGGCAGGGCTCCAGGATCATGGCGCGGGCGATGACAATGCGCTGCTGCTGCCCCCCGCTGAGCATGTGCGGGAACTTGGTCAGGAAGTCATCGACGGGCGTCATCTTGACCTCAAACATCACGTCTCGAATGCGCTGCCGGCGTTCTTCCTTGTCTTTGACACCCGCCACAATCATCGGCTCTTCCAAAATGCGTTCCACGCTCATAAAAGGAGGCAACGCTCCATAGGGGTCTTGTTGAACATAGCCCACCTGTGAGCGATAGAGGCGCATCTCCTGAACAGAGTGACGACTGAGATTCCTCCCGTTAAACACCACCTTGCCCTTGATAGGCTCATATAAGCCTAATATCGTTTTCATCAGCGTCGTCTTTCCACAACCGCTCTCACCTACGATGCCAATCGCCTGTCCGTATCGCAGGTTGAAATCCACCCCATCTACAGCTTGAACGTAGCCAGCATGCAGAAAACCCCAGCGCTTGAGCTCAAACCATACGTGTAGATTCTGCACCGAGAGCAACACATCATCCTGCATCGCTGCTTTCGCCACTGAAGAGGCCATCGAGGACTGTTTCGTTAGTTCACCTGACATCCTTAAGACTCCCTTTACACATCACGCATACAACCAGCATTTAACCCGCCGTCCGTTTAGCCGATACATCGGGGGTTCCTCCTCGCACTTCTCAAAAGCCGAAGGACAACGGGACGCAAACCGACATCCACTCGGTGGCCCCAACAGGGTAGGCGGATGACCGGTGATAAAAGTGGGTTCCTGTTCCACCTTCAATTTGGGCACACTGGCCATCAACAGCTTGGAATAGGGGTGAAGGGGATCGGTGAAAAAATGGCGGGCGTCATTTACTTCCACGATCTGGCCCGCATACATCACGGCCACTTTATCCGCCAGTTCGCTGGACGTGGCAATGTCGTGGGTAATGAGGATAAAACTCACAGCCAGCTCCTGTTTAAGACGTTTGAGAACATTAAAGATATTCGCCTGCGTCAAGACGTCCAAGGCGGAGGTCGGCTCATCCAGAAAGACCAGAGAAGGCGTCGTGACCAAGGCCATCGCCAACGCAACGCGCTGACGCATCCCTCCACTCAATTCAAAGGCGTACCGATCGATAAAATCAACAGGGACTCCCACCTGCTTGAACATGTAAGCGACCCTGTCCAATGCATCAGACGGCTTCATCGCGTTGTGCGCCCGCAAAGGCTCGGCGACCTGTTCTCCCACTTTGAGGACCGGATTAAGGGCATTCATCGCTGCCTGCGGGACAAGCGACATTTGAGACCAGCGTATACGCCAGCGAAACTCCTCATCCCCGAGGCTCATGATATCCTCATCACCCAAGTAAACACGCCCGGAGTAAGTTTCCACGTTGGTGGGAAGCAATCGCAACACAGCCCTGGAAAGCGATGTCTTTCCACAGCCAGATTCGCCTAAAACAACGATTGCTTCGTTCTCATCGAGCGTTAGATCCACACCATCGACCGCCTGCACAACTCCCTGCGTGGTACGGAAATAGAGACGCAGGTCTTCAATTTTTAATAAGGTGTTATCGGGCGTCATAAATACTACCTACCTCTTAGTCTCGGATTGAAAATACGATCTAGCGAGAACCCCAACAGCGAAAAAGCAAGGCCGGTCAACATAAGCAAGATAGAGGGCTCCAGTATCCAGTAATAATCACCCTGATAGAGAGCGCCGTTAACGCGCGCATCGTTGATAATCTTGCCCCACGTCGGCATCACGGGATCTCCCAACCCTAGAAGTGCCAACGCTGCCTCCAGAAACACGAAGGCGGGAACGAGGGTAACCAGGGAAGGAATCAACGTGGGAATGATGCGCGGCACCAAATAGCGAGAGATGATGCGAGCATTACTGGCTCCGTAGGCCTGCGCCGCCTCGATGTAGGGCGCCTCTTTGACTTGAAGGAAGATCGCACGATAGGTCTTGATACCGCCACCAAAAATGTTAAGGAGAATTAAGACCCCCAACATCACCCATAAGCTTTTGGAATAAAAGGTCCCAATCATGATAAGAATGGGTAGCACGGGGATGATTAAATTCACCTCAGTGATGCGTTGAATCAGTGCATCCACCCATCCTCCGTACCACGTCCCCACACCCGCGATAGCCATCGTGGTAACACTGGTACCCAGTGCCGCCAACAACCCAAAGGTCAACGCTATCGGGGTACCCCACAGCAGCGCAACACTGATCGCCCGGCGACGATGATCCGTACCCGCCACCCCGTGCACCTGCCCGAAAACAACGAGTTCGGCGTCGAAGTCCGATTCCGGTTCAAAAGCCGTCCCGCTGACTTGTAACGTGTAGGTACCCGGAAGGGCAACCAGCTCCTCTGCGTCCGGGTCAGCAAATAGCCCGATGTGAGGCGCAAGGTCGCCCCCCAGGCGGCGCTCCAGCCTGGAGTCCTGCGAGGCCCGATACGAGAGGGCACTATCCACGGTAAGGCTGGCCAGACGAATCTCTCTGCCATCAGGCGTCAACCACGTCATCGAAGCATGGGGAGCTTTTTCAAGGTAACGCGGGTTAAAAAAGATGGAAACCTCACGGGGAAATGTCGTATAAGGATACTCAAAGGTGAACTCGAACTGAATATCGAAGATATCCTCAGAGACTTGTTCGATGGTCTTCTCCACTGCCTCGTCTTCGCTATCCACTTTTATGGTCGCCGGAAGTTTCTTTCTGCGGAACCAGTTTACCCAAACCGGTGCGGCTTTCTTCGGTGTATCGTACCAAACCTCTTCCCCTCCACGCCATAACCTGACAGCCTCACTATAGGGCAAAGTAACAATGGCATAGAAGGCAACCCCTACCAGAACCGCTATCATACATACACCGATTATAGCAGCCGGATAACGTGTAATCTCACGAAGGCTTCTCATGCCCTTCTACCTCCTCCAACCCTCACCCGGGGATCAACCACAGCGTAGATAAAATCTAACAGAAAAACTGTAAACGCCAGCAGATAGGCGTAGATCACCTGAGCGCCCACAATCACGGGTGTCTCATACAGGCCAATCGCCCGATAGAGCGTCCGTCCCAGTCCTGGCCAGTTGAACACCGTTTCTAAGATCGTGGCACCGGTCCAAAGAGCGATCACCAGGAGCGCAAATTGGGTGATAATTGTGGGAAGAGTTGGGCGAAGAATGTAACGTCGCTCGATCTCTCGATCAGTCAATCCCTTGGCCTTAGCCATTTCAACATAGTCTTCCTGAGAGTAAATCAGGAAAAAGGTCCGAAAATTATAGACTTGTAAAAAGATCGAGCTGATGATGATGGCAGAAACCGGCAGAATCAAGTGCTTTCCCAGACTGAGCATATACTTCAACGTAGATTCGGGCGGTGGTGCATCTACCATGCCCCCAAAGGGCAAAACACGAAGAATTGCAGAAAAAATCAGGATGAGAAATAACCCATAGAACCAGGCCGGTGCTGAAGAAGTAGGTGCCAGGGTCACCGTAATCCTATCCAACAAGCTGCCATACTTTCGAGAAAGGTAGAGTCCAATAAAAAGGCTCAGAAAGAATAGCAAGATATTCGCTGCGCCCCACAAGACCAGTGTAGGAGGAAGCCGTTCCAAAAGGATTAACCTGACCTGCTTCGAACCACTGTCGCTGACCATCTGCTCCGCGTAGCCCAGATTAAGCGTCATGGCGTCTTTAAGATAGATGAAGCTACGGATGATAAAAGGTTGGTCCAGCCCCAGGCGTTTGACCTCCAGAGCGACCCGCTCCTCAATGAGCGCCTTCTTCTCCTCGGAAGACATCCGGCGCATTTCCGCACTCTGATCGGCAAAGACCGCTACGGATACCTGCTCACGAATCGCCCCGCGCCGTATCTCATCCACATATCCACCCATATTGGCCACAATCACCGTCAGATAAACTCCAATCATCACGGTGAAAAACAACATGACCATTCTGACGAGCGCGTAGCGGATTATCCGTTGCAAAGCGCCAGAACTGGCCCTGCGTTTCTTCCTCGGCGTAACTTGTGGTTCCACATCCAATACAGTATCACTCATATCTTCGTCTCGCTTTCTATCGCAACCCGCTCTCTTAAAAGGGGAGCAAGTGTCATCCTCGCCCCCCTTTAACACCTCATCTGTAATCCATTGAGATTTTATAACCTGTATCTCGGAGAGAGCTCGTCACTCTCTCCGAGATAAGTCTGGTTACGATACGATACAATCCACCTGCCGACTACTTGGTCACGAAGTCCAGTTCCTGACGCACGGGAACCAACGCCCGCTTGGAGACGGCGATCACGGCGAGCCGGTTGGAACCAGCCTCGAGCTCAGCGGTCATATCCGCGTCAAGCACGACCTCAAAGTAACCTTCACCGGCTTCCTGCGCGTCGCCTGAGAAGGCCAGCTGCCCGGTGGCGTCGAAGACCAGGTACTTGACCATATCCAGATCCTCATTGGGATAAGGCTCGCCCTCGAAGTCGACGTAGACTTCAAAGACAGCTTCCTCGCCGATAGCCACATCGCCCGGCCCATCCACGGTTACTTCGGGAATGGGGGCAGCCGAGAACTGGCTCCAGCGGTCCGCCATGTCGGGGTAGTCCTCGTAGTGCTGCAGGATCAACGTACCCTCAACCGGGAACGCCTTCTGCAGGAAGAAGGGGCCAGTGCTGACCCAGAAGTGACCATAGCGGCGGTACCACTCTTGCAGGTTGGCGTAACGAGTCTCGGCCTCTTCGGCGGTGATGTACTGACCCAGGGTCGGCTCGTAAGGAATCAAGTTCTCTTCCTGAGCCTGATCCAACTTAGCCTTCAAGATATCCAACGTCGGGCCGGCGATGTAGCTCATCCACTCGACCTCAAGTTTGTCAGCCTTGTCACTGGAGAAGGCAGCCTCACCGTTAGCCTCAGCCAGCCAGCCCAGGAGCACGGTGTGCCAGGGAGCCTCGGCGCCGTTACCATAGTCAGAAGGATAAGCAGCGCGGAAGTCGGTGACGTTATTCTCCGTGTCCAGCTGGTAGGCGTCGGTGTAGTATTCAATGGTGACGGGGTCTTCGGAGACGATGCGCCAACCCTTGAAACCCTCCATCCAGGAGTTAAACTCCGGCACGTAGGCTTCGTCATAGATGGGACTCGCTTCCTTGGCCCGATCAAACTGCATGATCATGAACATGACCATATCCGCGATAGTGAAGGGGCTGCCGTCATGCCACTTCACCTTATCCAGGAAGTCGTCCTCGTAGGTCATCACGACCTTGCTGTTCACCATGAGATCCTCGGTCTCGGTGAAGCGCTCACCGGCGGTGATGAAGGTCTGCGTTTCGGGATCCCAGTCCGCCCAGGCGTCCTCGGGCACCATGATCTCATCGACAAACTCCAGCGTCGCCCAATCAAGGTTTGACTCCACGGGGAGCCCTTCCTTGATGTAGACTTCGGCCGAAGCCAGCCGCATCGGCAACTGCACGCCGGTGTAAGGATCGGGAACCACGGCCTGGCTCATCGTGCCGCGAATGGGCATCATGTCGTAGACCCAGTTGGTGCCGGCAATGGGGTTCCAAGGCTCGGTCATAATGCTGGGCATCGCGATATTCATGGAGCCACCGATGCGGTCGTCAAATCGGATGGTCTGCCCCCAGAGCTGGGAGCCGTAGATGGAGCCGGAGAGGTCGCTGGCCAGCGAGACGTTGGCCGCGACGGGCGCAACGCCCACGTCGTCCTTGAGCCAGATGCGGACGGAGTCTTTCAGCGCCATGTCCAGCGCCTGTGCCATCATCTCACGGCGCTCGTCAAGCGTCTCGAAGTTGCTATTGGCCAAATCGGTGGAGAGCTGATAGAACTCTTCGGTGGGCTCATAGGCTGCCCAGAGTGGGAAAGGCAGGCCGTCGGGGGTGTAAAAGAACTGGAAGTTCGTAGCAGCATCACGGCTGATGGCGGTGGAAACCCAGCCACCGGTGTAGAAGTGGAAGCAGCCGCCCATGGGATCGGAGCTGATCCAGCAGGGGGAGGCCTCAGCGGAGGTCTTGTAGTCACGAACAACGGTGAAGCCAATGTCCTCAAGTAGGTTCGCCACGTAGTCGCCGATCTCAAGGCGCTCATCCTCTGTGCGGATCAGCCCGATCAGCTCGACGGGTTCGCCGTTGTAATGCCAGATGCCGTCGACTTTCTCAGCACCCAGCTTCTCCATCTCCTCGGTGATGACTTCCTCGGCGCGCTCGGGATCGTGGGCGTATTGCAACTCGATCGCGGCGATCACGTCGGCCAGCACAGCGGAGTCCTTGGACGCGAAGTTGACGGGCACATATCGAGGGCGGGCCAGACCACCGCTGATCTCCTGGACGATGTATTCGCGGTCGATAAGCCAGTTCATGGCCTCACGGATGCGCGGCACGGCGAAGGGATTCAGCCTACCATCCTCAAGTTCGGGACCGGCAGGGTTGAAAGTGATCTCGTTATAGTTGCCGTAGGCCTTATAGTAATCGATGTTCTCAGATTCAAAAATGCGGGCAGCGATGTCCGGTTCCGCGATGTTATAGGCATAGACGTCAATATCGCCCGCTTCAACACGGGTGACGCCGGAGTCAGAGGAGGGCTCTTCGGAGATGATGACAGAGTCCAGCCACGCACCTTGGCGCTCAACCAGTTCCGGTGTGGGCGTAACCTCAACGGTCTTCTCGACCTCGACGGTCTTTTCAACCTCGACGGTCTTTTCAACCTCAACGGTCTTTTCAACCGTCACGGTCACGACCTTGGGCTCACATGACGCCACCAGCATGCTCGCTACGATCATCAGAGCAGCCAGGGCCAACCACTTTTTGCTAAACATATTTCTCCTCCTGTATGCATGGTTCAGATTTTAATTTAACTTCATGAAGTTGCCACGCACGTATCATATTGTATCATATTCCAATAACATCACCTCCTTGACAAGGCCGCCGCTACGCGGCGTGTAGCATATTAACTACCCTTCTCAGTGAAAAATGGTTCAAAGAACGGGAACCCACTTCCACGTCCTCCCAACCCAAAAAACGCTCCGTCAGTTTCCACAGGCCGTGTGAGCTCACATCACACGTTCCATCACCCTGGAAGAAGAGTTCAAGCCAACAAAGCAGTACGGGAAAAGATGAAGGGCTGATCGAAGATCCTCGTCCTCGTTCTCGCTCGCTTCAACGGACTTCAGTCCCATCATGACAGGTATCTCAGCCCACCACCCCCTTCGGAGTTTTTTGAAACTTTACCCATTGTGGATTTTTCGCCATCAACATCACCAGATGTAAGGAATGACCGACTAAAACTCCAGGCTTTAATTGATTATGTCAGGGGTGTCAAGTCTTGATCAGATATTCCAATGGGAACATTTTACCTGAAAAAGCCAAGAAGCTCAAGCCCGTCGAAAAAGCAAAGGAAGCGTGACGAAACCCACCTGACTTCGCTCATCCGACATACGCAAACCAAACGTCACGGAAGACACTTTCCCTGGTAGTTTGCTCCCCCTATAAACTCTAACGATCACACCTTGGATCATTAGTGTACTTACACTCTCCGATTTGCGCAAGTGATGCTTGTATTCGGGTGAGACGTCAGAAATCGCGGCTACCTGTCTCCAATCACTTGCCTTATACCCTCCTCCCTTGTGGGTATTTGCGCCAGCGTTTTATTTCGTGTATAATAAAAGCCCAGAGTCAGTTCTTCCGTTCCGACATCTGAGTCAGTGCACGGAGCCTCCATAAAGCGACCGTCCTGAAAGGCCCGGTCAAGGGAGCGTAGATGTCGGAGGGTCTGTAGTGAACGCGCATCACAAGGTACTTTACGATATTCTTGTCTTGGAAATCTTTAATCGTCTTATCGGCGGCCCGACCGGAAAGAGGTATTCAGGCAGAGGAAAAGGCTCCATATATTTATCGTGGCCGTGAGGCTCATAACCACAACGTGTACCGTGGCTTTTTCTAGCATGACGCCTTTTTCCGAACAGCCATCATGGTGATACAAACCAAACGTTGCCTTTCGATACCTCCTCCCCTCGGCGGGGAAGCGCGTTGAGGACGCACGAGAGCGCATGTGCAAATAAGTTGGCTTCGCCGTCTACTTCGTTCTCCAGGGCATGGGGGATATGCGGTGGGCCTATCTCACGCTCGCCACGATCCAAGAGAACAGACGTTGCTATCCAAAACGACGGCTTTCAGCTCAGCAACAACTTTCACCTGCATCCCACCCCACCGGAGCGGTTCTCTGCAGGTAAAACAGGTGGAGTGATCATTTAGATAAACCATTATCCATGTGCAAAGGAGCAGGCACAGGTGAGGATAAGATGAAAACGGTGAGGCTTTTCCTTTTGGCAACGTTAGTTGTCAGCACCGTGGCGATTTCCGACGCGACGCAGGTCGTCGCGCAGGGCGGCGACGAGCCGAGTCCTTACACGGAAAGCGACTGTTCTGTGCCGGAGGAGTTTTTGAATTACGTGGAAACGCACGGCGGCTTGGAGATCTTCGGATACCCCCTCTCCAATCCCTTCCGGCAAAACGGCATTCTGGTGCAGTATTTCCAGAACGCCCGCGTCGAAGCGCACCCGGACCATCCCATCCCCTACAAAGTCCAGCTGGGGCTGTTAGGGGATGAACTGAACTACCGCAACCCTCCGATCGACCGCCCCCGGATTCTCTCACCGCGCCGTCACTTTTTTCCAGAGACCGGACACATCGTCTCCTACGCTTTCCTGGAGTTCTTCAGGGAAAACGGAGGAATCGACGTCTTCGGCTACCCCATCACCGAGATGTATTACGAAGACGGTCGCATTGTCCAGTATTTCCAACGCATGAAGCTGGCATGGTATCCTGAGGATCGAAACTCGCCCGTCCACGTGGGCAACCTCGGCGAGATATATTTTGACACCCATCGAGAGGCATTCCCCCCCGAGGCCTTTTGCCGACAAAGCGAGACGCCCACGAATCCCAGAATGGTCTCCACCGAGCTGCGGTTGGAGATCGACGTAGCTCACGCCGTCATGACGGAACGCGGGGCGCAGACGGTTTACGTGTTGGTCAAAGACGGCAACGGGGCGCTGGTGCCCTACGCTCAGGTCGATCTGGTACTCAAAAATCGCCAGGGTCAGGTGCTCTCCTCGGCAACGGACCTTCGCACCAACGAGAAGGGATTCGTGCAGGCGGAGATGGCGGTGACCGGCGCTTCGCGGGGGGATAACATCACCGCCGAAGCCGAGGTCAGCTACGACGGACTCCGGGCGGTTAAGGACATCGTCTTCCTGATCTGGTGGTAACTTTCCCAGGAGGGTGGCGTCCCACCACCCTCAGCGGAGGCTGATCCCCGGCTTCAGGCCTCCACCCTGCTCCTGACCGATCCGTGACAGGGGGCCTGCATTTCGTTCAGGACAGCGGGGTTTATGCCTGCGAGAACGCCACCCTCTGCTCATTCTTCATCGGCGCCCTTCCACCCCAGTCGGCTCTTCAAACGACTGAGCCAGGTGCTGAAGTTGCGCCGCCTGGAGATCTCCTCTGCAGATTTCTCCTTGCGTATACGTTTCAAGGAATGACGTAACTTCTGGATTTTAGCTCGACGTTGTTTCTTATCCTTATCATTCATGCTTTGTGCTCCGTTGTTATGTGCGTGTTCTCTTTCTTCACGAGGCGTCTTCCGGCTCCGAAGCAAACATGTACCCTACACCGCGCACGTTGACAATATAGCGAGGATCGGAGGGCTTCGGCTCCAACTTCGTGCGCAGCCGCCGGATATGCACCCGAATGATGGAACGGGCTCCCATGGCGTCGGTCTCGTAGCCTTGAGCGCAGCGGATCAACGCCTGCGGGGACTGAACCCGGTCGGCGTCCTCCATCAAACACTCCAGCAACCTGAACTCCGTGGGCGTCAAATCCACCGGCTGACCATCCCGCGTCGCCAGGTGCCGGGAGCGATCCAACACCACATCCGCCACCTGGAGCATCGTCTCGGAGGGCGCGGAGAGAACCTCCCGGCTGCCGCCTTCGGTGTCGGCCAGCTCCTGCACGGTGTTCTGCAGCTGCGCGATCAGATCCTGACGGTGCCGCTCGCGCTCAAATTCGGAAAGCCCTTTGCGGGTGGTAGCCAGAATCTCCTCCATGGAACAGGGCTTGAGCAGATAATCATAAGCCCCTTTGCGCAAGGCCTGGATGGCCGTCTCCAGCGTGGCGTACCCGGTGATGAGAATGACCACCAGTTCCGGTTTGGCCGCGTGCAAGGCCTCCAACACCTGCAATCCGTCGATGCCCGGCAGCTTAAGATCCAGGATCACCAGGTCAAAGGGTACCTCATCCTTGATGAGACGCAGAACCTCCTCCCCGGAAGCCGCCAATGTGACGTAGTAATCCTCCAGGCGCAGCGCTTCAGCCAGGGTAACACGCTCGGCCGCTTCGTCGTCAACAACGAGCACGTGTGCTCTTGTCATGACCCTCCCCGTCGTAAGCCGGTAAGCGTACAATAAACGTTGCCCCCCCCTCCTGGGGGCTCTCTACCACGATCTCCCCCCCATGATGCTCCACAATACCGTAGCTGATAGCGAGCCCTAACCCGGTACCGGTGGACTTCGTGGTGTGGAAAGGCTCGAAGAGGTGATCGCGGATCTCCGGCGCAATGCCCGGCCCGCTATCTCGAAAAGCCGCTATGACCTGCTCCCGCTCCTGATGATAGGCGGTGCCAATGCGCAGCTCTCCGTCAGCCTCCATGGCCTCGATAGCGTTGAGGATGATATTGAGAAAGACCTGGGTGAGCTGGTTGCGCGAGCCCAGCACCGGCGGTAGTCCAGGCTCCGGTCGGTGGATAACGTTGATGTGCGTCTGCTTGAAACGCTTATGGGCCAGCGTCAGAGCGTTGTCAATGGCGCGGTTCACGTCGATGGGTTTAAGGGTACTGGAAGCGGGACGGTAGAAATCGAGCATCCGCCGCACGATGTGAACCAGATGTTCTACCTCCTCCTGGGCGATAGTCAGATAGCGTCGCCGTCCCTCCTCGTCCATGCCGGGATGGCGCGCCAGATGCAGGCTGTTCTGCACAGCTTGCAAAGGATTGTTGATCTCATGAGCGATGGAGGCCGTCAGACGTCCCACCGCCGCCATCTTCTCCGCTTGAATTAACTGGTTCTGGGAGCGCTCCAGGGCCTCGGCGAAGGCCGCCAGCTCACCGTAGAGCCGCGCGTTCTCCACGGTGATGGAAACGGTCGCCGCCATGCGTTCCAGCAGCGGCACGTGCTCCTCCCGCAGCGTGTGGGCCTCGCCCAAAACGGTCAACAGGCCCATAGGCTGCTCCGGGCTCCCCAGAGGAACATAGAGCTCGTCCAGGCGCGGCATGTCCACGATCTCGCTCCAAAAACTGTCCACCACGGCGGTCCGCAACAACGGCGCCCCCCGGGAGAGCGCCTCTCCCACCGGACGACCGTCGAGGGGAACCACCCGCCCTTCCAGCCAGACGTCCTCCGAGCTTTTGGCCGTGCGCACCACCCACTCATCTCGATCCTCGTCGTTGAGGATGACCAGCAGAATCTTGGCATCCACCAGCCGCTCCAGCCCCTCCAACGCGGAGACCAACACTTGATCGAGGTCCAGACTTCCGGCCACCATGCGGTTGATCTCGTCGAGCATGGCCATCTCGGCGTTGCGACGGCGCAGCTCCTTCTCCGTGCGCCGCATGCGCAAGACGACGTTCAGGCGCGCTAACAGCTCCTGAGGGTCGAAGGGCTTGGTGACATAATCCTCGGCCCCCAACCCCAGACCGCGGGTCTTATCGGCGATAGCGTCCACGCCGGTGAAGAAGATGACTGGGATCTGCTTGAGGCGAGGATCGGCCTTCAGCTGCTTCAAGATTTCAAAGCCATCGATGTCCGGCAGCCGCACGTCCAGCAAGACGGCATCGACATCGGTGGTGGGATCGTCGAGCTCACGACGCAGAATCTCCAGCCCCGTCCGCCCCCGGTCGGCCCCCAGGGCTTCACAAGGCGTCAACGCCAAAATCTCCTGCACCAACTCTATCATTTTAGGGTCATCATCGATGACCAAAACCTTGGACGTGTTCATCTTAGCAGGTCGTCCCCTACGTCTGACGATGTTGATTGGGAAAAGTAGCACCACGTTTAACTGGGGTGCTACCCAGCCGTTATCCTACCGTAAAGTATACCCTGTTTCGAGAGATTTGTTAACATCATGCTGCCGCACGACGGTGGCTACCGTCAGCAGCCGATCGGGTTGGCGTCCCCGTAGAGGGGCGAACGGGTCAGCCCCCCCCCGCAACTCACGCAACAGATCCTCAGGCCTGAACCCCCCGTCGGAGATCGTCAGACTACCAGATCCCCGGCACCAGCCGATAGCGCACAGAGTCACGATATGCGGCGTAACCCGGCAGATCCCGCAGCAGCACCTTCTCCTCGTTGAGAATGCGCACCACGAGCACTATCACAAACGGCCCTACGGACAGCAGCGCCCAGTAAGACCCCAACGCCAGCGGTGAAAAGCCGAAGATCATCAACATCGCCAGATACATCGGATGACGAACCACAGCGTAAGGTCCTGTGGTGATCACCTCCTGTGTCTCCTCCACCGCAATGGTGCGCGCGGCGTAGGCGTTCTCCCTTAACGTCAAAATAAAGAGCAGAAAGCCCAGCAGGATCACCGCGTCGGCAGCGAGGACCAGCCAGACAGGGACCGCCGACCAGCCAAACCGCCGGTCGAAGCCGGGAAGCAGAAACGCCGCCACAAAGATCAGGGAGAAGAAACCGATCACGCGTTTCTGCTCCACCTCCTGCTCCTTCATCCGCAGCCGCCGCTCCAGCAACGCCGGGTTGTGTCGCAACAGATAGAACGTGATAAACGTCAACGATGCGAACAACACCCCCATGTAGACCCAGGCTTCCCAGTACCGCAGAGTGCCGGCGGGGAGGAAGAAAGACGCGCTCAGAACGACGAGTCCGGCGGCCAATCGCGCCATTACCATCGTGGCCAGCTGCTTCCGAGAAACCGTTCCCTTCATAGGGGCACCTCCCCCTCGCTCATCCATATCGACCCCACGGCTGTTCCTCCACGACACTGCTGTAGGGGGTTTCGTGTCGAGTCACACGTCAAATGAGGGCGTTTTTTATCAGAAACACGTTAAAAGTGTAGCACGGATTGCCTTAAGGACAAGCCGAGATAGCCGCGCACTTTGCTCCTGACTCACCTATGCTACAATAAGTCATCATGGAACACGTCTACTGGATCATCGAAGGAAAGCTGGCCGGACGCCCGGGTCCCACCCGCGCCCCGTGGGACCCGGAGGCACTTTACGCCGGGGGGATCCGCGCCGTCGCTTCTCTGGCCGCCGAGGTGAAGGTCCCGCCGCTGGAACCCTACGGCTTCGTCCACCATCGCGCCCATTTTCCGCCCCTGTTGCTGCTCTCCAAGGGACTCCAGCGAGCCTTCATCCACGAATGCCTGCCGGTCTGGCGCTTCATCCGCGCGCAACTGGAGGCCGAACGTCCAACACTGGTCCATTGCTACGCAGGTAACGACCGCACCGGCGCCGTGTTGGCCGGTTACCTCGTCATCTATGAGGCGCTGACGCCGGAGGCCGCCATCGAACGTCTACACCGCCACAATTCTCACGCTCTGCAAGCGATGGGATATGCTGACGCCGTGCGGCTCCTCACGCCCGGCGAGCTGCCCGACCCGCGCACGCTGCTCTAGCCAATCCCCTTTTGCTGACCGCGGATTCACACCCCCTTCTTTCAAATCTGACTGCTCTTAAAAAGGGACAGATAAAGAAAAATATGGGGCATATCCCTTTCTCTACTGAAAAATCGGTTTCTTCCGAAACTCGCCACTACATGCGGGAAAATTCGCGGCCAAAACCACCAGTGCCTTTACAGACGGAACACTAGGTTTGTAGTCACACGCTTTAGCGCGGTGGGGCACGATCGGGAGACCGGCCTCAGCTAGGAAATTAGGATTTTAATTCGTTCAATTCGCTGTCTATTTTCAAAGGAGTCAAATCTGACTGCCTTGAGACAACTCATACTAAAGGTACGGTATAAGATGCGACGCCGCTAACACTGCGCCGCTTACGACGAGCAAGGGGCTCATACTAAAACTCCAAGTTTTTAAACCTTCAGTGAAGTCAAATTTCTTGTTTGATCTTTTCCCGGATCGACATATACTAAAGTTGAGCCATATTGGACGGTGTCATACCTCGCCGCGGATGCCTCAGAAAATACAGGCTCTGAAAGGTCCTTGCAACAGAGGGTATCTCTGCAAACTGCGCCGGAGGTCAAAAGATGGACAACTTCCCCCGTCAGAAGCTCATCGAGATCGTCAAGCAGGCGCGGGCTTTATGGCGCTATAAAAGACTGGATGTTCTGAATGACGCGGACGCCTGTGAACACGTACTCTACGCCCGCTGCACCCGAAAATATGCCCGCGAGGTCAACGTGCTCACGACGGCCCTGCGCGGCGGCGTCCCCCATAAGCTCCAGGCGATGCTCGGTGACTCCCTGACGGATATGGAGCTGGAGGAGCTCACCCGCGAACTGATGGACCGATACGCACTGCGACAAGAAGCAGCCCGCTGGGCGGTCTACGCCTGGGCTGAAGCGCTGAGCATAGAGGTGCCATGCACCATTTTCCACTGCACCTGGGAAGTGGAGGTCCTGGGCCACGCTTCCTCAGACCTGGAAAACCATTGGCACCCCCTGGGCGAGACCCCCGGCGACGTCATCGTGCCCCTGGGATACGACATCGGCCTGCGTCCCAAAAAGATGAACCGGGAACGCTTTGCGACGTGGGTGCGCTACCTGCAGGATTGTGAACGGGTCAAATATCTGAATCTCACCGGTCAAGAGATTGAGGACGAGAACCTGACGTTGCTGGGCCGCTTCCCCAATCTGGAACGCCTGGATCTCGCCAACACCAACATTAACGACAACGGATTGAAGCATCTCCGGCAGACGAAGCGGCTGAAACACCTTGACCTGAGTAACTGCTGCTGGATCTCCGACCAGGGGATGGAAGCCCTCTCGGCGTTGAGCTACTTGACCTCGCTTAATCTCGCCGAGACGAGGATCACTAACGAAGGCCTTGCCCACCTTTCGGAGCTGACTTATCTCCAGTATCTGGTTCTCAACAAGACCTCGCTGGAGGGGGTCGCCCTGACGCCCCTCGATGGGTTACACGCCCTCATTTACCTGGATCTCTCCGGCACCAACATTGAGGACGCGGCCTTGGCCTCCCTTCACAACTGTCCCAACCTGGAGACCCTCTGGCTGGATGACTGCAGCAGGATCACCGGCGCCGGGCTAGCCCACTTGCGCCCCCTCAAGAACCTGCGCCGGTTGGGGCTCTCGGGCACCGAAGTGGACGACACCAGTGTGGAAAAGCATCTCATCCAACTCGGCCTGAAAGGGATCAAGTTAGGGCGCTGCTGGAACGTAAGCGACACCCTCAAAACTCACCTTCGACGCTCGGGGATCAAGATTCTGGACTGAGTACGCCTGCCCTCTACCCCAGGCGCATCGTTCCCTCTCTTCCTTTGCAGACCGGGCGCGTCGGGGGCGAACCGCCATCGTTTTGGGCTAGATCCACGGGTCGTGTATAATTAGGAAGGCAGAGTTGAATCGACCGGCGTACCGCTTTCGTCGGCGCCCTTCGGAGCTATAGATATTCACCACCGTGGCGCTCCGTCAAAAGGAGACGCCATTTTATGTAATGGGGAAAGGAGCAACATGAAGAATCCATTCAAGGTAGGAGAAACGTATCGCAACAACCTTGGGGAGTACGAGGTCGTCAGTATCAATGAACCCAACATGACCATCAAGATGGAAGATGGTCGCACCATCGAGACGACGGTCAAGCTGCAGGCGCGGATTTGGAAGCGCATCAAGTGGGAGCAACGCCACAAGAAGCAGGTCAAGCAGGCCAAACGCAAAGGCCGCCGTCGCAAATCCAAGTTCAAGGGGTTGCGAGATCAAGACTTCCAGTCCGGCGTGAAGGGCACCTCCTGGCGGGCGCGCACCGCGCTCGGCGGCCTGATGGCAGATAGGCTCTCGGAAAAGACGCCCTACGACTTCCAATCCTACGCAGTCTACGGCCGACCTGAAAGCCACGTGGTCATCCCTGACTGCTACGACAAGAGCGATCGCTGGAAGCACGCCAAGTTCGAGCTCGATCTCAACGCGGAACGCGCCCGTTATGGCTTCTACGTCGAACGAAAGCCCGGAACAGCGCAGCGATGGGATTGGTCGCGTCTCGTCGAGGCTCTCGGCAGCGACGAAGAGCTCCAGGAAGACGTAGAGGAGACGATGCGCCAGATGAACTTGCAGTGGGAGCTCTACGCCGGTGAGGACGGCGAGCGTCTCGTCGGTCGCGCCGCAGTCGCCGAGGACGAAGGGCTGATGTGGGACGACGCCGACGGCGAGGCCACCCCCCTCACCTGGGCAGCTTTCGCCGAGATGCTCCAAACTCTGGACGCGGAGACGTGGTATCACCTCTACCTCGTCGACCGCATGGGGAAAGAGGAAACCATCGAGCAAGCGCGCCGCATCGCCGAGCTGACGACGGACATCTACCGCATGCTCCTACCTCTCTACGAAGCCGCCACGCGCTGCAATGCGTAGGAAGGTTTGGTAAGCGGTCTTCCATGCCGGACTGGGAGCGGCACCAAACTTACAAGGGGCCTCAATGCCGCCGGGGGGGGCGGGGCCATTGCACAAAGGAGTTACCCGTTGATCAGAAATGATGGCATCAGGTGCAACGCACCTGTGATGAGCCGCTCATGTTGGCGAAGCATCCATGACAGCGTGCACGAAAGGGACATGTTCAAACATTCGAAGGTGCGTCGCACCTGGTTAAACCCGAATACCGTAATTTGAGTGTTGATGAACACGAGATTCATCCTGAGAGTGCTGCTCCCCATCTGTCTGCTCGGCGGCACGGCAGCGTGCGCCACATCTTCACCGCCGGACGCGGTGCCGGCCTCTCGTCTGCTCTACACGCCGACCCCCACGGTCGCGCCGCAATCCGCCGACGCTCCGCCTGGCGGTTCGCCTTCTCTGGCGGAGGCAGCGCCTACACCCCAACCGCATCCCACCCGGCGACCACCCCAGCAGATCACCCGCACCTATGTGGTCCAGTACGGCGATACGCTGAGCGGCATTGCCGCTTACCTGGGTCTGACGGTGGAAGAGCTTATGGAGGCCAATCAGCTGACCAACGCGGATCAGCTTCAGGTGGGACAGGAGTTGCACCTCCCTATAAGCACACCCTACATCTCCCCGGGCGAGATCCTTTTCCCCGACAGCGAGATGGTCTACGGTCCCGCCTACGCCGAGTTCGACGTACGAACGGCCACGGCTGCCTACGACGGCTATTTCCACACCTACACCGAGACGCTGCTCAACGGAGAGACGCTGAGCGCAGCGGAGCTCGTCGAGCGCGTGGCGCTGCAGTACAGCGTGGGACCGCGTGTGTTGCTGGCGCTCCTGGAGGCGCAGAGCCATTGGCTCACGGACGCCGATCCCCCCACCGACGCGCAGACATATCCCCTGGGCTTCGTCCGCGACGGCTGGGAGGGGCTGGCCGCGCAGCTGATGTGGGCCGCCGACGCCCTCAACGCCGGCTTCTACGGCTGGCTTTACGATACCCTCTGGACCTTCCGCCTAGAGGACGGCAGCTACGTGCAGTTCGCGCCCTCATTGAACGCCGGCACGGCGGGCGTCCAACGCGCTCTGGCCTCGAGCCCGAATTACGCCGTCTTTCTCCAACGCCTGGACGAGGTGACGGAGACTTACAAGCGGCTCTGGGGCAACCCTTTCACCTATACCGTCGAGCCGCTGTTGCCGCAGGCAGAGGCGCCAACGTTAGCCCTGCCCTGGCCCAAAGGCAAGACGTGGTACTTCACCGGCGGCCCCCACGGCGGATGGGGCAACGGCAGCGCGTGGGCCGCCGTGGACTTCGCCACCGACGAGCAAAACCTGGGGTGCGCGGTCAGCCGCCGCTGGGCCACGGCAGCGGCCGACGGCTTGATCGTGGCCAGCGAGGACGGCATGATCCTTCAGGACCTGGACGGCGACGGTTTCGCAGGCACAGGCTGGGTGCTGCTTTACATGCACCTCGCCGCAGAGGGACGGGTTTCCGTCGGCACACAGGTGGAGACCGGCGACCCCATCGGCCACCCCTCCTGCGAAGGTGGGCAGTCCAACGCCTCCCACCTCCACTTCGCCCGGCGGTACAACGGCGTGTGGATCGCCGCCGACCTTAACACCTCCCATCCGCTGGTCATGGACGGGTGGACGTTTCTGGCGAGCGACCGGCCCTACGACGGCGAGATGCGCAAGCAATCCCTTGTCAAACGGGCAGAAGAGGATTGGTTGCCCACCAACGCCATCACCCATTGATCCTGCCGAGGCGGGCAGCAGATCAGACGGCTGCAACTTACGCCCCCTGCCTGCGTAATGAGAGTGAATAATACGCCACGGTAGCTTTTTTCAGGAGGGATCAAATGGAACGTCGTCAGGGATGTCTTGTCGGTCTGTTGAAACTGGCTTTTCTCAACGTGGTCTTTGACTGGTTGCAGGATCGGTTCGGCTTTGGGCGCGGCGCTTCGTGCTCCGGCCTGGGGTGCGGTGTCATCTTGTTGATCATCTTCATCGTCTTAGCCTGCACCACCTGCGCCAACACGGATTGGCTCAGATTGTTCTGATGCGGAGGTGAAACGTGCCCGGACAGCAACGCGGTATCCTGATAGGGTCAGGGTTGATCGTTCTGGGCCTCCTCCTGCTCGTCGCGCAGTTCTACGGCGGGCTCGTCGACGCTCTCATTCCGCTAGTGATGGGAGGCGGGTTCATTCTCGCTTACGCTCTCCGAAGGCAGTACGGATGGCTGATCCCCGGCGGGCTGTTGACGGGCGTGGGAGTGAGCGGGCTCCTCGAGTATCTCCTCGGCCCTCCCTCAGATCTCAGCGCGCTGGGGTTGGGCGTCGGCTTCCTGCTTATCTACCTGATTGATCGGCTGTACCGGGGCGCGACGTCTCGGTGGCCGCTGGTGCCCGGCGCCGTCTTGACGCTGCTCAGCCTGGCCGAAAACCTCCCCCAATTTGAGGCCTGGCTCACCATCGGCTGGCCGGCGCTCCTCATCCTCCTCGGGCTTCTGTTACTCATCCGCACCTTTCGTGGAGGCTCAAACTCCCCCTTCCTGAGAACGTAGAGAGGGCAGCGGCGAAAACCGTCGCTGCCCCCCACAGCCCCGAATAGACCTCTCCGGGCACCGCCCCCCACAGGTAAACCGCCCTTCTCAAAGTGGCAAGGGCCGTCACGCGTGTGCATCTATACCGCAACCTGATGTCCCCTCTTGCTCCTGCTGTCTTTTTGACTTCGGTCAAAAAATGCCTATACTCAACCTACCCACGCAGTTTCTGGTGTTACAATCGGAAGCGTCATAGCTCTTATCTATCGAAAACCACAGCTAGAAAGCCGGAACTGCCCATGCCGATATTCCTTGCCGTCTCCTTTGAGAAAGATGTACCATCTGATATACGTGCACTCACGCATGACGTGCTTGCTTCTTATCAAGACGCCATCGGTCCCGCGTGCCCACGAACGCTTTCCTTCGTCCTCCCACCCTCTCACGCCCTCCGCTGTACGCTCGACCTCCACCAACGCCTGGAGACGGCTCAGCATCCAGCCGCTCTGGGATTGCACGTGGGCAAGGCCCAACGCTTCGACAATCTCTACTTAGGGCCCGCTCTTGATCATACGTGCAGCATCGCCGAAGCCGGTCGGCCCGGGCAGATTTTGCTCACGCAAGCCTTCCTCGACACCTATCCTCTTCCCCCCGAATTTAGCGTCGAGGATTTAGGCTGGCACCGCTTGAAGGACCTGGCTCCAGCCGAACACCTCTACCAGCTGCGCCTCACCCCCCAAGCGAAATATACGCCCCCTGCGCTGCGCACGCTCTCCCGTGTGCCCCACAACCTACCGATTCAGAACCGCGCCTTCATCGGCCGTCAAAAAGAACGGCAGGTGTTGAGGGAGATCTTAACGTCCGCCGACCGGCGCCTGATCACGCTTAAAGGCCCGGGCGGTATCGGCAAGACCCGCCTTGCCCTCCAGGTCGCCGCCGAGGTAGCCCCGGATTTCCCCGGCGGCGTCTACTTCATCCCCCTCGCCTCGTTAACGTCGCCCGAGCGGCTGCTGTCCAGAGTCATGGAGACCCTGGACCTCAAGCCTCAGGGCACGCGAGACGTTCAAGAGCAGATCCTGAGGCGGCTGCGGCGCAAGACCACGCTGTTGATCCTGGATTCCTTTGAGCACCTGCTGCCGGCCTCCACACTGCTCACCCAATGGCTCGAGCGAGTTCCCACGCTCCGGCTCCTCGTCACCTCGCGCGAGGCGCTGAACCTCCCTCAAGAGACGGTCTACTCCGTTGGCGGCCTCCCCTGTCCTCTTTTCGACACCGCCTCTGCTCCCTCATCCACTTTCTCCGGCCCCCCTTTTTTCAGTTACGATGCCATCCAGCTCTTTTTCCAGGCGGCGCGACGCGCAGCGCCCCTCTTCGTCTTCACAGAGACGGATGTTCCCGCCGTCACCCGCATCTGTCATAAGCTGGGCGGGATGCCACTGGGAATCGAGCTGGCAGCCTCCTGGACCTGCTTCTTCTCGGTCCAAGAGATCGCCGATCAGGTGTTGGACGACATGGATACCCTGGTGACCCGGCGCCGCGACATCCCGGCGCGACATCGTAGCCTGCACCGGGTCTTCAAGCACTCGTGGGACCTCCTTACCTCCGAGGAACAGGAGATTTTTCCTGCACTCACCGTTTTTCGCGATGGCTTTCGGAAAGAGGCCGTCCGCAACGTCATCGGCGCTCCTGAAACCGTTCTGGCCTCCTTACAGGCCAAATCCCTGCTTTTCGAAACGCCGGAGGGCCGTTTCAACATCCTTCAACCCCTTCATCACTTTGGGGCCGAGATCCTCTCCGCGCAGCCAGAGCGCCAACGTCGCCTCCAGGATCGCCACGCCACCTATTACACCGGCCTGGCAGCGAAACGCACAGCGGAACTGTGGGACGAACACCAACCCACCTTTCTGCGGCAGATGACGCCCGAGATGGAGAATCTGCGGGCGGCGTGGCGGTGGGCTTCGGAGCAAGGACACGTGAATGAGGTGGCCCAAGCCATCGAATTTATGTATCGTTTCCATCAGGTACGCGGATACTACCGGGAAGGAGAGCGCCTTTTCCGTTTTGCCCGGGAGAAACTGAGAGCCCGGTTCGTGGAGGCGGAGACAACGCCACCGGAGGTTAGAAATACCCTGGCCCGGCTTCAGGAAGGCGCCGCCATGTTCGCCTTTAACCTTTCCAGGCTGGAAACAGCACGCCAGGCCTTTGAAGAAAGCCTCCGTGTCCTTCGGGAGGTCCACAATCAAAGGGACGAGGCCTTTGTGCTCCTGGCGCTGGGGATGATCGCCTACCAGGCGGGACGATTGGAGGAAGCCAGGCACCATTTCCAGCAGAGCTACAGCCTCTTCAAGCGCCTGGAGGAACCTATCGGTACCTCGCGGGCCGTTTTCCAGCTGGGCAATGTCCACTACGCCGCCGGTCGCTATCGGGAAGCCTTCGATCACTATCGCAGAAGCAAGGAAATGCACGAAACCTTAGGAGACCGGTTGGGACTCGCCGATTGTCTCAGTGCTACCGCCCGCGTCGAGACGGTGATGGGACGCCTCTCCGCGGCGGAGAAAGCCCTGGCACAGAGCCGTGAGATCTATCGAGAGATGGAGGACAAGCGAGGGTTAGCCAGCGCGGAGATCGAAATCGGCTTGATTGCCAGCGCCAGAGGCCACTACCAGATCGCGCGCCGTCACTTCGAACAGGCGCTCTCTCTGCGCCAGGAGCTGGGCGATCCGACGCAAATCGCAGAAGCGCTTGTCTACCTGGCCGGCATCTACTACAGCCGCGGCGAGACCAAACGGGTGGAGGAGCTGATCGCCCAGGTGAGGCACCTGTACACGACCTGCGAGCGACCGGTGGTGTCCGGGATGACCATGCTGTTCTTGGGCGTGCACCAATTTTCCCAGGGTAAAGGGGAAGAAGCGACCCACTCCCTGGAGAGCGCCTTGCACATCATGACCCACTCGGGATACCATCGCGAGCGCCTCCTGGTTGAAGGGTATCTGATCATGGCCCTGCTTTTCCGGGGGGAGCTGGAACGAGCCGCGCGACTCTGTCGAGAAAGCCTGGCCTGCATCGACGCCACCGGCGCCCAACTTTTCCGCGGCTATCGACTGAACGGCCTGGGGATGATCGCGCTGGCGCGTGGCTCCCAGGCCCAAGCGAAGACATACTTCCACCAGGCTCTCGAGCTCGGCATCCAGATGGGCCTCCAGCCTGTGGTCATCGAAGCGCTGCAAAACCTCGCCGGTCGGGTGATCGTGCAGCGTGACCCGGAGACCGCCGTGACGTGGCTGACGTGGATTCTGCACCAGCCGGCTGCCGACGTCGTTCAACGGCAGATCGCTCAAAAAACCCTGGATCAGCTCGTCGGACATCTGTCCGCCGAGCGCGTCAAAGCCGCACACGAGCGGGGGCTTCATCTGACCCTCGACGAGATTGCGGCCCAAATACGGTCAGACGCTTGACGTCACGACACACCGTGGGTGAGGGCCCTCGGCTTTCGTGCGACAGCAGCTGCCCATTGCAGCATATCATAAGGAGCCAAACATGCCAAACGTAGATCTGGACGTCATAGCCCAATACCAGGTGAGGCCCAACACACGGGTTTATCTGGGCGCCTGGGATCCCAACGAGAAACGCGCCTTTCCCCGGAAGAAGAAAGAAGGCAAGCGTTTGCTCAAACACCTCAACGGTCGCCTGGAGGCGCTGCAAGAGCTCTTCTACGCCGAAGGCAAACACAAGCTGCTCATCGTGTTGCAGGGCATGGATACGGCGGGCAAGGACGGCGTCATCCGCCACGTCTTCGACGGCGTCAATCCACAGGGCGTGAAGGTCGCCAACTTCAAGGTGCCCACGCGCCGGGAGCTGGCCCACGACTACCTCTGGCGCGTGCACAAGCAGACGCCCGGCAGTGGCGAGATGGTTATCTTCAACCGCAGCCACTACGAGGACGTGCTGGTGGTCCGCGTGCACAACCTGGTGCCGCCCGAAGTCTGGTCGCGGCGCTACCATCACATCAACGAGTTCGAGCGTCTGCTGGCGGACGAAGGCACCACCATCCTCAAGTTCTATCTGCACATCGACCAGGCGGAGCAACGTGAGCGGCTCCAGGCGCGTCTCGATCATCCTCACAAGCACTGGAAATTCAACCCCGGTGACCTTGAAGAGCGCAAACTCTGGCCTCAGTACATTGCTGCCTACGAGGATGTGCTCAGCAAGACCAGCACTGACTGGGCACCGTGGTACATCATCCCCGCAAACCGCAAATGGTACCGCAACCTGGTCATCTCCACCCTCATCATCCAGACCCTGGAAAGCCTCAACATGCAATTCCCGAAGCCCGACTTCAACCCCGAAGATATCCAAATCGATTAACCCTCAGACCGAAGACCGGGGATGGGAACCCGCTCACACAACACATATCACGAGCGCCCAAGACAAAGATCACATGTCCCACCCCCAGTCCGTTTGACATTACCGCAATTCTGACGTAAACTATACAAAATGAATACGGCGGTGGCAGCACCGCCCACTCATCCAGAGAGGTGGAGGGACCGGCCCTGCGAAGCCTCGGCAACCCCGCTCGGCGTGAGGGTGCCAATTCCGGCAGAGAACCGACGACGGTGTCGGATCCTCTGGAAGATGGGATGACCATGTTCGCCGCGTGGCGCCTCTCTTCTGGAGAGGCGTTTTTCTATGTTAACCGTAACGGATCACGCCTTCGAAAATGTCAACGGATTGAACGCATGACTTTATTGAAAAAGGTTTTTCAGTAAAGAGAGGGATACTATATTTTTCTTTGGCTGACCCTTTTTCGGGGCAGCCAACGCGTGGACCGGATGACTTATCGGATGCTATCAAGAAGGACTATACCGCTGACCATAAACACTCGGTAATCGCAAATCCAAAATCGTAAATCGCCAATCGCAAATGGGGAGGATGCCATGACCACAACTATAAAAACCCAAACCCTGGGCTACCCGCGCATCGGGAGGGACCGCGAGATCAAACGCGCGCTCTCGACCTACTGGAAAGGCAACATCGACCGCGAGGAACTGCTGCGCATCTCCCGGCAAGTCGCGGAGGCGGGCTGGCAGGCGCAGAAGAACGCCGGCATCGACTGCATCGGCGTGGGCGACGCCACGCTCTACGATCACGTGCTCGATTGGGCCGTGCGCTTCGATCTTATCCCGGATCGCTTTCGCCACCTGAGCGGACTGGACCGCTATTTCGCCATGGCACGCGGCGCCGAGGACGCCCCCGCCCTGGAGATGACCAAATGGTTCGACACCAACTACCACTACCTGGTGCCGGAAATCACAGCAGGCATGGAACCGGCGGCCGCCTTCGCCCCCTACCTGGAGAAGATCCGCCACGCTCAGACCCTGCTCGGTGAGCGCGCCGTGCCCATTGTGCTGGGGCCGGTGACACTGCTGCGCCTCTCCCGCCTGGAGGAACCGCTGGCGACGGTGCTGGCGCGCCTGCTCCCCGTCTACGTCGAGCTGCTGGAAGCGCTCAAGGCGCTGGACGTGCCGGAGGTGCAGCTACACGAGCCGGCGCTGGTGTTGGACGACGCCCCGGCGCTCCAAACCGCCACCGAAGTCGCCGTCGGCGCGCTGGCGGAGACCGGCGTGCCGCTCAACCTGGTCACCTACTTCGACGACCTGGGCGAGACCTACGAGTGGGTGCTCGAGCTGCCGGTGGACATTCTCACGCTGGACTTCACCCGAGGCGAGACGCTGACGCAGGTGAAGGGCGCGCCCTGGCCCGCCGACAAGGTCCTGGCGGCCGGCGTCATCGACGGGCGCAACGTCTGGCGCATGCGCGGCGCGGAGATGCTGGCGCTGGTGCAGCAGCTGGCGGATCTGGCCGAGTTGCGGATCAGCGCTTCCTCGTCGCTGCAGTTCGTCCCCTACTCGGCGGCGCGGGAGACCGGGCTGCCGACGCCTCTGCGCGGCGTTCTGGCCTTCGCCGAGGAGAAGTTAGAGGAGCTGACGGCGCTGGCGGCGGCCTTTTCAAACGAAGCCGCTCTCGACGACGGCGCCTGGACGCGCTTCAAGGCCTTCGCGCCCGACGACCCGACGCTGCACGAGCGTATCGCCGCTCTGCAGCCCGAGGAGTTCCGGCGAGCGGCGCCCTACGCGGAGCGCCGACCGCAGCAGATCCGGCTGCCGTCCTTCCCCACCACCACCATCGGCTCCTTCCCGCAGACGCGCGAGGTACGTCGCCTGCGCGGGCGCTACAAGCGTGGCGAGATCACCGCAGCCGAATACCGCGCCGGCGTCGACGCCTGGATCGGCTACGCCATCGGTGTGCAGGAAGGCCTGGGCCTGGACGTGCTGGTCCACGGCGAGTTCGAGCGCTCCGACATGGTGGAGTACTTCGCCCAGAAGCTGACCGGCTTCGCCTTCACGCAGCACGGCTGGGTACAGAGCTACGGGCACCGCTACGTGCGCCCTCCCATCATCTACGCCGACGTGACGCGCCCGGAGCCCATGACCGTGCGCGAGTTCCAGGTCGCCCAGTCCTTCACCCAGAAACCCGTGAAGGGCATGCTCACCGGCCCCGTCACCATCGTCAACTGGTCCTTCCCCCGCGCAGCTCTGCCCAAGCGCGAGATCGCCTTTCAGCTGGCGCTGGCCCTGCGCGAGGAGATCGCGGATCTGGAAGCTGCGGGGGCCCGCATCATCCAGGTCGATGAGCCGGCGCTGCGGGAGGGCCTGCCCTTCAAGCGCGACCGCTGGGACGCCTACCTGACCTGGGCCGTGGACGCCTTCCGCCTGGCGACGGGCGCCGCGAAACCCACGACGCAGATCCACACCCACATGTGCTACGCCGAGTTCGGCGACATCCTGGAGGCCATCGAGCGGATGGACGCCGACGTCATCTCCATCGAAAACGCGCGCAGCGGCGACGAGACCCTGCACCAGCTGGCCGAGGAAGGCTACGCCCGCGAGGTCGGCCCGGGTGTCTACGACGTACACAGCCCCGTCGTGCCGGACGTGGACTTCATCCTGGGCAAGCTGCGCATGTTCCGCCAGCACCTCGACCCGGCCCACATCTGGGTCAACCCCGACTGCGGCCTCAAAACGCGCGCCTGGAAAGAGGTGATCCCCTCTCTGCGCAACCTGGTGATCGCCGCAAAAACAGTACGCGAAGCGCAAACCTGACTCGTGACTCCATCAGACGGCATCGAGCTACCCTTTTTACCGGACGTACGGATAAACGAACTACAATTCGCTCATCACGTCATTTCGACTGAGCGAAAGGAGCGCAGCGACGAGAGCGAATGGAGAAATCTCACCATCTGGCGTATAAAGTTGTGATTGACTTTGCATTCACCCTTTTTCCCAGAGCGAGAGGGGGAGATCCCGCGACTCGCTGCGCTCGCTCGGGATGGTGAAAGAGAGCGTGGCTTTGGTAATCATAGCCAGAGTGCGCGTATAGAGTTGGAGGTCACATGAATCATAGCAAGTTTCTTTCTTTAGTAGAAAACTCGCCGCTGCCCTTGCTTCGGGATGGGGCGATGGGCACCATGCTGCACAATCGCGGCGTGAGCTTCGAGCGCTGCTTCGATGCGCTGAACGTGCAAGAGCCTGCCCTGGTGGCGCAGATCCACCGCGACTACATCGACGCGGGCGCACAGATCATCCAGACCAACACCTTCGGCGCGAACCGCTACAAACTGGCCGAGCACGAGCTGGCGGATCGGGTCACGGAGATCAACCGGGCAGGCGTGGAATTGGCGCAGCGTGTGGTGCTGGGCGCCTTCAAAGACGTGCTCATCGCCGGGAACGTCGGCCCCCTGGGCGTGCCGCTGGCGCCCTTCGGGCGCGTCACGCCGGAACAGGCGCGGATCGCGTTCCGTGAACAGATCGCGGCGCTGGTCGAAGCGGGCGTCGATCTGCTCTCCCTGGAAACCTTCACCGACCTCTACGAGATCCGTGAAGCCATCGCGGCGGCGAAAGCGATCGCCGAGGTGCCCGTGGTGGCGACCATGACCTTCACCCGCGACGACCGCACGCTGCTGGGCGACCCGCCGGAGAAGATCGCCCAAGGGCTGGCGGAGACCGGCGCCGACATCATTGGCGTCAACTGCTCCGGCGGCCCGGCGCAGATCATGCGCGTCATCCGCCGGATGCAGCGGGCCGTCCCCGAGGCGCGCTACGCCGCCGTGCCCAACGCCGGCTGGCCCGAACAGGTCAACGGGCGGATCATGTATCCGGCGACGCCGGACTACTTCGCCGAGTACGCCCTGGCCTTCCGCCAGATCGGCGTGACGCTGGTCGGCGGCTGCTGCGGCACGACCCCGGCCCACATCGCCGCCATGCGTCGCGCCCTGGACGCCCCGCCGGGCGAGCAGCCGATGGAGCTCTCGTTGCTGCGGGAAGTCAAGCAGCGTCCGCCCGTTTCCCCGGAGTCCGAACCCACAGCGCTGGCGCAGAAACTGGCGGCGGGCAAGTTTGTCATCTCCGTGGAGGTCGACCCGCCGCGCACCATCGCCAGCCACAAGCTGCTGGCCGGCGCCAGCCTGCTGGCGGAGACTGGCGCCGATGTGCTCAACGTGGCCGACAGTCCCATGGCACGCATGCGCATGAGCCCCTGGGCCGTCTGCCACCTGATCCAGGACAAGATCGGCATTGAGACGGTGCTGCATTTCCCCACGCGGGGGCGCAACTTGCTCCGCGTGCAGGGCGACCTGCTGGCGGCCCACGCGCTGGGCATCCGCAACGTCTTCGTCGTCATGGGCGACCCCACGGCCATCGGCGATTACCCAGACGCCATGGACGACTACGACCTGGTCCCCTCCGGCCTCATCAAGCTGATCAAACAGGGGCTGAACGTGGGCGTCGATCACGCGGGCGCCGATATCGGACAGCCGACAGCCTTCTTCGTCGGCGGCGCGCTCAATCTACTCAGCCAGAAGCCAGAGCGTGAGATGAAGGTGTTGCGCCGCAAGATCCGCGGCGGCGTCGACTTCTTCCTGACACAGCCCATCTACCAGCCGGAGCGCGCCCGTGCCTTCGTGGAGCAGTACGAGGCCGAGTACGGCCCGCTGGACGTTCCCATCCTGGTAGGCATCCTGCCGCTCTACGGCGTGCGCCACGCGCGCTTCCTGCACAACGAGGTGCCCGGCATCACCATCTGCCCGGAGGTCTTCGAGCGGCTGGAGCGCGCCGGCGAGAACGCGCCGCAGGAAGGTGTACAAATCGCCGTGGAGATGGTGGAGCAGCTGCGCCCCTGGGCTTCGGGCATCTACCTCATGCCCGCCTTCAACCGCTACGATCTGGCAGCAGCAGTGGTAGAAGCGGTGCTAGACCTCACTTAGCCGGCACCCAGCCGCTTTCCACCACGACCTGCTGTCCGGCTTCGCTGAGCGCGAACTCAACGAAAGTCTCCGCCAGGGGTTGGCTCAAGGGACCGGTCATCAGCTGGAGCGGTCGCGTGATCTCGTAGGAGCCGTCGCGGGCCGTCTCCGCCGATGGTGCCACCCCGTCGATCTCGAGCGCCTTCAACCCCGGCTCCAGATGCCCAAAGCCCACGTAGCCTACGGCATAAGGATCCTCCTGCACCAACGCCGCTACGTCACCGGCGGTCAAGGCCTTTTGAAGGTGTGGGACAGTAGGCTCTGCACCCTGAAGCACGATCTGATCGAAAGCCCCTCGGGTGCCGGAGTTGATGTCTCGAACGACCACGTGGATGGGTGTCTCGGCACCGCCGACCTCATGCCAGCTGGTAATCTCGCCCAGATAGATGGCTTTGAGCTGCTCCATGGTCAAACCCTCCACCTGGTTGTCCGCATGGACGACCACGGCTATCACGTCAACGGCGATCCGATGCACCGCGATCCCCTCAGCCTCTTCTGGAGCAAGCGCACGCGAGGCCATGCCGAGGTCAACGGTCCCTTCGTGAACAGCCTGAATGCCGACTTCACTGCCGCCGGCGGCGATGTCCAGCGTGACATCAGGGTAGAGCGCGTTGAACGCCTTCCCAATCTCAGCAGCCAACGGCTGAACCGTCGTGCTCCCGGCAAACGTCAGCTCACCGGCTAACTGCACCGAGGGTGTCAGCGCAGGTGAAGACGCCGGCGTACACGCCGGCGTCCATAACAAAACCCCAAAGACAAAAACCACAAACCATCTGAGCGTCCTGCCTGCCAGCATCATGCCTCCTCTTCTCTTCACTCCTTACTCCCTTGAACACAGCGACGTAGGCCTGTTCCTCCGGGGCGATCCGGATCCCTGCTATTCATGCTCTGCAGATTTCTCGACCAGTGCCTCCCGGACGCCCGCGGACGAAGAAACGCGCGCTCCCTCTTCATGAGGGGATAAGAGAACGGTGAACGTGGTACCCTTCCCCACCGAGCTTTCAACCCAGATCTTCCCACCGTGTAACTCGACCAGCTTCTTCGTCAGGGGAAGGCCCAACCCCGTCCCGCCTACCTTGCGCGCCGTCGAGCTATCAACCTGAGTGAACGCCTCAAAAATATCGTCCTGACGGTCTTCGGGAATGCCGATGCCTGTATCATTGACGCTGATCTCCAGATAGGGGAGAAAGTGCCCTCGATGAGGATCATACAGGCTCATCGTGCGCAACCGCACGGTGATGCTGCCCTGCTTTGTGAACTTGGCAGCGTTGGAAAGCAGGTTCAGGAGGATCTGCTGCGCCCGTCGGGGGTCAGCCCGCACGAGCGGCAGGTCTGGAGCCAGCTCCAGCCGCAGCTCGATGGGCTTGTTTTCCACCAACGGGTCGATCGTCTTCAGTGCCTCCCGAGCTATGACCGCCATATCCACAGCCTCGAAGTGCAGCTGCATCTTCCCGGCGTTGACTTTGGAAAAATCCAGAACATCGTTGATCATGGAAAGCAGATGCTGCCCGGCCTTGTGGATGATGTGGAGCTCCTGAGCCTGGGCGGAGTTAAGCGGTCCTTCCACCTCTTTAAGCAACAGCTTGGAGAAACCGATAATGGAATTGAGCGGCGTGCGGAGTTCGTGGCTCATGTTGGCAATGAACTCGGTCTTGAGGCGGTCCACCTCCGCCAGACGCTCGGCGGTCTCTCGCTGCTGGCTGTAAAGCTGGGCATTGTGCAGCCCCACGGCGATTTGGCCTGCCAGCCCCATCAGCAGCTCAACGCGCTCCGGCGTGAAATGCCCGCGCCGGTTGACGTGGATGTAAAGCACACCCAAGGCCGTATCCTGAATCATCAGGGGGAACGCGGCTGCCGAGCCCGTTGAGGGCAGCAGAGAGATACGTAAATAGGACATCTCCCGAACAAGGTCCTGGACGATGCACGGACGGTGTGTGGTAGCTGCCACACTGACTATTGAGCGTCGGGTCACAGGCAAACGGTACCCCTGTTCCTTGAGCGACGCCCCCAGCAAATCAGCAGCCTCGGCGAGCACCAAAAGATGCGCCTCTGGGCGCAGCAGGAAGATGAGCAGGTGATCGAACTGTAGCCGCCCATGGATCAGCGTCGCCGAGCGACGCAACACCTCCTCGGGGTCAAGGCTGGAGGAGACGGCGCGCGCCAGCTCTGCAGCCAAAGCCAGCTCTGCTGTCCGCGCCTCTACTTTGGCTTCCAGATTGGCGTAAAGATCCCGAATCTGGCGCACCATACTGTTAAAATCTCGCGCCAGCAGCGCGATTTCGTCGTCCCCATGTCCCACGTTTAGAAGGTTGCCCAGCTCGTCTAAAGTGACCTCCACCGTGAGATCGCCACCGGAGACCGCTTCAGCGGCCTCAGAGAGCTTATGAACAGGCCTGATGATAGCCTGAGCCGCCACCACGTTCAGTGCCGAAAGCAATAGGGTGGTCAGAAGGATACTGCTCACCATCACTGTCAGGCCGGCCATGGCTACCTGGCGGATGTCCCCGATGGGCCGCACCAGGGTCAGATGCAAAGGCACGGTGCTCACCGGAATGACTTCGTGCTGGATATAGGTGTCGCGCCGGTATCCTGCTTTCTCCTCGAAAGGGAAGTCGGCTTGGGTAGCCACCCCCACATCCCCCATGCGCACTCCCAATTCCGAAAGCAGACGGTGCGCAGCGGTGATCCGGCGCAGCTCTGTAGCCAAATCGATCCCCACCAGGACCGTTCCCGCGTCCTCCACCATGGGCAGCCGCCGCAGCATCAACAGGCGCCCCTCTACAGGCAAAATGACCGCCTTATCCACGACCGCCACCTCCTCTAGCATCGTCGATTCGCGGTAGAGCTCCGAAAGCATGAGATTGACGCGGGGCGTACCCTGACGATCGTAGATCTGGATTAAGTCGAAGTCAAACCGCTCGCGCAAAACCACAGCTCGCCGGTTGAGAATCCGCAGCGCCTCTTCACCGTCCTCGTTGACGGCTTCCAGGATCTCTGGATCCTCGGCCAGCAGCTGCGCTCCGGTGTTGACGTTGTCCAGACGGAGCGCCAACGCTTCGGCTACGTCACGGGCCTCGATCGCAGCCTGTTGGCGCAACAGCTGCTCCTGAATAAGCGTCAGGCCCACACTAAAGGCGAGGACACCCCCCAACAAAGCCACGGCCATCAGCACCAACAACGGCAGAAGCAGTTTCAATTGCAGAGAGCGAGAGGTCTGCTCTCCGGTAAACAGCGCCTTGACAAAGCGCAAAGGCGCCCGCGCCTTAGATACGCCCTTGCGAAAAGCCGATAAAAGTATACCAAGTCTTGAACGCACCTTCACAAACTCTACTCCTTACCCCTCTTGATTCGATCCGGTTCTACTGCTCTGGCTTTATTATTGCCTGACGGGATAGTTCGTTTTCCTGGTCGATGAGGTTTACATTTCCCCAAAGGTGACTCCGCTACCTGACTACGAACAAAGGGCTGGCAGGCACGCAGAGGCCAGCCGGTGTACCGTCAAACCGGCGGATCTGAGAAAAGCCTATTCATCACGGAGAGCATTGAGTTGGCTCACCTGAAAAAAGGCCCTAAAGTCGGAGTTTTAGTCGATCACCCCCTACCCCTAGCGAAAAACTCCGAGTTTTACCGCTATTTCAGGGCGACTCTCCTCAATCTTCATAAACCCGATACCCACCCTCTAAGTATGGGCACCCATCATTAAAAGTAAGTTAGAATTTCTTTAACGTCTCGTTAGTGATGTGTTAATACAGCCTTGATCTGCACCGCGGAAATGGAAAGCGCGCAGGGCCATGGCTACAGTGACATTTCACTTTTGACCAACCGCAAATCGTTGCTATACTGGAGTTAACCTACACCTTGCATAGAGGTTCCCACGCCGGGAAGACATGTCCAGAGCACCGTAGTATCTTCTCTCACTGAGGAGGAAAACAATGTCCGAGACGAAAGCGGATGCACCCAGATCCAGAGGCCATAAGTGGCTGCGCTGGCTGGCCGTCGGCAGCGCGCTGGTGGCGTGGGCGCTGTGGCAACGCTGGCAGCGCTACCTTGAAAAACAAGCCTATCCTCCGCCTGTGCGGGAGACACCGACCCCGCCTCAAGAGCCGGAGGCGCCGGCGCACGCCGCGGAGGGCTTGAAACCGGAGACGCAAAGGGAAGCGGTGGCCTTCGGCGCGGAGGCCCCACCCGACGACCTGACGCGCATTGAGGGCGTGGGTCCCAAGGTCGCGAGCGTGCTCGCCGATGCGGGGGTCACGACCTTCGCGCAGCTGGCGGAAGCGGAAGTTGAGACGCTGCGCGAGATCCTGCGCGACGCCGGACTCCAGTTCATGAACCCCACGACGTGGCCCGAACAGGCGGCCTTGGCGGCGAAGGAGGAATGGGAGCAGTTGAAACGTGTACAGCAAGAACTCAAGGGCGGAAAGCGAACCTGACGATTCACCCCCGACTCTCCGACGGTCGAACTATCGACCCACAGAATTGAATAATCTGTGATGACATTCCGTGCATACAATCATGAGCGAGACCGCGAGGCCGCCTTCCGCATCTGGTGCGAGGTAGGCTGGACGGAGGACGATAAACCGAAACGCGAGGCCTTTGACCTTTTCGTCGGCGCCTGCCGTGCGCTGGTGGCCGAGGTAGAGGGTGAGTCCTTATGACTTCCCCGCTTTCCTCCCCACCGAAGATCCTTCCAGCGAGCCAGTTTTCCCTGCAAACGCTGACCGAGGCTTATAATCAAACGCGCATCGACTATATCGTCCCCATGCCCATGAACGTGGCACGGCTGAAGGCCTATATCCACCACTACGATGTCGATCTCGACGCCTCAGCCGTGGCCGTCCTCGACGACGGGGAGATCCTGGGACTGGCTATGCTGGGCGTACGCGGGGATCGCACCTGGATCACACGTCTGGGCGTTTTGCCCCACGAACGCCGCCACGGCACCGGGGAAACGCTGATGCGCTATCTCATCGCTCAAGCCCATCAACGGGGGGCCCGACAGGTCAGCCTTGAGGTGATCAAAGACAACTGGCCGGCCTTCTACCTCTTTAAAAAACTGGGGTTTGTGTTCACCCGCGAACTCCTGGTGCTCCGTCGCCCCCCGCGCACGATGAAGCAGCCGACATCCGCTTACCAACTGGAGCTTCTTTCTCCGGAGACAATCGAGACGCTGTTGACCAGGCGCCGCAGTCAACCCTCGTGGCTGGACGAAACTCCCTCTCTCAGGAACGCCGGACAACTGGAGGCTCTGCGGGTGACGTTAACGGAGAACGCGGAGACCGGGCAAGAGGAGGGGCACGGCTGGATCGTCTTTCGACACGATCTGTACCAGCTGAGCCATCTCGTCATTCAGGCAGAAGCAGGAGATCCAGAGCGGGTGGTGCGGGCACTGCTCCACGCGCTTCACACTCACCATCCCTACCACGACACCAAATTTGAAAACCTCCCCGCGAAAAGCCCCTACTGGCCGGCGCTGAAAGCCTGCGGCTACCTGATCGCCTTCCGGCGCCTGGAGATGCGACTGGACCTCGATAAGCTATAATGGCCCCTGCGCCCCATCCCATCACGGCCTCGACAACGCCTGATCCAGATCCGCGACGATGTCCTCGACGTCCTCCAGACCCACTGCCAGGCGCACGAGACCGTCGGTGATGCCGGCGGCGTGCCGCGCTTCGGGGGGGACGCTGTGGTGCGTGGTGCTGGCGGGATGGGTGATCAGCGTGCGGGTATCGCCCAGGCTGACAGTCCGCGCACAGAGCTCGACGCGGTCCAGCAGACGTGCCCCGGCCTCGACGCCTCCTTCCAACTCGAAGACCACGACGCCACCGCCGCCGCGCATCTGCCGGGTCGCCAGCGCATGCTGCGGGTGAGACCTCTCCCAGGGATAGCGCACCCACGCCACCTCCGCTCGCTCCGCCAACCAGCGGGCCACGTAGAGCGCATTCTCGTTGTGGCGCGCCATGCGCAGGGGGAACGTCTGCAGACCCCGCGCGATAAGCCAGGCGTTGAAGGGGCTGATGCAGCCGCCGAAGGTGCGCAGCGTCTGTTTAGCGGCGTCGATGAAGGACTTGTTGCCGACGATCACCCCACCGATGGCGTCTCCGTGCCCGCCCAGAAACTTCGTCGCCGAGTGTACCACCACATCCACCCCCATCTCCAGCGGACGTTGATTGTAGGGTGTGGCGAAGGTGTTGTCCAGGATCGTCAGCAGGTCGCGTTCCCGGGCGATCTCGACGACAGCCGCCACATCGTTGAGCGCCAGCGTCGGATTGCCGGGCGTCTCCAGATAAAGAGCGCGGGTGTTGGGCCGCAGCGCCGCTGCGAAAGCGTCGGGATCGGTGCCCTCGGCCAACGTCGTCTCCACGCCGTAGCGGGGCAGGTCGCGGGTGACGAAACCATAGGTGCCGCTGTAGAGGCCCGTCGTCGCCACCAGGTGGTCACCCGCCTGCAACGCCGTCAACAACGCGGTGCTCACCGCCGCCATCCCCGAAGCGGTGGCCAGCGCCGCCTCGCCGCTCTCCAGAGCTGCTACCTTGCCTTCCATCACCTCCGTCGTCGGGTTGCCCCAACGGGTGTAGATGGGCAGATGCTCCCGCTCGAAGGCCCTCGCGGCCTCCTCTGCGCTCTTAAAAAGATAGGTCGAAGCCATGTGAATCGGCGGCGCCAGATCTCGCTCACCCATCTCCCCGGTGTGAATCGCCCGCGTGTGAATACCCCACTGCTTCATATATCCCTCCTTAGGGACCTCAAGGCCCCTCTTCATAGGACCAGAGAGTTCCGGCCCGCTCCAACGCCTCTTCGTAGCTCTTGCGCACGTAGGGCAGGACGTAGCGCAGATCGCGCTCGCTTTCCACCGTAACCCGGCCCCAACGCTCGATGGTGCGCTCACCGGCCTCGAAAGGCTCAATAGCGCAGTACTCACTCAGACGCTCCCGGTCCGCCTGGCGAAGGTGGGTGATAACCACGCCACCGTCAACCAGGAAAGCGAAAAGACACCCTGCAGCCTGATAACTGGGACAGCCCAACATAGGGCGCGTGGTCACCCTGGGCCAACCAAGCACCTCCGCCTCAAAACGTTCCCGCAGCTCTTGAGAAGCAGCCTCCGTGTAGTAATCCATAGCGTCTCCACCTCGTCTGCAATCCCCCTTTTGCTTTTCTGTGCCCTACCTCTTCGCTCGTGAGTGACTTCACACCGCAGCCAGGTGCGTCGAACGGACCGCGACGCCGTCCCGACACTGCAGCTATTCTACGTGAGGTTGCCCTTCAACGCAACGCCCTCCCTTCCTCCCAAAGCCAGCAGACCCGTCGCCGTGGATGGCGGAAAGCCAACACCCAACGCTGTCCCTACGACGATGACGGCGGATCCCGGCGTGCCGGCATGGAGTGCAGCCGCGGCAGTGCCGTCATGGATGAAATGCAGGCGCACGGCACGACCGGTCCGTGCCCTGACCGCTGCCTCCAGGGCAGCCCCGGCGTCCCCGTAGGTGTCGCTGATCCGCGCGTAAACGCCGTTGCCCAGCAGCCGCCCGCCGCACACGTAGGCCGCCACGCTGAGCACCAAATCGTCGCCGTCCACAGGATGTTCCCTCAGCGCCCGCGCCAAAACATCGACGACGAAGTCGCGCACCTCTTCGCCCGTGTACCGCCGGGCGCTCTCCGGGACGTTACGGTGCACCCAATGCGTGGGCGTCGCGGGCAGCCACTCCATGGCCGCCAACGTCGCTCCTTCGAGGGAGAAGCAAGCGCCCTTGACCAGCGTATGGCCAAAGTCGAAGCAGAGGGCACGGCGCGGTCCGGATGGCAGGTAACGCGCCGCCCCCACCAGGCTCAGCGATCCACGATACGGCGTGCTCTCGACGTCCAGGACGTCACCATACCCCAGCCGCTGCAGCAGCGCCCGCGCTTCCGCCACGATGACGCACCCCAGGTCGCCGCTCATCACCCCGCCACCCAGCCAGACGCGCCGCACCCGCGACCAACGTCTCCATTCGGCCGCCGTCCAGTCGGGGCGCGCCGCGCGGTTGACGGCATCGCCTCGATGCAGCGTCAGCAGGATGTAGGCCAGGTTGCGTCCCAGCCGCCGTCCGACGGCCCAGGCTGCGGCGCGAGCGGCGGCGTCCTCGCTGTGCAGCTGCGCATCAACTCGCCGGGGGATGGCACGACGCGCGGTGGGAGCGGCGCTCAGGTCGGCGGCCCCGACGTGGAACTCTACATCGTCCAGCCCCAACGCGCCGGCGTAGGGGCTGGCAGCCACGACGACGGCCTCACCGGATAGCAGATGATACGCCGCCCGCCCACGCACCTCCGCATCCACCGGCAGACCCGGCAGATCCACGACGCGCACGCGGTTGATGGAAACGGCGGCGGGCGTATCGGGGATCATACTAGGGGCGACCGAAATCGGCGATAAAATAGTACCCCCAATCGGTCTCGGCGACGCCGACACCCACCTCGGTGAGCCAGGTGCTGAGCAGCGTACGGCGATGCGGGTCGTTGGGTGGCACCTCGTCCATCCAGATGTCGATAGCCCCTTGAGGAGTCAGACGTTGCGCCCAACATTCCGCCCACCCGGCACCGGTGTAGCCTACGCGCTCCAGACGCTCTTTGATGTACGCGCCGTCGGAGCCGGTGTGACTGCACCAACCGCGCGCAGCACAGTCGTTGGCGTGCGCCTGGGCGGCTGCAGCCAGCGTCTCATTGTAGGCCAGCGGCGGCAGACCGTGCACGGCGCGCACCTCATTGATCAGTCGGGCGACCTCCCGGGGCCAGGCGGCCACATCAGCCGGCGGGGGCGCCGAAGACACCGTCGGCGCGGCGGTGGGCGCGGGCGTGGGCGGGACCGGCGTCGCGGCTATCTCCACCGTCGTCTCCACCATCACCGTGGGGGGGATCCCCATGGGTGTCGGCGTGGGATCGGGCACCTGAGCGGCGACCGGCGCCTCCAAAGGCAGAATCAAGGTCTGGCCCACGCGGATGGCGTCCCCGCTCAGGTCATTGACCTCGCGCAGACGCTCGACGTCCACGTCGTACTTCGCACCGAGGCCGAACAGCGTGTCCCCCGGTGCCACCTCGTAGAGAACCCAGAAAGGGGAAGCCCCGGCCCATGCCTCTGACGGCGGAATGTCCAACGTCTGCCCGGCCTGAACCACAATGGAAGCGCCCAGGCCGTTGGCCTGCTGGATGGCGGCCATGGGCACGCTGTAGCGCAACGCCAGCGTCAACAGCGTATCCCCGGGCTCCACGGTGTGTTGCGTCATGGGCATCGACGTAGGAGTCTGCGGGGCAGGCACCTCCTCGGACGGATCGGCGGCTGACGACGGTGTGGGTGTTAAAGTAAGCGCCGGGGTCAGGTTTTCGTTCTCAAAGGAAAAGGGCGTCGGCGGAAGCGAGGTCGGTGTGAGCTGCGGGGTCACGGACGTCGGTGAAGCGCCACTGCAGCCCAGCGCAGCGCCGAGGCACAACAAAACCCACGTCGTCCCAACGATGTGACGCTTTCTCATAGTTCTCCCTCGCATCCCACGGTATTCTTCTCTGCCAGAGGCTATCATAACACCGTTTGAGATAAGATAAAAGGGGGACAGCGTTTGGTGGTCGAAAGAGGGGGGGCCATCGCGCCTCCCTCCGCCACACGAGAGGCGCGTCACTTCATCAGGGGAGGTCAGAGCGGAAGAGCCGACGTCGGACGGTAAGCAGCAAATCCTGGACGGTGATGGGCTGCAGTAGAAAATCATCGGCGCCGGCCTCCATAACCTGGGCTCGCACGACGGGATCGGCGGTGGAGGTGAACATCAGCACAGGTGTATCCCCCCATCGGGCATCGGCCCGCAGCGCCTTCAGCAAATCCAGCCCGTTCATCTCTGGGAGGATAAAATCGGTGATCACCAAGTCAGTCGGGTGTCGCTCCAGCTGACGCAACGCTTCCTGTCCACTTCGGGCCGCGCGGACCTCGTATCCTTCCAGGGTCAATAGATCACACAGCGTAGGCCTCATGACGGGATCCGCTTCAACGATCAAAATGCTGGGCATAGTCACCTTTCTTCACACTGATCTCGGACGACAATGACCACCGACGTAGGGAGAGGGCAAACCTCTACTCTATCCTAACAAATCAGCATCGAAAGGTCATTACTAATCAGTTTCAGGAAGGTTACACAAGGGGACAACAACCGGAGCCGGAAGAAGGGGGAGGCGCTCCGAGGTGGTGGGAAGGCAAGCGTGAGAGGCAGCGCTCACTTCATGGGATCAGGCTCCGTCATGGCACGAGGGTCGAGCAGTGCGTCGAGGCGCTCCGCCGAGAGAACGCCGTGCGCCAGCGCCACCTCGCGCACGGTCCGCCCGGTGCGATGCGCCTCCTGCGCGATCTCCGTCGCCGCGTCGTAGCCGATGAGCGGCACCAGCGCCGTCGCCAGGGCCAGGCTGCGCTCCACGGCGGATCGACAGCGCTCGCTGTCGGCCTCAAGACCCGCGACGCAGCGCCCGGTGAAGGCGCGCACGGCCTGCGCCAGCAGGTCGATGCTTTGGAGCAGGTTGTGGGCCATAAGCGTGGTCATGGTATTGAGTTCGAAGTTGCCCCCCAGTCCGCACTGGGTGATCGCCGCGTCGTAGCCGATGACCTGGGCGGCTGCCATGATGAGCGCCTCCGCCATCACCGGATTGATCTTGCCCGGCATGATGGAAGAGCCGGGCTGCACCGCGGGCAAGCCCAGCTCGCCCAGGCCGTTGCGTGGCCCGGAGCCCATCCAGCGCACATCGTTGGCGATTTTGGTGAGGGCCACAGCCGTGCTCTTGAGGGCGCCCGAAAGGGCGACAACGGCGTCGCGGGCGGCGTTGGCCGCCACGTGGTCCTCGGCCTCGACGAAGTCGGTCCCCAGCGCCGCGTTGAGGTGCGCGATGGCGCGCTGCGGAAAGTCGGGCGCACGGTTTAGCCCCGTGCCGACGGCCGTACCACCCAGGGGCAACGCGCGCAGCTCGGACGTGGCGGCCCCCAGGCGCTCGATGGCCCACGTCACCTGGGTCGCGTAGCCGCCGAAGACCTGGCCCAATCGGATAGGGGTAGCGTCCTGCAGATGGGTGCGTCCTATCTTGACGATCTCGTCGAAGGCAACGGCCTTCTCCTGCAGAGCGGCGCGCAGCGTCTCCAACGCGGGCAGCAGCTCGTCGCGCACCGCCAGCGTCGCGGCGACGTGGAGCGCCGTGGGGATGACGTCGTTACTCGATTGGCCCCTGTTGACGTGATCGTTGGGATGCACCGGCGACTTACTGCCCACCGCGCCGCCCAGGCGCTGGATGGCGCGGTTAGCGATGACTTCGTTGGCGTTCATGTTGGTCGAGGTGCCCGAGCCGGTCTGAAAGACGTCTACGGGGAAGTGCGCGTCCAGAGCACCGGAGATGACCTCCTCGCAGGCGGCCACGATGGCCTCGCCCAGCGGAGAAGGGAGAGCGCCCAACTCGACGTTCGCCAGCGCGCAGGCGCGCTTCACGTGCCCCAGCGCAGCGATGAAGCGCCGTCCGAAACGCTGACCAGAGATGGGGAAATTCTCCACCGCACGCTGGGTCTGCGCGCCCCAGAGCGCATCAGCGGGCACACACACCTCGCCCAGGGCGTCGCGCTCGACACGGTGTTCACGCTCCGCGTTCACCGCTTGTCCCCGCCCTCATCGTCGTAGTACTGAGGGCTCAGAAACCGCGCCAGGGCCAGCAGCAGAAGGTGCTCGTAAGCGGTCTGCCGGTCCAGGTACCCGCCGGTGAAGGCTCCGATGGCACCACCTTTCTGTTTGGAGTTGTGCGCGCCGGTCACCCTGTCCACAGCCCGACCCAGCTCCACGCCGCTCCGCAGCTCCGCGACGACGCGCGGTGGCAACAACAGATTCTCGCCGCCCGCCACGCCCAGCACGCCGTCCCGATGCGCTACGGCGCACCAGGCCGAGGTGTAGATTTCGCCCTCCACCTCCAGCAACCCGCCCTCGAAGCCAATGCCCCAGGCCGCGTCCATCTTGCGGAGCGCGGCTTGCGCCCGGTTAATGGCGCCTTGACGGGTCTCTACATCGCCCCAGGGCTGAACCGAGACGCCGCTATCGACGGAAAGCGCGTGAACCTGCACCTCCGCTCCGTCACCGAACACCCGCCGCATCACGGCCTCGGCGGCCGCGATCTTCACCGGATTCTGCGATCCCACCACCACATCCATCGTTCCCCCACTACACCATGAAGCTGGTGAAAAAGTACTACGCGGATCCCCTTTAAACAAAAGCGCTTGCAGGTTACGTAAGAGAGGATCTCCCCTCTTTCTCGTCGAGGGAAGCCTCCAGGAGAGCTTGAAATCGCTCACAGATTTGCACCGATAAACACGGCCAGAAACGATGACTCTACTGAAAAAGGTTTTTCAGTAGAGAAAAGGATACTATATGTTTTCTTTGGCTGACCCTTTTTTCAGGGCAGCCAAAGATATAATCTGTGAACATCTGCGTTAATCTGTGAGGTTTTCCGCAGCTCGTAGAGAAGATTTGGGACTTCACCCCATTCCCACCAAGAGCCTTGAACAAAAAACGAGGACGACCTTGAGCTCGCCCTCGTTTGCGTTATAATGCCGGAGGTGGGAGTCGAACCCACATGGGTCGATGCCCGAGCGAGTTTGAGTCGCTTGCGTCTGCCAATTCCGCCACTCCGGCCTACACAAAGTATAGTCGGATTTGCAAAACCGTCAAGTCATAGCGGCGCGGGCATCACAGGTGTGCAGAGGGAGGACATGACGTCCACAGCCACGACTTTTGAAGATTTTGACGAAGAGAAATTGGTCAAAGCAGCCCAGCGCGGTCACCTTGACGCTTTCAACGAGCTGATTCTCTACTACCAGCATCAAGTCTACAACCTGGCCTACCACATCATGAAAGACCCTGCTGCAGCCGACGACGCCACGCAGGAGGCCTTCATCTCCGCTTATCGGGCGCTGGACAGCTTTCGAGGCGGCTCCTTCCGCGCCTGGCTACTGCGTATTGTGACCAACGCCTGCTACGACGAACTACGGCGGCACAAACGCCGTCCCTACATCTCCTTTGATGACTTCGGAGAGATGGACGAAGAAGCCAATCCACACCTGCGAGATAAAACCGAGCTCCCCGAGGAGTCGGTGCAACGCGACGAACTGCGCCTTTTATTGGACCAGGCGATGGAAGAGCTGCCAGAAGAGCAACGCACCACGTTGTTCCTGATCGACCGTTTGGGACTGTCGTACCAGGAAACAGCGGACACCATGCAAACGGAGTTGGGCACGGTCAAGTCACGTCTGTACCGCGCCCGCGCCAAGATGAGAGAGTACCTTATGGAACGAGCGGAACTTTTGCCACCTCGTTATCGTCAGAAGGCATAAGGGGGTGGGATGACCATGATCGAATTAAGGTGGGATGACGCCGATCTCTACGCTTACCTGGACGGCCAGCTGGCGCCGCAGCAGGTAGAAGCGTTGGAGACGGAGTTGAAGGATAACGCGGAGCTGCGGGCACGCCTGGAGACGCTGCGCCTGACACTGACGTTCATACAAGACGTGCCCCTGCGCGAAGCACCAAGGAACTACCTCCTGACTCCCTCGATGGTAAAACCGCCTGAGTCCGAACCGACGCGCCCACGTCGTCCGCTGCTCTTTGCCATGCGGCTGGCGACGACGCTCAGCGCCCTCGTCTTTGTGGTCATGGCGGGCTTGCTGGTGGATGTGAACATGACGTCTCAGCCGGCCGCCTTGCCTCAAGAGAAAGCGCTCTCGGTAGAAGCGCCCGAACCATCGCGCGCGCAGGGCACCCGCGAAGTGGAAAAGGCGGTCGAAGTCGAAGCATTGAGCGCGCCGGAAGAGCACTTGGAGACCGAAGCCCTTGCTCCCTCAGCGAGGGTGACCGTCACCGAGAAAGGAGCGGACGAAGCGGGGGAAACGGAAACCGAGGCAAGAGGGGGAGGCACGGCCCCTGTCTGGGACGACGGCGAAAACGGTGCGCCCCAGGGTCTGGGGATCGGCGGTGCACCTCCGGAAGAAACACCGGGTATCTGTATGCCCGACAAGACCTCAGGAGCGTGTGTTGAGGAAGAAGCCGAGGTTACGCCTCCCGCCGGCGAGGAAACTGTCGGCAGTGAGATTGAACTGACGCCGACCGCAACGTCCGAAGCAAGAGAGGAACCTCTGTCTGCGGCACAACCTCCGCCTTCCCAACCGCCCTCCTGGCAGATCTGGCTGACTCTCGTCTTCGGGCTCAGCACGATAGGGCTCGGCATGGCAACCTGGTGGCTGACGCGCCGCCGGTGATACAAGCTGTGGTCACCGTGAGGGCAGACTCTCATGTCTGCCCTCATTTCATGTGAGACCACCCCCCTGCCCTCTGCTCTCTCGGCCCACAGGTTGACGTTACGCTCAGATCGTGTACCATAAGCAATGTCATGGTTAAGGATGAAATCAAAACGCTGAGCTTCGATCCTCACAAGGTCTCTCAACGTCTGGAATTGAACTACTGTCCGCGCTGTGGGCATGCGCTGGAGGACGCCCGGGCCTTCGGGCGCGTCCGACGGGTCTGTCCCGCCTGCCATCTGGTGGTCTTCCGCGAGCACAAGGTCGCGGCGGCGATGCTGGTGACCGACGACCAACAGCGTGTGCTCCTGGTGCAGCGGGCCTGGAACCCGGCGCAGGGCCGCTGGAGCCTGCCGGCCGGCTTCGTGGACCATGACGAAGATCCAGCAGCGGCGGCGGTGCGTGAATGCCGCGAAGAGACCGGATTGGAGGTCGAAGTGGTGGAGCTGCTGACGCTCATCTCCGGGCGCGAGCATCCGCAGGGGGCGGACCTGGTCATCGTCTATCGAGGGCGGATCACGGGCGGCGTGTTGACTCCTGCCGACGACGCCGCTGATGTGGCCTTCTTCCCTCTGGAAGCGTTGCCTCCCCTGGCGTTCCGCGCGACGCGCGAAGCGTTGGAACGCTATCGTGCGGAGGGCGCGGCGTGAGACGCCCCCTGTTCGCCTTGCTCCTGCTCGTTGTGTTGAGCGGCTGCGCCACCGCCGACGCCGCCGTCGTGATCACCTCGACGGCCACGGCGACGCCTACAGCCGTGACGACCCCTACGCGAACCGCGACGCCCACCCCAACGCCCACGGCGACGGCGACCGCGACGGCAACCGAGACACCGACGCCCAGCGCCACGCCCTCTCCTACGGCGACGCCTACCGAGACGCCGGAGCCGACGGCGACCTATCCCCCACCGCCGGAAGCGCTGCACGTGCCCATCTTGATGTACCATTACGTCTCCGAGCTGCCGCCCGACGCGGACGGCCTGCGTCGCAATCTGACGGTGGAACCGGCGCATTTCGAGGCGCAGCTGCAGTACCTCAAACAGGCGGGCTACGAGACGGTGCTGCTCCAAGATCTCTACGACGCGCTCAGCCTGGGTAAACCCTTGCCGGAAAAGCCCATCGTCTTGACCTTCGACGACGGCTACAAAGATCACTACACCAACGTCCTGCCGTTGCTGCAAAAATACGACTACGTCGCTGAGTTCTTCGTGTTGGCGACCCCGGCGCATTTCGAGGCCGAGGCCTACATGACCTGGACGGAGATGCGCGCGCTGGCCGAGGCGGGCATGTCTGTCCAGGGACACGGGCGCGATCACTATGATCTGCGCAACCGCAGTTACGACTTCCTGGTTTTCCAGATCCTGGGCATCAAAGAAGCCGTGGAAGCGCACACCGGGCAGCCGGTGACCTTCTTCTGCTATCCCTCCGGCAAATACGACCGCGATGTCATAGCGGTGACAGAATCTGCCGGCTATCTGGGCGCAGTGACCACGGAATGGGGCGCAACTCAGACGTTGAACAACCGCTTCACCTGGCCACGCATCCGCGTGCAGGGCACCTGGTCGTTAGAAACCTACGTCGAGATCCTGCAGGAACTGGACGAGCAACACGCCGAGTAACACACACCATCTCGGCACAAGACAGATGTCTAGGCCAAGATCAGAGAGGAGACCATGGCAGAATCGGAGTTAGACCGTTGGTTTCCACGTCCCAAGCCGGTGTCCACGTCGGCACTGGGCACCGTGGTGCGGGGTAGCCTGAGCAAAGGGCTGGAGGTGACGCTCGCCTCCGACCGCCTCATCGAAGGGTTGGCGGTGGGCCGCTACGTCGTAGTGCGCGGGCAGACGGAGCGGCGCTTCTTCGGCATGATCACCGACGTAGCCCTGCAGACGCGCAATCCCGAGGTGGAGCAGGTGCCTCCCACCGATCCCCAGAGTTTCCTCGCCCGGGTCTACAACGGCACGTTAACCTACGGACGTATCGACGTCACGCCCATGCTGGTGCTGGACGCCGCCGGCGAGGTGCGACCCGCCAAGACTGTGCCCGCGCACTTCACCCACGTCTACGACGCGACCCCGGAGGAGGTGGCGGAGATTTTCGGTGACGCTGACGAGAAGGGCCATTTCTACATCGGCGAGCCACTGGAGATGGAGGGCACGCGTATCGCCCTGGATTTGCAGCGCTTCGTGGAGCGCTCCAGCGGCGTCTTCGGCAAGAGCGGCACCGGCAAGACCTTCCTCACGCGCATGTTGCTGGCGGGCATCATCCAAGATAAGGCCGCCGTCAACCTGATCTTCGACATGCACAACGAGTACGGCTGGCGGAGCCAGGACGAAGCACACCAGGACGTCAAGGGGCTGCGCCAGCTCTTCTACGACGGGCGGGTGAGCGTCTTCACCCTGGATCCTGAGTCCTCGCGGCGACGCGGCAGCAAAGTGGATTACACGGTGCGCATCGGCTACGAGCAACTCGACCCGGAGGATCTGGAGATGCTCGCGCCGCTTTTCGGCTTCACCGACGTGCAGACCAACGCGCTCTACATGCTGCGGCGACGCCTGGGGCGCCCGTGGGTGCGCCGTCTGCTGCAGGAAGAACCGGATGAGGCGTTGACGAATCTGCTGGATCAAAACCGCATCCACGAGGGCACGCTGGGCGCCATCCAGCGCAAGCTGGCCCAACTGCACCGCTTCGGCTTCCTGGTAGAACAGGCGCCGGATGACCCCATTGGGCGCATCCTGGATTATCTGAACAGCGGCGTCAGCGTGGTACTGGAGTTCGGGCGCTACGGCAACGCGCTGGAGGCCTACATCCTGGTGGCGAACTACATCACGCGCCGCATTCACCACGCCTACGTGAAGCGAAAGGAGGCCGCGCTGGGTGGACGCGGTCAGGAGCCGCGCCCTCTGGTCATCACCATCGAGGAGGCACACAAGTTCCTCGACCCGGCGATCGCCAAACACACCATCTTCGGCACTATCGCGCGGGAGATGCGCAAGTACAACGTCACGCTGCTCATCGTCGATCAGCGGCCCAGCGGCATCGACCCGGAGGTCATGAGCCAGATCGGCACGCGGGTGACGGCGCTGCTCGACGAGGAGAACGACATCCGCGCCGTCTTCTCCGGCGTGGCGGGGACCGCGCGGCTGCGGGAGGTGCTGGCGCGCCTGGAGACGAAACAGCAGGCACTGCTGCTAGGCCACGCGGTTCCCATGCCCATCGTCATCCACACGCGCGATTACCGCGACTTATACGGAGAGATAGCGGGCGTGGCGGCCGACAACGCGAAAGAGGCGGCCTCGGCGCTCTACGGGTGAACTTATGGATCAGATCGTCTTTCAACGTCATCAACGGCTGGAATCCCTGCCCCCGGTGAAGTTACTTTACATTATCTACCGGCGGCTTGTAGAGCAGGGGCTGCTCAGCACCGGCCAGTGGGTTGTAGAGAAGGTCGCGCGTCGGCTGCAGGGCTTCTCACCGGCGTGGGCCAGTTGCGTCTATCCCGGTCTCTACGTCGGCGGACAGCAAAGCCGACACGGCCTGGAACGGATGCGCGCCACAGGGATCGGCGCCGTGGTCAACCTGCGCGAGGAGAGCGACGACGCTGCACGCGGGGTGGCGCCGGAGCACTATCTTTGGCTGCCGACGGAGGACGACGCGCCGCCGCGCCTGGAGGACCTGGAACGCGGGGTAGCGTTCATCGAGGCCCAGCGAGCCGCCGAGCGGGGCGTCTACGTCCACTGCGCCAGCGGTGTGGGGCGTGCCCCGACGATGGCCGCCGCCTACCTCGTCAGCCGGGGGATGACGCCCCAGGAGGCGTGGGCGACCATCCACCGCGTACGCCCCTTCATCCGCCCGACGCCGCCGCAGCTTGAGATCATCGAGATCTTCGCTCGACAGCAGGCCGGGGAGGACCCGGCGTGACGACCGAGCGACGACTGCAGCGTGCCCTGGAGCGCATCTATGGGGATCCGACGCTCACCGATCCCTTGCGCGATCCCGAGGCCACGGTGCTGCTGGACTGGGCGCAAGAGCAGGTCAAGTGTCTCGTGGCAGCGACCGCCGGGCTCGACGAGGAAACCGCCTGGGCTCACCTCCATCCGCGCCTGCGGACGTTGCGGCGCACCCTTCGCCGCATCGCCGAGCACAGCGACGACGCCGACGACCCCCTGACCGAGGTGCGCCGACGTATCTCCCGGCTCTCCACATTCCACGAGGAGGTTGAAAATGACGAAGGTTGAAGGACGCCGGCTGGGTTGGAAGGAGTTTCTGCTCTCGCTCTTCCTCATCGTGGTGGTTTGGGCGAGCGGCAACCTCTTCTTCGGCGGCGGTCGAGATCCGCGGGTTGTGGAAACCGAGGGCCGCGTGCAGGTGTTGTTCACGTCACCCCACGGGCGTGGTGACGAGCAGGACGCCGGCGGTCTGGACGCCGTGCTGGCGCAGGCCATCGATGCAGCCCAAGAGCGCGTGGATGTCGCCGCCTACAACCTTGACTTGAGAACGGTCGCCGAGGCATTGGTCACGGCGCACCGGCGCGGCCTGACCGTCCGTATGGTGACGGACAGCGATCATCTCGACGAGAGCGGCACAGCCCGGGTGCGCGAGGCCGGTATCCCCGTGGTGGGCGATATCGAGGACACACTGATGCACAACAAATTCGTGATCATCGACGGGCGCGAGGTCTGGACCGGCTCCTGGAATCTCACCGAAAACGGCACCTATCGCAACAACAACAACGTGCTGCGCATCGATTCACCGGCACTGGCAAAAACCTACACGGACGAGTTCGAGGAGATGTTCACGCACCGCATCTTCAGCGCCGGTTCCCCCGAAGATCCGCCGTCTCTGGAAGTTGAGGTCGATGACATCTTGATAGAGAGCTACTTCTCACCGGAGGACACCACCCGACAACATATCATCGAGCTGCTGGAAAGCGCGGAACGCAGCATCCACTTCATGGCCTTCACCCTCACCGATACCGGGATAGCGCAGGCGTTGAACCAACGCTACAAAGCCGGCGTGCAGGTCCAGGGCGTCGTGGAGACGCGCAACATCAACGATCAGGGGTCCGACGTGGAGGCGCTACAGCAGGTGGGCCTCGACGTGCGCCTGGACGGCAACCCTTACAACATGCACCATAAGGTCATCGTCATCGACGAAGCCGTGGTCATCACGGGATCCTATAATTTCTCACGCAGCGCGGCGGAATATAACGATGAGAACGTGTTGATTTTGCATAGTTCGGAGATCGCAAGACACTATTTAGAGGAGTTCAAACGCTTGTATACAGAAGCGGAGGAGGTAAACCATGAATAACTCCAACACCTGGAAATGGGTCACGTTGATCCTGGTGGCTTTGCTCATCACAACCGGCTGCTTCCTCGCGGGCGGTGCGCTGGGGGGCATCATCGGCTACAGCCTGGGTCGCACCTCGGCGCGACGTTCTTTCGCACCTCCATCCTTTGAACGTCCTGAGACACCCTATCGCCCGGAGCCGCCTACACCGGGGATAAAACGACCGTGGCTGGGCGTTTATTTTCAGATGACAGACGAAGGCGCCGAGATCATGGACGTCATCCAGGGGAGCCCGGCCGACGACGCCGGCGTGGAGGTAGGCGACGTGATCACTGCCGTTGACGGCGAAACTGTGACGGAGAGCCAGCCGTTGGACGTGCTGATCGGACGTTACGCGCCCGGCGATCGCGTACGGCTGACGATCCTGCGCGAAGGCGAGGAGAAAACGGTGCGCGTGCGTCTGGGGACCCGCCCCTTGCAATTGCCCTTTGACGAGGACGATCCGCCCTTCATTATCCCCCCGTCGCCCGGAGAGGGATAGAAGGTCGGGAAGGGAGAAAAAACCTTGACCACATACCGGGAGGGAGCATATCACGCCCTCCGTCTACCCACCGGCGTGGAGCTGGTGACGGCACTGACGGCATACTGCAGAGATCACGACATCTGGCAGGCGCAGGTGCTGGGCATCGGCGCGCTGCGCAACCCGGAGATCGGCAGCTACAGCTTCGTCGAGGAGCGCTACACCTCGTTCACGTTGGAGGGCGAATGGGAGATGCTCACCTTCAACGCCAACGTCTCGCTCAAGGACAGGGAGCCTTTCGTGCATCCCCACGTCATCCTGGGCGACGCCGAGGGGCACGTTCGCGGCGGGCATCTCTTCGCCGCCGAGGTGCTGGTGGCGGAGCTGACGGTGCAGGCGCTGCAGGGCAAGCCCCGCGCCCGCGTCACCGATCCCTTGACAGGCCTCTCGCTCTGGCCGGCGGAGCCCTAGCGTCGCCCCCCTTCAAGCCCCTTTCACCGAAGGAGCTGAGAGAAAGGTGCCTGCCGCTGCGCACGCCCCCAGCCTCCGCCTTTGACGCTCCCGTCGCTTGCATTATACTGGATCTGGAAGTCGATAACGCCTGGCTCACCTGAAAGGCGGGAAAATCGAATTTCTAGTCGGTCATCCCCTTGTCATCCCGACCCCTGAGCACGGCGAAGGAGGAGGGATCTCGTGGTTTGGACCGCGCATGCTCCTGCACGTAGGGGTGATTTTGGAGAAATCCGATTCTTATGAGCTGTTTCACCAGAGACTTACCGGAGGGTCCTATGGAATTCGAAAAACTGGGCGCGTTCTACCTGGGAAAAGTCTACGATCTGCAAGCGGGCGGGCGACGGGAGCGTCCGGTGCTCTACGACGCCCGCGATCTGACCACACACGCCGTATGCGTAGGGATGACGGGCAGCGGCAAGACCGGCCTCTGCATCGATCTGCTGGAGGAAGCCGCCATCGACCGCGTGCCGGCCCTTCTCATCGATCCCAAGGGCGACATCACCAACCTGCTGCTCACCTTCCCCGATCTGGCGCCGGAGGATTTCCGCCCCTGGATCAACCCCGACGACGCGCGACGCAAGAATCTGAGTGCGGACGCCTATGCCGCTCAACAGGCCGAGCTCTGGCGCAACGGGCTGGCAGAGTGGGGACAGGACGGCGAGCGGATTCGCATGCTGCGCGAGACGGCGGATTTCGTCATCTACACGCCCGGCAGCGACGCCGGCGTGCCCGTCTCCATCCTGCAGTCCTTCGCCGCCCCGGCGCTGGACTGGTCGGGCAACGCCGAATTGATCCGCGAGCGCATTCAGGGCACCGTCAGCGCGTTGTTGGGCCTGGTGGGCATCGACGCCGACCCCGTACGCTCCCGCGAACACATTCTGCTTTCCAGCATCTTTGAGCACGTCTGGAAACAGGGCCAGGATCTGGATCTGCCCAGGCTGATTATGGCGATTCAGAATCCGCCCATGCGCAAATTGGGCGTCTTCGATATGGACACCTTCTTCCCGGAGAAGGAGCGTTTCTCCCTGGCGATGACGCTCAACAACATCATCGCGGCGCCGACGTTCCAGAGCTGGCTGGAGGGCCAGCCGCTAGACATCCCCGGCTTTTTGGAAGCGCCGGAGGGCCGTCCGCGGCACTCCATCTTCTACATCGCCCACCTCAGTGACGCCGAGCGTATGTTCTTTGTCACCATGCTGCTCAACCAGGTGGTAACGTGGATCCGCACCCAGCCGGGCACCACCAGCCTGCGCGCGCTGCTCTACATGGACGAGGTCTTCGGGTTCTTCCCCCCTGTCGCCGAACCACCCAGCAAGAAGCCGCTGCTGACCCTCATGAAGCAGGCGCGCGCTTTCGGCCTGGGCGTGGTCCTCACCACGCAGAACCCGGCGGATCTGGATTACAAGGGGCTGACCAATGCGGGCACGTGGTTCATCGGACGGCTGCAAGCGCAGCGCGACAAGGACCGCCTCTTAGATGGATTGGAGAGCGCTGCGGCGAACGTCGGCGGGATGGACCGCAAGGCGTTGGACGCCATCCTCAGCAGCCTGGACAAGCGCGTCTTCCTGTTGCATAATGTCCACGAGGACGCACCGCTCACCTTCCAGACGCGGTGGGCCATGAGCTATCTGCGCGGACCGCTGACACGGCTACAGGTGCGCGAGCTGATGGGTGGGCGTGCGCAGGACGCGCCTGTGACCTCGGCGGGTGCGGTGACCGGCGCGCCTGCAGCCGCCGCCTCGCACGCCGTTCAGCCGTCTGCGGTGAAGGCCGCGCCCGAAGCCGAAATCCCCTACGACTCCACGCCACCTTCGATCTCAGGCCGTGTGCAGCAGGTCTACCTGCCGCTGCGCAAAAGCGCCTCGGCGGCGATCCGCGAGATCGAAGAGGAGGCCGGCGGCGCCATCGACGTGGAACAGCGCGCCATCCTCTACGTCCCGGCGCTGTTGGGGATGGGGCGACTGCACTTCGTCAAACAGACAAAAGCGCTCCAGGTCCACGAGCAGGAGGACTTTGCGCTGCTGGCGCAACCGCCACGCGGCGTGGGCACGGTGCGCTGGGAGCAGGCGGAGGCGCTGGATCTGACGCCCCGCGATTTGCTGGATCGCCCGGAGCCCGACGCCTACTTCGACGCATTACCGGAGACCATCAACGAGTCCACGGAGTTCACAGCGCTCAAGAAGGAGTTGGATGATCACCTCTATCGCACCCGCGCGCTGGTGCTGCGCTACAATCCCGCGACAGATCTCTACACGGAGCCAGGGGAGACGGAGCGCGAGTTCCGCCTGCGCGTGCAGCAGAAGGCGCGGGAACTGCGCGACGAGGAGGTCGACGCACTGGAGGATACCTACCGCGACAAGATCGACCGGCTCGAAGATCGCCTGCGCCGGGCGCGGGAGAAGCTGGCCAAGAAAGAGGCCGAGGCCAAACGCCGCCAGCGCGACGCCCTGATCTCCACCAGCGAGACGGTGCTGAGCCTTTTCTCCGGGCGGCGGCGCAGTCTCTCAACGGCGGCCAACAAGATCGGACGCATCTCAACATCCAAGATGGACGTGCAGGCCGCCGAGGAGGACATCATGGAGTATCAGGAGGAGATCAAGGAGCTGGAAGCGGAGCTGCAGGAGGAGACGCAGGCCATCGTCGAGCGCTGGGAGAGGGCACTGGAGCAGTTCGAGGACGTGCGGATCACGCCGCGCCGCACCGACGTGGAGATCACGCTCTTGGCGCTGGCCTGGGTGCCGCACTGGTACATCACCTATCGCGCCGGGGGCAGCGGCATCGTCCAGACGGCAACGGTCTCCGCGTATTCATAATGCTCAGCAGATTTAGCAACCAAAGCAGAGGGGTTGAATCATGGCATCCCTACCCCTCGGCTCAATCCGCTTAATCCGCTGACAGAAGAAAGGAGCACAGAGATGACGGTTACAGCCGTAGTTGGAGCACAGTGGGGCGACGAGGGCAAAGGACGCATCGTCGACTACCTGGCGCAGGACGCCGACATGGTCATTCGCTTCCAGGGCGGCGACAACGCCGGGCACACCGTGGTCAACGAGCACGGCAAGTTCGCCCTGCACATCGTACCTTCCGGCATCTTCAACCCGGAGACAACATGCCTGGTCGGGACAGGCACGGTGGTCAATTTCAACACACTGCTCGAAGAGGTTGCCAGTCTGGAAGATGCCGGGATCGATACGCGCAACCTGGTGGTGGACAAGCGCGCCCACCTGATCTTGCCCTTCCACCGGCTGCTGGACGGCGCCGAGGAACGCTCACGCAAAAAGGGCTGGGAGGTGGGAACGACGAAGCGCGGCATCGGGCCGACGTACAGTGACAAGGCGGCCCGCCAGGGCATCCGCGTGGGCGAGATCCTGGACCCGGAGCGCCTGCGGCAGCGGCTGAAGATGTTGGTGCCGCGCAAGAACCGCGAACTGGCCTACTTCGGTCTGCCGGAGGTGACGGTGGACGAGCTGCTGGAGCTCTGCGCGGGCTGGCGCGCCGCAGCGGGCCACCGCATCGTGGACGCCATGCCCCTGGTGCGCGACGCCATCCGCGCGGGCAAGCAAATTCTGTTGGAAGGGCAGCTGGGCATTATGCGCGGACTGGATTGGGGCATCTACCCTTTCACCACCTCGTCCAATCCGACGGCCGGCGGCGCCTGCGTGGGCGCGGGCATCCCCCCGCGCGCTCTGGACGAGGTGCTGGGCATCACCAAGACCTACGCGACCTCGGTGGGCGGCGGACCCTTTCCCACGGAGCTGCACGACGAGATGGGGCAGAAGCTGCGCGACGTGGGCCACGAGTACGGCGCGACGACGGGACGCCCACGCCGCTGCGGCTGGTTCGACGGCGTCGCCATCGGCTACGCCAGCTGGCTCAACGGCTTCACGGGCATCGCCGTCACCAAGCTCGATATCCTGGACAGCTTCGAGGAGCTCAAGATCTGCACCGGCTACCGCTTGGGCGACGAGGTGATCGACTACGTGCCCGACACGGCGACGCAGGCACAGGTTGAGCCCGTCTACGAGACATGGCCCGGCTGGCTGGAGGACACCACCGGCGTCCGCGCCTGGGACGATCTGCCGGGGAACGCGAAGCGCTATCTCCGCCGCATCGAGGAGCTGGCAGGCGCGCCCATTCGCTACGTCTCCGTCGGCCCGGAGCGTGACCAACTGATTGTAGTCTAGCGTTGGCTTTGGTGAAAAAAGTCTTTTTACCGCAGAGATCACAGAGAACGCTAAGAAAAATGAAAGTTATGTTTAACTATTTTTACATTTCTCCGAATTTCATGATATAAAATCATAGCACAACTAAGAATCTCTGTGTCCTCTGCGTGCTCTGCGGTTAGATCGACCTTTTCTCAGTAGAATCAGCGTTCACCTTCCGGAATGCTTGGAGCATCCCGGAAGGTAGGGACGGGCCAGGTAATCAAGGCGCTGAAGGATGCGTATCTACGGGAAAAGTAAGGAGAATGCATGAGCACCTTGACTAAAGAAGACGTCATCGAAATTTTGCGAGAAAACTACCCGTATCTAGTGTCTGAATATGGAGTTAAGCGAATTGGTCTGTTCGGCTCATATGCAAGAAATAAGCCCACAGAGACCAGTGACGTCGATCTTGTCGTAGAGTTTGATCAGCCCATAGGATTTCGCTTCGTCGAGTTTACCGAGTATCTTGAACGCCTATTGGGAAAGCAGGTTGATGTCCTCACGCCAGCCGGAATCCAAGGTATCCGGATAGAGCGCATCGCCAAGAGCATCGAGGAAAACACACTCTATGTCTGAAGAGACTTTCTCCCACGAGACCTATCTCTCGCCCTTCACCTGGCGCTACGGCGGCGAGGATATGCGTCGCGTCTGGTCGAAGGCGCACCGGCGGCGACTCTGGCGGCGCGTTTGGGTAGCGCTGGCGGCGGCACAGCACGAGGCAGGCCTGGTCACTGCCGAGCAGCTGGCCGATCTACGCGCCCACGAAGAGGAGATCGACCTGGCGCGCGCCGCCGAGATCGAGGCCGAGATCCGCCACGATCTGATGGCCGAGGTCAAGACCTACGCCGAGCAGTGCCCCCTGGGCGGCGGCATCATCCACCTGGGCGCGACAAGCATGGACGTCAAAGACAACGTCGAGGTGCTGCGCCAGCAGGAAGCGCTGGATCTGCTGCTGGAGGGGCTGCGCGCGCTGCTGGCGACGTTGGTCGATCTTATCGAGGAGCGCGCCGATCAGCCCTGCATGGGCTTCACGCATCTGCAGCCCGCCGAACCGACGACGGTCGGCTACCGGCTGGCGCAGTACGCCCAGGATCTGCTGGCCGACTTCGAGGCGCTGCGGCGCCTGCGCAACGGTCTGCGCGGCAAAGGCATCAAGGGCGCGGTGGGCACCTCGGCCTCTTACACGGATCTGCTGGCAGGCACGGGCATGACAGCGGCGGAGATGGAGGCGCGTGTGATGAACGCGCTGGGCCTGAAAGCGTTCCCCGTCGCCACGCAGACCTACCCGCGCCGCCAGGACTGGGAGGTGCTGACGGCCTTGGCCGGACTGGCGGGGTCGCTCTACCGCCTCGCCTTCGATCTGCGGCTGCTGCAGTCGCCCCCGCTGGGCGAGTGGCGCGAGCCCTTCGGCGAAAAGCAGGTAGGCTCGTCGGCGATGCCTTTCAAACGCAATCCCATCAGCGCCGAGAAGATCGATTCGCTGGCACGCTATGTGGCGGCCCTGCCGCGCGTCGCCTGGGATAACGCCGCTCACTCGCTGCTGGAGCGCACCATGGACGATTCGGCCAACCGTCGCGCAGTCCTCCCCTCGGCCTTTTTGGCGGTGGATGAACTGCTCCGCGTGGCGAACCGCCTGTTGAGCGATCTGCGCATCGACGACGCGGCCGTCGCACGCAACCTGGCGACCTACGGCACCTTCGCGGCGACGGAGCGCCTGCTGATGGCGCTGGTACGCGCGGGCGCGGACCGCCAGGTGATGCACGAGGTGATCCGCGAGCACGCCATGGTCGCCTGGGAGGCGCTGCAGGCGGGCAAGCCGAACCCGCTGGTGCAGGGCCTGTGTGAGGACGCGAGGATTCGACGCTATCTGACCCCGGACGGCGTGGAGCAATGTCTGGACGCGCAGACATACGTGGGGGACGCACCGCAGCGCGCGCGAGCGCTGGCGGCGATGGTGCGGGACGTGATTGCGTGAATGTTAAGGTCATATACGTACAATGACAAATTCGAAATGAAAAATGACAAAGTGGCGGCTTGACGAGACGACGATCCGATCACCTGCCCCCCGACTATCTGACTACCTTGGAGAATGATGATGACAAAGGGCTGGAATCTGGATGAGCTGAGAGCAGCGGCTGACAGCGACCTGCGACAGCGGTTGGCGAAGACGAACGCGGCGATTCACGCGCTGATCACGGAGGATGAGATCGACGAAGAGTTGATCGTGCAGCTGGTGAACTGGCTGCGGGTGCAGGCGGCGCTGGCGGGCGCCCACGGCTTCACGCTGGGCATCTCCGGCGGCATCGACAGCGCAACAACGGCGGCGCTGGTGGAGCGCGCGACGCCGGGGCAGAACCGTTATTTCTTCCTGCCATGCCAGAGCGTGGAGGAGGATAAGGCGTACGCCCAGCAGGTAGCGGCGGCGCTGGGCCTGACGCTGGAGACGATGGACGTGTTGCCGCTGTACGAGACGGCCTGCGCGGCCCTGGGCGTTGATCCCCAGGCCTCACCGACGCCCTTGCCTCTGATGAATCTCAAAGCGATGTTGCGGATGACGCTGCTTTCGACGGTGGCCAACGAGCAGGGGCTGCTGGTGGCGGGCACGGGGAACCGCAGCGAGGGCGAGCACGCGGGCTTTATGACGAAGCGCGGCGACGGCGCGGCGGATCTCGCCGTGCTGGGCTGGATGTTCAAGCGCCAGGTGCGTGCGCTGGCACGGTTGTTAGGTCTACCGGAGGCCGTCGTCGAGCGCCCACCGACGCCGGGCCTGCGCGTGCTGCCGGACGGCACGCCACTCACCGACGAGGATGAACTGGGCATGACCTACGCCGAGATCGAGCGCGCCACGCGCCTCTTCATGGAATTCGGCGCGGATCTGGAGGCGCTGACGGAGGCCGTACGGACACGCTATGCCGGCGAAGCGGCGCGCGTGCTGGAGGTCTGCAAGCTGCTGGGACTGCGCAGTTGGCGCAACCGTCATAAGCTGGATCCTATGCCTATCGCGGGTTATCCACAGGAAATTCAACCCAAATACGACGAATATCCCCAGGGTTTCCCCAGCGTGGACGCGCTGAAAGCATGGGCGTGGTGATAACTCCGATAAAAAAGTTCGTAGTCAGGCACAGAACACAGGGGAATGCCCTTCTATGTTCAACGCCACTTCGCTAAAGGTTTACTCCGATGCGTGAAGTCCTGGTTTTCGGGCTTTCGGCGAACCCGGTGCATCAGGGGCACGTGACGCTGGTCTGCAAGGCGCTGCAGGCGCTGACGGCGCGAGGCTACGAGGTGGCACAGACGCTGATCGTGCCGGTCTACCGCCGCAATCCGGTGGGCTCGGGCAAGCCGGAGCTGGCCGAGAGCTACGAGCAGCGCGTGCAGCTCTGCGAGCGGGCGGTCGAGGAGATCCACCGCTGTCTGAAGGAGGCAAGGACGGAGATACAGGTCAGCCGGATCGAAAAACGCCTTTCCAAGGCCAGCGGGAAGCCCAACTACACGGCGGAGACGCTGGCGGCGCTGCGCGAAGAGGTGCCCGATGACATGGAGCTGATGTTCCTCATGAGCAGCGATCTGGTCGGCGGGGAGAAGCCTGAGTTCGCGCGGTGGCACAGCATCGACAAGCTCACGGCGCTGGCGACGCTCGTCGTCTGCCCGCGACCCGGCTATCCACCCAACTGGGATTTTCTGGCGACGCTCAAGCAGCGCAACGCGCGGGTGGTCTACCTGGATGAAGTGGAAACGCCGGCGATCTCCGCCACGGAGATCCGGGAGCGGCTGGCCGCCGGGGAGACACCGGCAGCCTTGAGCGCGAAGGGCTTACTGCCCCCCGCCGTAGCGGCGTATCTCCAACAACACCCTTTGGATCACCTGAAATAACCGCTGACCCTGCTGAAAAAAGGTTAGGGGATATTTCAGCGAAGCCAAGATGGATCTACTGAAAAAAGTCTTTCTGACCACAAAGGGCACTAAGGACACCAATTATGGCTTAGTTTTATTATGCAATAATCCGACAAGAGTGTTTTTATTAAAAACGCCTTAAAATCCTTAGTGTACTTTGTGTCCTTGGTGGTTATTTCAGTGGTGTCAAGATTGGCTGCCCTAAAAAGGTCCAAGAAATCGGATTTTTAGGTGACCATACTCTACATCTAGTGATTTTGGTCACGAGAAACCCACACATAGTATCAAGTCGTAGAAAAATCCGCTTTCTGCTAGTTATTTCAGTAGAGTCAAGATTGGGCGTCTGACCTCCAATCTCCTGGTCGGTGCTTTCAGAGTTCGGAGCTTTCGGCGACAGCGGCCCACTTTTCGAGCAAGCGATCCATGTCGCTCTCCACCTTGCGGTACTCAGCGCCCAGTTCCGTCACGCGCTCGACGTCCCGCGCCTCCCCCGCCACCTTGAGCGCGGTGCTCAGCGCTTGCAAACGTCGCTCCAGCTGCTCGATCTGTGCTTCCAGGGCCTCCAGCTGCTCCTGCTGACGGGCCAGCGCCCGTTGGCGCTCGCGCTCCTTACGGCGCTCCTCAGCCTCATGCCGTCTCCGGCGCTCTTCGGTGGCCTGCTGCGATGTGTCCGCGCCCGCATGTCGCGCCACGTGCCAGGCCGCGTACGCCTGATAGCTATTGAAAGTGCGAAGCACACCGGCGTCTAGAGCCCACACGTGGGTGGCCGTCTCGCGGATCAGGTAGCGGTCGTGACTGACCATCAGGATGGTCCCCTCGAAGTTAACGAGGATCTCCTGCAACAACTCCTGCGAGGTCAGGTCGAGGTGGTTAGTGGGCTCGTCCAGCAGCAGAAAATTGGCCTTTTGCAGAGAGAGGGTCGCCAACGCGACGCGAGCGCGTTCGCCGCCGGAGAGCACTCCGATCTTCTTGAAGACCGTCTCCCCCCGGAAGCCATAGCGGGCTAAAAAAGAGCGCGTCTCGTGGACCGAGACCATGCCGGCGTCGAGAATGGTCCGCAAAATCGTCTTCTCCTCGTCAAGGTGGGCCTGGACCTGAGCGAAGTAGCCCAGGTGGACGGCGGCTCCGCAGCGCACCCGCCCCTGAAGGGGGTCGAGATCCCCCAGAATGGTGCGCAGTAACGTTGTCTTCCCCGAACCGTTGGGGCCCACCAGCGCAACCCGCTGCCCCCGACGGATTTCGGCTTCCTCCACGTGAACCAGGGGGATCCCATCATCGGGATAGCCGGCGGCGAGGCCGTAAAGCCCCAACACCAGGTCACCACTGCGCTGCGTGGTCTGTAGATCGATGTGCAGATCCACGTGTTCTTTGGGGCGCTCAAGGCGTTCCAGGCGTTCGAGACGCTTGAGGCGCCCCTTGGCCTCTGCGCTGCGTTGACCCGCCATGTAACGGCGGATGTACGCCTCGGTCTTCTCGATGTAAGCCTGCTGCGCTTCGTATTCCGCCAGACGCCGGGCGCGACGTTCCTCACGCAGCGCGGCGTAGGCCGTGTAGTTGCCGGGGTACGCTTCCAACGTGCCGAAGTCCAGCTCCCAGACGCGATCGGCGATGGCGTCCAGAAAGGCACGGTCGTGGGCCACGACAATGATGGCACCGTCCCACATCTGGAGGTGCTCCTCCAGCCACTCGATGCCCTCGATATCGAGGTGGTTGGTAGGCTCGTCCAGCAACAGGAGCTCCGGCTCTTCGAGCAGGATGCGGGCCAGCAGCGCGCGGGTCTTCTCCCCCCCGCTGAGGTAGGCGATGGGCTTGTGAAACTCCGCCTCGCGGAAGCCCAGGCCGCCGAGCACCTGAGCGATGCGGGCCTCGTAGGTGAACCCGCCGGCATCCTCGAAGGCGTGGAACAGCGTACCATAGCGCTCCATGGCAGCTTCGCGCTGCGCCGCGTCATCGGAGGCCATCTCCTGTTCCAGCCGACGCAGCTCCTGCGCCTGCTTGAGCAGCTGAGAGAAGACCTCCTCCATCGCCTCCCACAACGTCTTATCGCTCTGAAAATCGGGGTTTTGGGGGAGATAGCCCAAGCGCAGGCCCCGCGGCCGGTGGACCTGCCCTTCATCAGGTTCCAGGTGTCCCGCCACGATCTCCAGAAGCGTGCTCTTCCCACAGCCATTGGGTCCCACCAGCGCGATGCACTCGTCACGGTAAACGGCGCAGGAAAGGCCGGTGAACACCGCGTCGGCTCCGTAGTATTTCGCCAGATTGGATACAGCTAAAAGCGTCATAGTGCGGCTATTATACCAGAGATTTCCGCCGCCCATCCCTTCCGGCGTTTCCAAAACTATCTTTGACTCACCTGAAAAAAGGTGAGGAAATCGGAACGTCGGCCACCCAGAAGCCGCCCCGTCCGTTGGTCAGAAGCAGCCGCTCGCCATCGGGCGCCAGATCGAACCAGGCGTCCCAGCACGGTCGGCTCAGGTCCAGCGCCGCGCCGGTCGCTACACCCACCGTTATGATCCGCCGCCCGCCGAACGGCGCGGTCTGCACGAACAGTCGCTGCCCGTCGGGCGTCCACTGCGGAGCGCCCGCTACACCATCGGGCGCGATGATCACACGCTGCTCGATCTGTCCGTCGCGCCGGGCGATGGTAAGCGCCACGTCATCGCGGCCCTCCCAGGCCACCGCCGCCAGCCGCGAACCATCCGGGCTCCAGGCCATCTGCTGAGCCTTGGCGTCGATGGTGCGCCGCGCACCGCCGCTCCGATCCTGTAGACAAATCCCCGCGCTGCAGGCGTAGGCGACCAGCGAGCCGTCGGGCGCCGGGCGCACCGGCCCTTGCGCGCCCCAGTGGGCGGGATCGATCCGCCGCGCCGCGCCGCCGTCGAAGGGCGCCAGCCAGAGAGCGCCCTCGGAGGCATACCAGACGCCCTCCTCGCTCACGCCGGGGAAGTCGTAACGGCCCGTCGCCGCCAACTGCGCCAGTTGACGCTCCCAGCGCTCCTCCAGCGAGAGGGCGAAGACGCCCATCGTCCACGCGCTGGTGCGCCGGGTGTAGACGACGTAGCGTCCACCGGGCGACCACCCGAAGTCGATCACATCCTCGGCCAGGCGCTCGGCCTGACTACCGTCCACCGACACCAACCATAGATCGTCGCGGTCGTAGTCGGCGAAGGCGCGGACCAGGAAGGCGTCGCCCGTCGGCGACCAGGCCGCGTGTCGCCACAGGGCAGTGTAGCCCGCGCGATACCAGTACCAGTTGGACGGGTTGGCCGTGTCCAACCGCTGAGCCTCTCTCGGAAGCGGCAGGCGCTGCGGCTCGCCCAGGCGCACGGCTGAGGTTTCAGCCGCTGACGTATCGGCCGCGGGCGAGGCATCGGGGAAAGGAATGTCCGGCAGTTCGCGGTGCTCCGTGCGCAGGCGAGCCAGGCCGTCGTAGGCCCAGTCGGCCTGGTAGAGGCCGGAGGGACCGCTGGGCTGATAGAGCGGAATGGCGTAGATGCGCCGGGAGCCGTCGGCGTAGGTGAAGCGGGTCAGCACCTCGACCGGCGCGGCGCGGTGCCGGGGAACGCGCACGCGCACCGGCTCGTAGCGGGCCAGCGGCGCGGTCGGATCGAGCGGGTCGAGCCCGGTCTGGCCGATCAGCCCGTCGAGCCAGGGGCGCAGGTGGGCGACGGGCGATCCGGCGACGAGGAAGCGGTCCGCGAAGGGCAGGCGCGGATCGTGGGCGTAGCCGCCGACCGCGGCCCAGACGATCCCCAGCGGATCGGGCAGGTAGGAGAAGGGCGGCACGAAGGCGATCAGCAGCAGGGCGACGAGGGCGTAACCGATGACCCGCAGGCGCCTCGGGCGACCGCGGAGCCAGACGAGCGCGCCAGTCGCCGCCAGCAGGCTCAGCGCCCAGGCCCCCCAGAAGATAACGCGCGAGAGGGGACGCGCTGGCTGAGGTTCGGCCACGACCACGGTCTGGGTATCCGAGGTGATCGTGCGCTCATCGGCGAGGGCCAGCGTGAGGCGGGGATGGTAGGTGCCGGACGCGGTGTAGGTGTGACGGGCGGTGAAGCGCCAGGGCCAGGGATCGGACGGGCAGGGCTGCTCGCTCTGGTTGCCGTCGTCGAAGTGCCAGCGCAGCGACTGGCACGCTCCATCCACGCCGAGATAAATCGAAGCGGAGAGCGTGGCGGCGAAGGGCGGTTCCCCGTGCAGGGGGCGCGAACCGAGGCTGACGCGCGTCTCCTGGGCGGGCGCGATGGCCGTCGGGACGAGCCCCGGGGTGGATTGCGCGGCGGGGCCTGTGGCCGGGGGCGAGGAGGGAACGCGCGTCGCCGGTACTGATACCTGTTCCGAGGGAGCCACTGTGATCCCTCCCAATGCACCGATCAGGGCGACGAGCAGCAGGCCCAGGGCCGCCGCCAGTAGGCGAGAACGGATCACCGGTCGCTGCCGCCAGGGCCACCCCGATCCCTGGGCCCAGAACAAGGCCAGCAGGAGTGCCCCGGCCGACACAAAGCCGGGCCAGGGCGACCAGGAACGTGGAAGTTGATGGATCAGGATCGCCAGCCCGGTGAAGAGGAAGAAGGAGAGAAGGTTGTCGAGGGCGAAGGTCAGGATCAAGCGGATCTTATCCTGCTCGCGCGCCATTCGGGCTAGTAACAGCAGCGCGCTGGCGCCGATGACGATGGCGGTCAGTAGAAAGACCCGGGGGCGGGTGTCGAAGAAACTGCTCAGCGGGGCCAGACAGGTTGCCGTCACCATCTGCATAGTGGTGTACAAAAAGAAGTAACTGACGAGCAGAAGCAAGCCGCTTCCGGCGTAGGCCAAAGCGCCTGGAATCCAGCGCTGGTGATCGGTATTCATCGGCTTCCTCCCATTTTCGATTCTCTGGCGGCCTTCGGTGTCGAGGTGATCAAGCACTGTATCCGCTCCCACAGGGCCCAGCCCCACAGCGGCCCGGTGACCAGGGCGGCGGCGATCAGCAGATCGCGAAGCGCGATGGCGATGGCTCGCGGCGGCGGCATGAAACTGTGGTGGTAGAGCCCGGCGTAAGTCAAGAGCAGGCGCGTGACCAGGGCCACCAACAGCGCCAGCCGTATGCCGATGCGTTTGTCGCCCACACGCAACGTGAAGGCCGCGCCCAGCGCTGTCGCGATCCCGGCCCCGATGAGAAGCGGCAGGGCAAGGGACGAGCGAGTGACGTCGGACTGGAGCCACAGCCAAAGCAGCAACGCCGGTGGGGCGACCAGCAGGCCGCTCAGACGGTCACGCCCGGCCAGCAGGAAGCCGACGCCAAAGGAGAGGATGACGCGGGCGAAGAAGAATGCGTCGCTCAGGCCGGTCGGCATTTGCGATGAAAGCCGGTTGATGAACGTGTCCCCGTAGGGCGCCAGTTGGACTACGATCACGCCGTAGCCGATCCAACTGGCGGCCCAGCGCGGCCATCCCCGCCGCCAGGCGACGATGAGCACGCCGGCGATCAGGGCCAGGAAGGCCGTCAGCGCCGCGTTCTCGTCGAGCCAGGCCAGCGACAGGTGATGGCCGATCAAGGCGCTCTCCCCGGCCAGCGGGAAGAGCAGGTGCGGGAGCCCGGCCAATACGGCGAGGCCCCAGGCGGTGCGTTGGTTCTTGTCTGACATATTTCACTCCTGTGTGCTGTGTGTTGTTCTCCCGGACGTGCTTTCAGTGTACCAAACGCGAGGCCGCTCGTCTACTGTCAATTCTTACAGGTTTTCCGCTCCGATTCCGCAGCGCAGATCGTCTGGACAGAAAAAGCCTGACCTCAAAGGCCAGGCTTGCCAAATGGATCTGATGTCAACTGCTCAGGGGACGAGGCCCTCGTCTTTGGCCCACATCGCTGCCTCCACACGGGATGCCACGTTCAGCTTTTCCAGGATGTTGCTGACGTGAAAGCCGACCGTGCGTTCGGCGATGTCCAGGGCCTGGGCGATTTGCCGGTTGGTCAGTCCTTCCGCCACCAGCCACAGCACGTCGAGCTCCCGCTCCGTCAGGCCGCCGGCGGCTCCCGGCGCGCCCAGGCGGTCACCTTCTTCGTCACGCCGGGGCTGAAGTAGCCTTCACCGCGCGCCGCTGGTCGCACCGCCATCACAATCTCATCCTTCAGTTAAGTAACCCATCGCTGAGGCGAGCTTCTGCTGCGCTTATTCCCACTGAACCCCCAGAGGTTTCCAACCATCACCCTGCGAGCGAAATAGTAGTCCCACACTTATACAGTCAAACGCGTTTTCTGCCCGTCAGCGAGGGTCACATTTGTCTCAACTTCAACCGTACAAGTCGGATCGTCATCAAGTAAAGACATAAGTAGAGAATCCCCAGAAGTTCCCCTTCCCCACTGAACTGTGACGTTGATAATTCTCCGGGCCAAGTCATCGGGAATAGCAGTCCAAGCAAGGTCGTCGGTATGCTGTGCTAGGTCGGTACCAGGTTGAGGAAGCCAACCGGAACTGAGTAGGAAATCTTCCACCGCCTCGGCAGCAGTTGTGGCCTTGCTTTCATCCGTTACTTGTGGATCGTGTTCGACTGAAGGCACAAGGGTAGTTGTTACAACAAGGATTGCGATTACGATCCCAACACTCACTAGCTCATCCGCTTATTTACTGCGTCCCGCTATTCCACTCTTTACTCTCCAATACCTCATTAGCCGTATCCAGCAATTCAATGCGCTTCACTTGCGAAGTCTCGGGGCGTACACAAAGGAATGAGTTGTTCTCCAACAGTACAACATCAACCTGTCCGTCTGACCACGTAACACGAACGGCGTCCCCATAAGGGCTGAATCCATAAGCCGTGGTCAAATCGGTGACGTTTCCCCCTGGAACATACGATGCAAGGAACTCATCGGTAGGAGCTTTACACCTGAACGTTCGCTTATTTTTCGAGCCATTTCTCGGATTCCACCCACTGATCAAT
>JBNGCW010000005.1:0-125647 GCA_049975525.1 Anaerolineae bacterium
ATTGATCAGTGGGTGGAATCCGAGAAATGGCTCGAAAAATAAGCGAACGTTCAGGGGAAATACACAGGCGCACTGTTTATCACCGTGTTGAGCATGATTCTGCTGGTGGGGACGACGCTGGTCGCACCCTGGCTGGTGCGGGAGATGGTCGCCATCGTCGAGGATCCCGCCTCGGGCCCCGAGGCCATGTCGACTATCACGCGGCTGGCGCTGACGGCGCTGGGCGTCTTTCTGGCCGGGGGCGTCATGCGCTTCGTCCGCAGCTACGCGGCACACGTCGCCGGATGGGGCGTGGTCGCCGACGTGCGTCAGCATATCTACGAGCACCTGCAGCAGCTCTCGCTGCGCTTCTATGAGGATAAGCAGACGGGGCAGCTGATGTCGCGGCTGGTCAACGACTCGGATAAGTTCGAGACGCTCATCGCCCACGCTGTTCCCGACGTGATCGTCAACGTGCTGACCTTCGTGGGCGTCAGCGCCATTCTCTTCTCCATGAATCCAACGCTGCTGCTGTTGAGCATGGTGCCGATTCCGCTGATCGTGTTGGCGATGCGCGGCTTTTCCAAGTACGTCCGTCCCGCCTTCCGCGTCCGTCAGGAGAAACTGGGCGAGTTAAACGCCCTGCTCAACGACAACATCTCCGGCATCCAGGAGATCAAGGCCTTCACGCGCGAAGAGATCGAGTCGGCACGCATCTGGCGGCGCATCGTCGGCTACCGGGACTCGCTGCTGCGCGCCCTGCGGCTGATGGCGATCTTCCATCCCTTCGTCGAGTTCACCTCGTCACTGGGGACCATCGTGCTGATCTACTTCGGCGGGCGGCTGGTGCTGCAGCAGACGTTGCCGCTCGAGGATCTGGTGGCCTTCTTCCTCTATCTCAACATATTCTACCAACCGGTGCGTCAGCTGAGCATGGCCTGGGAGCACCTGCAGGAGTCGCTGGCCAGCGCCGACCGGGTCTCCGAGCTGCTGAACGAGGAACCCGACGTGGTGGAGCGCGCCGACGCTGTCCGGCTCAAGGAACGGGCACGCGGCGACATCGTCTTCCGCAACGTCGACTTCGCCTACGACGAGGGCGACGTCGTGCTGGAGGGGATCAACCTGGAGATTCCCGCCGGGCACGTCGTGGCGCTGGTCGGGCCAACGGGCGTGGGTAAGACGACGCTGGCGAGTCTCATCCCCCGCTTTTACGACGTGGACGCCGGTGAAATCCGGCTGGACGGGCGCGACGTCCGCGACCTGACGCTGCAGAGTCTTCGACAGCAGATCAGCATTGTCCTGCAAGACGTCTTTCTCTTTCACGGGACGGCGGCGGAGAACATCCTCTTTGGCAATCCCAACGCTACGGAGGAGGAGATGGTGAGAGCGGCGAAGGTCGCCAACGCGCACGACTTTATCTCCAACCTGCCGCAGGGCTACAACACCATCATCGGCGAGCGCGGCGTGAAGCTCTCCGGCGGGCAGAAGCAGCGACTCGCCATCGCGCGGGCCGTCCTCAAAGACGCGCCGATCTTGATCCTGGACGAGGCCACGTCGTCGGTGGACACGGAGACCGAGCTGCTGATCCAGGAGGCGTTGGAGCGGCTGATGGTGGGCCGCACGACGTTGATCATCGCCCACCGACTGAGCACCATCCGCAGCGCCGACAAGATCGTGGTGCTGGAGGGCAGTCACATCACGCAGGTGGGTACCCACGAGGCGCTGATGCAAGAAGAGGGCCTCTACAAGCATCTCAACGAGGTGCAGGCGCAAGTCGAGCCACGCTGGGCCATGCTCCGGCGGCGCCGACACGAATTGGAAAACGGCGCGCTGACCGGGGCGCGGAAGAATTAGGGGGAATTCCTCAACTCGCCCATGCTCCCTCGGAATGACAAGAAGTATCTCCGCCTTCCGTCCAACCTGGCCTGAGGGTATCTTCTCAATGAGTTGGGGAGCTGTGCCAGGTGCCTTGGCTTGCGCTCAGGAGATGCGCTCCCGACCGGGCCCCAGCGGGTACGAGCGAGTTGCTCCGGTTTATGGAGAGGAGACCTCCTCAAGTGCCCCCAGGCCCGTCTCTTCCAAAGCCTCTGAAGCATTTGCCTGGGGGGTATCCTCCACCAGGAAGCGACGGATGGCGCGCAGCGCCGCGCGGAGCATGGTCTCACCCAGCGGCACCATCTTGAGGTCGATGAAGAGGTTCTCCTCCGGCAGTTCGTCGTCCAGCTGCTGCATCTCCTCGCGGAAGATCAAGACCAGATCCTCCTCGTGGTCCTCAAGGAAAGCCGCCAGGTCACGGCGGGCCAAACTGAAGGCGGTCTCACGGATCATCTTTCGGAAAATCATGGGCGCTCCTGCCAGCTCTGAACTGCGTCGCGGATAATCTCACGGAGGCGCGGGTGAGGGATCTCAGCCACATCGGTGTACCGCTGACCGTTGACCCAAACCTCCAACGTCCCATCGTCAGCCGTGCCGAAATCGACCTCGTACTGGGAGACGGTGGGGTCCTCGGCCACTCGTGCGCCGACGATGTCTTCGATCTGCTCGGCGAAAGGCGCAGCCAGCATCTCACCCTCATCGTGGTCGTAAAGCCTTACCCCCAGGCCATCGGCCTGAGCCGCCGCCAACGTCTCCACCGGGGGTTGGGTACGCATCCACACCGGTTTCTCCCCCACCGGCGTCTCGGTCAAATTGACCTCTTGTGAACGCTTCCAAAAGAGGAAGAGCAATACCGCGACGACTATCAACACCCCGCCACCCAACAGCGCAGGGATCAACCAGCCCGTGGCTATCATTTTTCATATCCTTTCGATGCCAAAGCGCCTTGCTCTCCACCCCAAGACCAAAGGCGTCACTCAGTAGATCAAATCCAGAAAGGCTTCCCCCTCGACGCCGCCCAGGTAGGTGCACGTATCCAGCCCCTCCAGCGCCTGCGCCAGCGCGTCGCGGTCGTAACGTACCCCCAGCAGGCGCTTCTCGATGTCGGACACGTCGCCGTCACCCAGAAAATCACCGTAAATCTTCACGTCCTGGATAAAGCCCTGCTGCACGTTGATGCGCACATCGACCTCACCGGAGGGAAAACGTTTGCTGTGCTGAACGTTGAACTCCGGCGAGCGTCCGTAGTTCCACTCCCACGTGTCGTACCGCTCGGCCTTGATGCGCCGAATCTGCGCCCAATCTTCCTCGGTAAGCCGGTATTGGGGGATCTCGTCCGCGTCGCGGAAGATGCCGCGCAGCAGACGGGCGCGGAATTCCTGCGTCGTCATGGGCTCGTCCAGGAACTCGCTGATGTTAGCCACGCGGCTGCGCACCGACTTCAAGCCCTTGGAGGTGATCTTGCTCTGACTGACGTTGAGCGATTCGACGACGTCGCGCAAGTTGGTATCGAAGAGCAGCGTCCCGTGGCTGAACATGCGGTCGGCGGTGCGGTACTGCGCGTTGCCGGAAATCTTGCGCCCCTGCACCAGGATGTCGTTACGCCCACTCAGCTCCGCCTCGACGCCCATCTCACGCAGCACGCGGATCACGGGACGCGTGAAGTGCTCGAAGTCCTGCGGCGTCCCTTTTTTGTACGGGGTGATGAAGCTGAAGTTGAGATTGCCCAAGTCATGATAGACCGCTCCCCCCCCGGAGAGGCGACGCACCACGTGGATGTTGTGCTCGCGCACGTAAGCCTCGTTGATCTCCTCCAGTGTGTTCTGATTGCGCCCGATAATGATCGAAGGTTCGTTGATGTAGAAGAGCAGAATCTCATCATCGCCCTCGAAGTGGCGGAGCAGGTGCTCCTCAATCGCCAGGTTCATACGCGGGTCTGTATGATGTTCGTTATCGACAAATAGCATGTTCTCTCCTCGGATAACCTCCCCACTGAAATGTCCGGCTTGATCATACCATAATTGAGGGTGAAAACAACCGCTCGCCGCTCTGAGCGAAGCGCAGGATCGCGCGGTTCATTGGCCACGGCGAGGATAAAAACGCCGTTTTGTCGGTTGCCGGGCAGCTGCTATACTATGGGGTCATGATCGTCTTTGAGCATCAAGCTCAAGTATACCCGTTCGCAGTCAGGCACGGAACGCAGTGGAGTGCCGTCCCGTGCTCCGACGCCACTTCGCCTACAGGTTTACTTTATATTTCTTTGGCCGACCCTTTTTTCAGGGCTGCCAAAGGCTGTCTTTATCACAGTCAGCGGTACGGAGGCAAGAGATGGATTTATTGAAACAGCGCATTTTAGAAGAGGGGGAATATCTGGGCCATGGGATTCTCAAGATCGACAGCGTGGTCAATCAACAGGTGGACGCGGAGTTGATGCTGGAGGCCGGCGCCGAGTTCGCCCGGCGCTTCGCCGAGCAGCAACCCACCCGCGTGCTCACCGCCGAGGTCTCCGGCATTATCCCCGCTCTGACGACGGCCTACGCTCTGAGCGTGCCCATCGTCTTCGCCCGCAAGCACAAGCCCATCACCATGAAAGAACCCACCTTCGTGGAGTTCGCGCCGTCGCACACCAAGGGCGGAAAGACCGCCTTGATGGTCTCGTCGGAGTTCCTGCACCCCGACGACCGCGTGCTGATCATCGACGACTTCCTGGCGACGGGACAGACCATCGCGGCGCTGGTGCGCATCGTCGAAGAGGCCGGTGCCACGCTGGTGGGCATCGGCGTGCTCATCGAGAAGCGCTTCGAGGGCGGGCGAGCGATGCTGGAGCAAAAGGTGGACGTGCCCATCGTCTCCCTGGCAATCATCGAGGCTTTGCAGGAGGACGGGACCATCGTCTTTGCGGAGTGATCAGCAGATCGGCGGGGGAAGCGGTGGGAGAGGAGCGACTATGACCGAGCGTGAAACCGTCATCATTCTGGACTACGGATCGCAGTACACGCAGCTCATCGCGCGCCGCGTGCGCGAGCAGCACGTCTACACCGAGATTCTGCCCTGGGACACGCCCGCCGGGCGCGTGTTGGCTCTCCACCCCAAGGGAGTGATCCTCTCCGGCGGACCCAACAGCGTCTACGACGAAGGCGCGCCCTCGCTGCCCGACTACGTTTTAGAGAGCGGCGTGCCCGTGCTGGGCATCTGCTACGGGCTGCAGCTGCTGGCTCAGGCACTGGGCGGGGAGGTCGCCCCCGGCGCAAAACGGGAGTACGGGCCTGCCACCATCGAGGTGCTGGCACCGGAAAGCCCGCTCTTCGTCGGGTTACCGTCCAGGCTTCAGGTCTGGATGAGCCACGGGGACCACGTGACGGCGCTGCCGTCCGGTTTCCGGGCACTGGCCCGCAGCGAAAGCGGTGTCCTTGCCGCCATGGGCGACGCCGAGCGCCGACTTTACGGCGTCCAGTTTCATCCAGAGGTCGCCCACACCCCGCGCGGCGACGCCATGCTGCGCCACTTTCTCTTCGACCTCTGCGGCTGCAGCGGCGACTGGACGCCCGCCTCGTTCATCGAGACGACGGTGGCGCGCGTGCGTGCGCAGGTTGGGAAGGCGGGCGTGGTGCTGGGGTTGAGCGGCGGCGTTGACAGCGCCGTCACGGCGGCGCTGATCCACCGCGCCGTCGGCGAGCAGCTGACCTGCATCTTCGTGGACACGGGCCTGCTGCGCAAAGACGAGGCCGCGCAGGTCGAAGCGACCTTTCAGCGGGCGCTGGGCATGCGCCTCGTCGTCGTCAACGCATCCGAGCGCTTCTTCGACGCGCTGGCGGGCGTCGTCGACCCGGAGGAGAAGCGGCGCATCATCGGCGCGCTCTTCATCCGCCTCTTCGAAGAAGAGGCACGCAAGCTGAGGGACGTGCGCTTTCTGGCGCAGGGCACCATCTACCCGGATGTTATCGAGAGCGCCGGCAGCGCCCACGCCCGACGCATCAAGAGCCACCACAACGTCGGCGGGTTGCCCCAGGAGATGGATCTGGCGCTGGTCGAGCCGCTGCGCGCCCTCTTCAAGGACGAGGTGCGCAACGTGGGGTTGGCGCTGGGCCTGCCGGACACCCTGATCTGGCGCCATCCCTTCCCCGGACCGGGGCTGGCGGTGCGCATCCTGGGCGAGGTCACACCGGCGCGCGTCGCCGTGCTGCAGGAGGCCGACGCGATTTTCATCGAGGCGCTGCACGAGGCGGGGCTCTATCGCGCCACGGCGCAGGCCTTCGCCGTGCTGCTGCCGGTGCGCAGCGTGGGGGTGATGGGCGACGGTCGCACGTACGCCCACGTCGTCGCCTTGCGCGCCGTCACCACCGAGGACTTCATGACGGCGGACTGGGCGCGGCTGCCTGCCGACCTGCTGGCCCGGGTCTCCAACCGCATCGTCAACGCGGTGCGCGGCGTCAACCGTGTGGTCTACGACATCAGCAGCAAACCACCGGCGACCATCGAGTGGGAGTGAGGGGCAGGGGCGACAGTTCCAGAGGATTCAAAGGCCGGAGAAAGCAGCCCCCAGAAGACAAAGGCCCACCGCCTTCGATGGGCCTTTCTTAAGCGGGTCTACACACATTTGTGGGGACATGTCGATGAGGTAACCGCGACTCCGCTCACGCTGCGTCGCTGACGGCGAGCGGATGGGTTTCCTCCCCACTATTCTGCGTAGCCTTTCTGAGACTACACGACACCGCGCTCAGTTTGGTTGGTTAGGCGACACGTTCCTATCCAGCTCCTCCAGCTCGCCCGTCACGGTGAAGACGACGCGCTCACAGAGATTGGTGACGCGGTCGGCGGCGCGCTCCAGGTTGTGCGCGGCCCAGAGCAGGTAGTTGGCCTGTTCGATAGCACGCGGATCGCTCATCACGTAGGTCATCAGCTCGCGGAAGACCTGGTCGTAGAGTCCATCGACCTCGTCATCCTCTTCCGGGATGGCGCGGGCCAGCTCCACGTCGCGCCGGATGAAAGCGTCCAAGGCGCGATGCAACATGGAACGCGCCTTCCTGGCCATGGCCGGCACGTCGATCAAAGGCTTGAGGAACTCTTGATCCCCAATGAGCAAGTTGATCTTGCCAATGCCTTTGGCGTAATCGCCAATGCGTTCCAGCTCACCGCTGATCTCCAGGATGGCCGCCAAGACGCGCAGGTCATTCGCCACCGGCTGCCGGGTGGCGATCAACGTCAGCACCTCCTCCTCGATCTCGAAACGCTTGGCGTTGATCTTCATATCATCTTCGATCAACTGCCGCGACCCCTCAAGATCGTGGCGCTTCAGACACTCGACGGAGTGCGTAAGGGCGTGCTCAACCATGCTGCCCAGGGCCAGCAGTTCATCCTGCAGAAATTGCAGTTCTCGATCAAAGGTTTCTCGAATCATGGTTCACCTCAACACCATTATAGCACACTCGATGGGTAACCGCTACTCGTACCTGAATGACAACGAAGGTCCGGTGAGGTCCGCGCTACACCTTTACGTCAGCGAAGCGAACGGTTTTTCGGCAACGCCGAGGGGCCGCGGCCCCTCTCAGACACGCACCTCCAGATCGTTGGAGGGCGTCCAGGTTCGCAGATAATCCAGAATCCGCTCCTTGATGCCGTCGCGCACCTCACGGAAGACTGCCAGGCGCGCCTCCTGTGAGCCTTCGGCCGCGGCCGGATCGGGGTAGCCCATATGCTCCACATGTCCCTCCCCCAGCCAGGCCGGACAGTTCTCGGCGGCGTGATCGCAGACGGTGATGACCAAATCCAGGTCCGCGTCACGAAATTCGTCCGTGGACTTGGAACGATGGTCCGAGATATCGATACCCAGCTCGGCCATGGCCTTGACCGCCAAGGGATGAACGTAACCGGAGGGCTCCGTACCCGCCGAAAGCGCTTCCCACTCGTCGCTCAAGAAGTGGTTGACCAATCCCTCGGCCATCTGGCTGCGGGCAGAATTGCCGGTACACAGAAAAAGCACTCTTTTCTTCTTCACGTAAGATATACTCCTATAGAGACTAAACTATGGTAGGTCCACTATCTGATTCAAACTCAAGCTCATCAAGCCAGGCAAGTATATGCTGTTTCAACCGATCACGCACTTCCCGAAACTTCTCCAGTGTCGCTTCCTCAGAGCCCTCAAAGGCAGCAGGATCCTCCACCGGCCAAAATATCCGCTGACCCACGCCTGGAAAGATGGGGCATTTCGCCTCCGCTTTCTCACAGACCGTGATGACGTAACCAAAGTGGACTTTGGTCAGGAAATCATAGACGCTCTTGGGGTAATGGTTTTCAAGACTCAGGCCCTCTTCTTCCATCACCTTATAGACGGCGGGATGAATGGGCGAAGGTTCAAAGCCCGCGCTGTACACTTCAAAGCGATCGCCGGCGAAATGGCGCAAGAACGCCTCGGCCATCTGGCTGCGGGCACGGTTTTCGATACAAAGGAAAATAACTTTTGGTTTCTTGTCCGGTTTTTTGTCCATGAAGACTTCCTCTCCAGATCTTGACTCTGCCTATCACCAAGCGATAGGGTTGCGGGTTTCATTATTCGAGCATCAAGTTCAGGTATACCCCTTCGTAGTCAGGCACGGAACGCAGTGGAGTGCCGTTCAGTGCTCTCTGACGCCACCTAAGGGCTACTTTCCTAAACGCGACTCCGCCGATGCTGCGGCGCTTATTGTCGCCAAGCGCGCAGACGCCAGCCAGCACGAAGCGACAAGGCATGGGAACAGCCGATATTGATAGTCAAAAACGATGATCGCTGCTTGCCGCCAAACTGAGTCCAAGGCCGGCCCCGGGGTGCCTATCATTGAGGCGGCTTAGCCGAAGCGGCCCGTGATGTAATCCTCAGTATACTTGTTTTTAGGATTCGTAAAGATCTGCCTGGTGCCACCGAACTCCATCAAGCGACCGGTCCGGCTTTCATCGGTGTAGAAGAAGGCCGTGTAGTCGGAGACGCGGGCGGCCTGCTGCATGTTGTGCGTCACGATGACGATGGTGTAGTTCTTCTTCAACTCGCGGATCAGCTCCTCGATGCGCAGCGTCGCGATAGGGTCCAACGCGGAGGCCGGCTCGTCCATCAAAATGACTTCGGGCTCGACCGCCAGGGCGCGCGCGATGCAAAGCCGCTGCTGCTGTCCGCCGGAGAGCGCCAGGCCGGATTTGTTGAGATCGTCCTTGACCTCGTCCCAGAGCGCCGCACCGCGCAGACTGCGCTCAACGATCTCCATCATGTTCTGGCGCCCCGCCATCCCGTTGACACGCGGCCCATAGGCCACGTTATCGAAGATGCTCTTGGGAAAGGGATTAGGTTTCTGAAAGACCATACCGATGTAGCGGCGTAATTCCACCACATCCATTTCCATAATGGGCTTGCCGTCCATAAGAATATCCCCCTCCGCACGAGCCGTGGGGATCAAATCGTTCATCCGGTTGAAACTGCGCAGGAAGGTGCTCTTCCCACAACCGGACGGCCCAATGATGGCGGTCACCTGGTTTGCAGGTATCTGTATATTGATGTCCTGTAAAGCCTGAAACTCACCGTAAAAGACACTAAAATTGCGCGTCTCAAGTTTAACTTCACCTACATCCATAAATTCATGCCTCCACGCATTTGCTTTCCCGGATTATCCAAACCGACCGGTGATATAATCCTCGGTGGTTTGCTTCTCTGGGTTAGTGAAGATTTTCTGGGTAGGGCCATATTCTTCCAATACGCCGGCACGCCCTTCCCCCAGATTGAAGAAGGCTGTGAAATCCGAAACACGGGCGGCCTGCTGCATGTTATGCGTCACAACGATGATGGTATAATGCTGCGACAACTCCCGCATCAGCTCTTCAATCTTCAGGGTTGCAATAGGATCCAAGGCCGAAGCAGGCTCATCCATGAGAATGATGTCGGGCTTGACGGCAATGGCGCGAGCAATGCATAGGCGCTGTTGTTGGCCACCCGAAAGAGAAAGCCCACTTTGGTCCAATTTGTCCTTGACTTCATCCCAGAGGGCCGCGCCGCGCAGTGATTGCTCTACGAGCGCATCCATATCGCCCTTGTAACCGTTGATGCGCGCCCCCCAGGCCACGTTTTCATAGATGCTTTTGGGGAAAGGATTAGGTTTCTGGAAAACCATGCCGATGTGACGGCGAACCTTGACAGGATCCACGCTGTCGGCATAGATATTCTCACCGCGATAGAGCACTCGGCCCACTGTACGTGCTGACGGGATCAGATCATTCATGCGATTAAAAGCCCGCAGCACGGTACTCTTTCCACACCCTGAAGGACCGATGATCGCCGTCACTTTGTTGCGTTTGATTTTAAGATTAACATCTTTCACAGCCAGAAAATCGTCATAGTAGACGTTGAGATTTTTGGCCTCAATAGCATATTGATGGTTAGAGTTCATTTGCTTCTTCTCCCATCGAAATCAGCCGTCCACGCCGGAAATTGGTATGGGGTTATCGGTTACTGGCATATTTATTCCGCAGCACAATCGCGGTGGCGTTCATCGAAAGTAACAGCACTAACAGCACGATAATAGCCGCCGCGGCGATGTTGCGAAACTCATCCTGCGGACGCGCCGTCCACTGGTAAATCTGGATCGGCAGGGTCGTAAACTTGGAGAATGGTCCCTTTGGGTCGAAGGTAATAAATGTCGATGCACCGACCACGACCAGGGGGGCGGTTTCTCCGATCGCGCGCGAGATCGCCAAGATCGTGCCCGTGAGAATACCGGGAATGGCGTTGGGCAGCACGTGATGCCATATGGTCTGCCAGCGCGTGGCTCCCATGCCGTAACTGGCCTGTCGCAAGGAGTTAGGCACCGCTTTGATTGCCTCCTGAGCGTTGATGATAATCAGAGGCAGAATTAACAACCCCAGGGTCATGCCGGCCGAGATGATTGTGCGTCCGTTGGCAGAGGTTGCGTCTTCAGCCAGCCCAAAGGCTACGCCGCTGGTGAAAGGTTCCAACGCTCGCACAAAAATCGCCAGCCCCAGCATCCCGTAGATAATCGACGGCACCCCGGCCAGGTTGTTGATGTTGGTCTGAATCAAACGATTGATGGGACTGTCACCGGCATATTCCTCCAAATAAATCGCTGCCCCCACTCCTAAGGGGAAAGCAAACAAGATCGTGATTGCAATGGTCCACAGGGAGCCCAGAATGGCCGTGCGCACGCCGGCGCGTTCGGGGTTCGGCGATTGAGGGGTGATGATAAAACTCGGCGTAAGCCAGGATCTGAATTCAAGCGTGGCGTTGGGATACTTCTCTGCAACCTCGGCCATGATCTCTTTGCGAGCAAACAGGGATCTCTGCAGCGACCACGTATCCACCACTTTGGGGTTTACCACACGCTCGATAACCAGATTGTAGACTTCTTCACGGCTCCGCTCTTCCCATGGCATTTCACTCTCCAGCCTTCGGAAAAGCCCCTCAGAAACGTGCTGTTCCAAAATCCAAATAAGATCCAATTTATGCAATCGTTCAAGAGGGATATCGTTGATTGCTAACTCTTGGGGTGAAATCTCATTCTCCACGGCGACATAGCCAAAAGCCGAGTTGATGATGTTTAACAGCAAAACAACTAAGGCAACGACCCCAACGAGGGTAGAACTGAGGAAGACGAGGTACCAAAAACGACCTCTGCGATGGCGGGCCTGTAGTTTCGATTTAAAGTCATCTGCAGAAGCAACGTTATTGGAAAAGATATTCCTACTCACTCATACACCTCCCGGAAACGACGCACCACACGCTGGCTGATAACATTCAGGGACAGCGTGATAAAGAACAAAAACAGGCCTATGGCAAAGATGCTATTATAGTCGATGGAGTCATAACTCAGATCTCCACCACTGATGCGGACAATGTGGCCCGTCATGGTTTCAGCAGGCTGAAAAGGATTGAACGTGAAGTTCGGTCCCGCGCCCGCAGCCAGGGCGACGATCATGGTCTCGCCAATAGCACGAGAAATGGCGACGATAAAGGCGGCCACAATCCCCGAAAAGGCAGCCGGTACTACAACTCTGAACGTGGTTTCCAACTTTGTGGCGCCCAGCCCATAAGAAGCTTCACGCAAGGAGCGCGGAACCGCACTGAGTGCGTCTTCACTCATTGAACTGACCATGGGGATGATCAGGATGCCAATGACGATGCCTGCAGAGGCCGTGTTGTAAACCTCAACGACATCGACACCGAACAAAGAGCGCAACAGCGGGGTCATAAAGGTCAAGGCGAAGTACCCATAGACGACGGTAGGGACACCCGCCAAGATCTCAAGGATGGGTTTAAGCGTGTTACGCAGGCGTAGGGTAGCATATTCACTTAAATAGACCGCAATGCTCAATCCCAAGGGGAGCGCGACGACCATTGCAATTGAAGCCGTCATCAGTGTGGCGTTGAGCAACGGCCAAATGCCAAAGTGGCCGATCTGAGGATTCCATTTGGTACTCGTGAAAAACTCCCCGAGCGTCACCTTGGCAGAGCGGAAGATCTCGGTGCCGATTTTATGCTCCGTGACTGCGGTTTTTTGAGCCCCTCGTTTGACGGTCACACTTCGCCCGGAGATGGAAAGCAGCTCCATGACTTCATCTCCCACGCGAATGATGTCACCTTCTTCCAGAGGGATGCCGCCAGTGCTCACATCAAAGACAGTATCCGACGCAGAAATTGAGGACTCCAACGCCTTGTTAGTCTGCTCCCAGCTCTGTTGAGTGAAAAACATCAGAGATTCTTTTCCCAGCTCGTATACGATGCCCACCGTGGTCAAGATGGAGATGGCACCACTCAAGAAAAGCAGCAGCTGAATGATGAATTCACCCCACCGCCACCGTTTCTTAAGATCACCTGAGCGCGTGAAGGAAACCTCCGCTCTTTCTTGCTCAATCACAGATGAGCCGACCTCACTTTCGTCTATCATAACCCGATCCTCATCTATCATCTTGAAATAAAGTACTCCTTCTGACTCTTCCGGCAGTGAAAACCCGCCTGTGCAGACATACCTCTCCCCTTTCCTATTGAAAGGGGAGAGATGTGTCTCCTAAACCGCCGACGATCTCTTGGGCGATTATTGCATAGCCTCAAGAAAGCGAAGGCGCGATAAACCTAAAGCCTCATCACTGGCAGGGAAGTAGCCGACCTCGATGATCTCTTCGTTGACGTAGGTCAAGAAGAAGTTGATGTAGCCGGCCACCTGCGGCTTCGCCTGCATGATCTTCGCATCGGAGTAGAGGAACAACGGGCGCGCCAGCGGGTAGGCGCCGCTGTCAACAGACGCCGCCGACGGTTCCACACCTTCGATGCTGAGGATCTTCAGCACGTCGCTGTTCTCCGCGTAGTAGGCGTAGCCAAAGAAGCCCACCGCGTAGGGACTCCCCTGAATCCCCTGCACCAACACGTTGTCGTCCTCCGAGAGATTCGTGTTGGAGGCGCTGAGGATGGGCTCCTCGTTCTTATCAAACACCTCTTCCACGAAGAAGTCGAAGGTGCCGCTGTCCGTCCCCGGAATGTAGCGCACAATCTCCTCATCCGGCCACTCCGGCCGCACATCGGACCACGTCTCCGCTTCTCCGAAGATCAGCGCCAACTCTTCAAAGGTCACGTTTTCCACGAAGTCGTTTTCCTGACTCACGGTGACCGCCAGAGCATCGGTGCCCACCTTGAAGGGGATCGGTTCGCGGCCGATCTCGCGGCAGGACTCCAACTCGGTGTCCTTGATGGGGCGGCTGGCGTTGGAGACGTCGGTCTCGCCGGCCACGCAGAAGCGCTCAAAGCCCGCTCCCGAACCGATGGAGTCGATGGTGATCTGACCGGAGAACCCCTCGTCCTCAAAGCGCGCGGCCATCGCCTCCGCCAACGGGAAGACCGTGGAACTACCTGCGGTGACCACGTCACCACTCAGCTCCAGCGGGTTGACCGCGGGTAGGGAGACACCCATACCCATCGCATGCAGCCAGTTTAGCTTGGCCGTCATCAAAGCCTCATCACTGGCAGGGAAGTAGCCGACCTCGGTGATCTCTTCGTTGACGTAGGTCAAGAAGAAGTTGATGTAGCCGGCCACCTGCGGCTTCGCCTGCATGATCTTCGCATCGGAGTAGAGGAACAACGGGCGCGCCAGCGGGTAGGCGCCGCTGTCAACAGACGCCGCCGACGGTTCCACACCTTCGATGCTGAGGATCTTCAGCACGTCGCTGTTCTCCGCGTAGTAGGCGTAGCCAAAGAAGCCCACCGCGTAGGGACTCCCCTGAATCCCCTGCACCAACACGTTGTCGTCCTCCGAGAGATTCGTGTTGGAGGCGCTGAGGATGGGCTCCTCGTTCTTATCAAACACCTCTTCCACGAAGAAGTCGAAGGTGCCGCTGTCCGTCCCCGGAATGTAGCGCACAATCTCCTCATCCGGCCACTCCGGCCGCACATCGGACCACGTCTCCGCTTCTCCGAAGATCAGCGCCAACTCTTCAAAGGTCACGTTTTCCACGAAGTCGTTTTCCTGACTCACGGTGACCGCCAGAGCATCGGTGCCCACCTTGAAGGGGATCGGTTCGCGGCCGATCTCGCGGCAGGACTCCAACTCGGTGTCCTTGATGGGGCGGCTGGCGTTGGAGACGTCGGTCTCGCCGGCCACGCAGAAGCGCTCAAAGCCCGCTCCCGAACCGATGGAGTCGATGGTGATCTGACCGGAGAACCCCTCGTCCTCAAAGCGCGCGGCCATCGCCTCCGCCAACGGGAAGACCGTGGAACTACCTGCGGTGACCACGTCACCACTCAGCTCCAGCGGGTTGACCGCGGGTAGGGAGACACCCTCACTCGAGGTGGTTTCTTCTTCGGGCGGTGCTTCCTCACCTTCCTCTTCCTCCACTTCCACCTGTGGCGTTTCGGTGGGCTCCGTTTGTGGGGGAGCGACCGTCTCCTGACCACCACAGGCTCCTAGTACCAAAGTCAAAATTAACAGGCTAGCTAACCAAAAGCGACGCATAGTCAATCTCCTCTCTATCAGAATCTAACATTGACACAACACCCATGATCCTAACAGGAGGCGATTAACGCCGTTTCAAGCAAACGTTAACATTTAGTTAAGAACCGACGCAAGGATGTTAAAGGGCGCTTTCTTCAGTGAAGACGCCGGTGCTTGAGCCACGAAAATGGCTGGTAGCACGCGCTTTAGCGCGGTAGGGTACGGTCGGGAGCATGTCCTGAGTGCAAGCGAAGGGACCGGCCCCAGCCAGGTTTAGTATATGTATATCATGTTAATCTTATTGATCCTGTCTATTTTCGATGGAGGCCAGGCATGAGCAGACCGCGGAACCTCACAGGGAGTTGAAAACAGGTGTCAGGGACTCTCGGCCACGGGCAGCGTAAACGCGAAGGTACTACCTACCCCGAGCTCACTTTCCACCCAGATCTGTCCGCCGTGGGCCTGAACGACGTGCTTGGCGATCGCTAAACCCAGGCCGGTCCCGCCACTACTGCGCGCCCGGTCGGTTTTGTAGAATCGCTCAAAGATACGCGCCTGATCTTCCTCAGGAATGCCAACCCCTGTATCCCGCACGGTAACCTTGACCACGTCCCGGTCACGCTCTACACGGACGTTCACTTCGCCTCCGGCCGGCGTGAACTTGATGGCGTTATGAAGCAAGTTGGTGATGACCATCTGCACGCGCTCTGGGTCCACCCAGACGTAAGGCAGGTCATCGGGGATATCGACGTGCAAGGTCACGCCGCTGCGTTCAGCCTGGGGCAGGAGGCGCCCCACCGGCGTGGAGACCAAATCGGAAACCGGTGTAGGCCGGCGCTGCAAAGGCGCTCGCCCCGACTCGATACGTGAGAGTTCCAGGAGCTCGTTGACCAGCTGGCTCATGGCGTTGACTTCGCTGGCGATGTGCTCGAGAAAACGACGTGCTATCGGCGGGTCATCAATCGCCCCATCCTGCAGCGTTTCCGTCACTGCGCGCAGCGAGGCCAGCGGGGTGCGCAGCTCGTGGGAAATGTTGCTGATGAAATCACGGCGGATGGTCTCCAGACGTCGTATCCGGGTCAGGTCCTGCAAAATCACCAGGTAACCAGGCTCCATCCGGTCGGGCAGGGGGGTGACGATGACCTGCAGAAAACGCCCGTGGGGCAAGTCAGTCTCCAGAGCCTCGACTTGCTCTTCCTGGTGCTCACGGGCCGCGTGCCACAGGGCGATAAGCTGATGATGGCGGACGACCTCGGCAAAGGAACGCTGTAACGACCGCTCCGCCGAAACGTCAAGCATGTGGGTGGCCGCCGAATTCATCATCTCGACACGCCCGCGCTCGTCGGTAATCACCACGCCGTCCGCCATGTTCTCCAGAATCGTCGTGAGGCGCGTCCGCTCTTTGGTGAGCGCCGTGATCTGCGCCTGCAGTTCTGCAGCCAGCCGATTGAAGGCTCGCGTCAGCTGCCCCACCTCATCCTCGGTGGTCGGCAACATCCGCGCATTCAAATCGCCTTCCGCCATGCGTTGGACCACAGAGGTCAGATCCCGTACCGGCTCACTGACCCAGCTCGCCACGTAAACCGCCAGCCCGGCCGCCAACAGCGTCGTCAGTAACATAGCGCTCAGCATACCCATATTTAGACGCGAGAGATGGCGCCGGATTTCACGTAACGAGAGGGCCACGCGCACAACCCCTGCCGGCTCAGCCGGCGTTCCGATCAGAAAGGCCACGTACTTCATCTCCTGCCGGGTGGTTCTGCTGAAGCGCGTGCTCTCCCCGCTTCCCGTGGCCAGCGCTTGCTGTACCTCAGGTCGCTGCCGGTGGTTTTCCATCTCCTCGGGCGTATAGATGGAGTCGCCCACCACCACGCCGTCGGGGAAAATCAACGTGACGCGGACGCCCAACAGCGCGCTGTAGCGCTCGGCCTCACGTTGGAAGTCGTACTCCGCCCCCCCCTGGCGAAAGGATTCCGCCAGCGCATCTCCGATCAACTGCGCTGCACCCGTAAGCTGAGGCTGGAGCTGAAAGAGATAAGCCTCACGGAAGAAATTGGAGGTGTAGAGAAACAACGCGGCCATCGCTCCTACGATCAACATGATGTAGGGGATAGCAATGCGCCACCGCGTACTACGAAAGTTCATGGATCAGCCCTCAAAACGGTATCCCACTCCGCGGACGGTGATAATACGCACCGGGTTGCCGGGATCCGGCTCGATTTTCTCTCGCAGCCAGCGAATGTGTACATCTACCGTCCGGGTGCCGCCAACGTAATCCCATCCCCAAACGTCCTGCAGGATCTGATCACGGGAAAGAACCCGGCGATGGTTCTGTGCCAGATACAGGAGAAGATCGTACTCTCGCGGCTTCAGGTGCAGCATCTCACCCCGACAGCACACCTCACGGCGATGCACATCGATGTGCAGGTCATCGAAATCCAGCCGGCCCGCCTCCTCCCCCTGTTCAACCAACGTCTCCTGCATCATCCGCACACGTCGCAACAGCGCTTTGATGCGGGCCAGGAGCTCCCGCATGCTAAAAGGTTTAACCAGATAGTCATCCGCGCCTATCTCTAACCCCACCACCTTGTCGATCTCGTCGGCGCGCGCGGTAAGCATGAGAATCGGCACGTTCATCTGCTTCCGGAGGATCCGGCAGACCTCGAAGCCATCCAGCCCCGGCAACATAATATCCAACAGAATCAAGTCCGGCGTCTCGGCAAGCGCCATGTCCACGGCCTGCTCTCCGTTATCTGTGGAGACAACCGCATAGCCCTCACGGCTCAGCTTGTATTCCAGCGTTTCACGCAAAACCGGTTCATCTTCGACAACCAGAATCTTCTCGTCCATCCCCCAACCTTTCTAACATCCCATGCGAGCAGCCGGGTGCAATGCCCTCACAAAAACAAGCTCACGACGTGGTGCAGGGTTACCCATCACCAAGGTTAACACGGTCTCGCCCATTTTCAACTCTGTTGGGGCGCAGCCCCCGGCAAGCATGGTTCACCCGCCGAGGCGACGGGGTTCAGGCCGGATCCGCCACGGGGCACTGTCTGAGGGGTCTAAATCTGAGAGGAGGCTCCGTTGCAACAGAGCCGGAAAGCACACAAACGAAACGACAGACGGCTCAGGATAGCACGACGCGCTGACGAACGGCCTCCAGGACGTCCATCAGGCGATCGGGCGTATCCCCCTTGTAAACAAAAGCATCTACGCCGCTTTCCAGCGCCGGGGCGCGCAGGTCGGTACGCAGGCTCAGCGCAATGACGTATAAATCCGGACAGATACGCCGGAGCTGTTCCAACACGGATCCCTGCTTGCCGTTCTTCGCCAACAAATCCCAATCCAATATCAACACATCCGGCCTCCGCATGGCCACCAGAGCCAACGCCTGAGAAATCTCCGCCGCCTCTCCTACCACGTTGAAGCCCGGCTTCTGACGCAACAATAACCAGAGAGCAGAACGTACCCGCGCCTCATCATCAACCAACAGGATATCCATCTCAACACCTCTCTTCTATGGTGGCCGGATGAGGACACCGACCACAGATTGGTGGCACGGTGAGAACGCCGGCCCCTGCTTCCATCGACTCGATGGGGACACCGACCACTTTTTCGCTGCCCTCAGTATAAAACACCACGCGCCTGAGGTCTTCAGGCACGTGGTGAGAGTCGCCCCTGGTCAGATGGACAGGTTTGCTTACGTCACGTTTCCTCACCGAGGTCCGCGGCGTTCACCAGCTCGTGTTTGACAGCCAAGGCCACCGCCTCCGTGCGACTGGAGACCCCCAGCTTGGAAAGAATGTTGCTGACGTGAAACTTGACCGTCGAGCGGCTGACATAGAGGGCGTCTGAAATCTCGGGATTGCTCATCCCCCGCACCATCAGCGCGAGCACCTCGCGCTCGCGCTCGGTCAGGTCATGGCCGAGCTCCGGTCCCCGCGTCGCCGCCCGGATCAACACCTGCGCGGCCTCCGGCGCCAACGTAGGCTGTCCGGCGTGCGCGGCACGCACCGCCTCCGCCAGCTTATCCGCCTGGATGTTCTTCAGCAGATAGCCAATGGCTCCGGCCTCCAACGCCCCCTGCACCAGATCCTGTTCTTTGAAGCTGGTAAGGGCCAAGACCTGAATCTCGGGGTACCGGCTGCGGATCTCCCGCGTCGCCTCGGCCCCGTCCATCACCGGCATCACCAGGTCCATCAGGACCACGTCGGGGCTCAGGCGCTCGCAGAGTTTGAGCGCCTCGGCGCCGTTAGCCGCTTCTCCGACCAGCTCCATGTCGTCAAAGGCCATGAGGAAGGCCCCTAATCCACTGCGTACCACCGCGTGATCGTCCACCAACAACACCCGAATAGGCTTTTCCGTCATCGTGGATGCCTCCTAAAAACTTTTTTCAGTAGAGTTATGATTTTGTCTCACCCAGGGCTGCACGCGGAAAAGGCCGCCGACGCCTCAAACTACGCCTTCCGCCCCTCGTCTGAGGTCTCACCGCTTCCCTCCCACACCACACGCACCGTCGTCCCCTCGCCCGGCGCGCTACTCACCTCTAACGCCGCGGTGATAGAAGCGGCGCGCTCGCGCATAATGTCGACCCCAAAATGGCTGGTGGGAATCTCCTCGGGGTTGAAACCGCGCCCGTCATCGCGTATGGTGAGCGCCACCTGCTCCCCCTCACACCTCAAATCGACCCACACATGACTGGCGTCGGCGTGCTTGACCACGTTGTTCAAAGCCTCCTGGGCAATCCGGTAAAAGGCAATTTGGGCGTCGGCGGTAAACATACACTTGCCCCGGGTCTCGAAGGTGACCGGCACCCGTGTCTTGCCGGTGAAGGCTTCCACAAGGTGCCCCAGGAGATCTTGCAACGGTGTGTCCAGCAACGCCGCAGGACGGAGCTCTACGAGCAACATGCGCATCTCCGCCAGCGCCCCTCGCGTCAGCTGGCGCAGCTCCTCGAGACGGCGTTCCCCTTCGGCGGGATCGCGCCCCCAAATGCGCGGGAGTACCTCGGCGATGATGCTGGCCGAGAAGAGCGTCTGACTGACGGCGTCGTGCAGGTCACGGGCCAACCGATTCCGCTCCTGTGTCACCGCGCTCTCCTCCGCCTGCTTGCGGAGCCGGGCGTTCTCAATGGCCAACGCCGCCTGGTCACTGAGCGCCATCGCCAGGCGGACATCCTCCTCGGAGAAGGTCTGCGGCGCGCGGTAGAAAAAGGAGACCCCCCCGTAGATCTCGTCCTTCACCTTCAACGGCACCGACATGTAGGAACGGAAGTTATCGTTAACCGTGGCGATCCAGGTCTCGATGCTTTTGCGATAGCGTTCCGGGAGCGGCTCAACGCGCCCCTGGGAGATGCGCGTGTGAATCAAGGCGTCCAGGTCGATCTCCTCGGCCAGGCGCTGTTGGAAGTCGGGCACGCCGAAGGGCCGGCCCTCCAGCAGCGCGCGGTTCACCTCGGAGTCGATCAACGGCAGGACTTCGACGGCGTCGAAAGTGGAAGGCATGCGACAGGTCGCCTCCACGTAAATCTCCCCCGCTTCGAGGTCAATCCGATAGATCACCCCACCTTCGGCGCCCAGGAGCTCTCCCGCCTGCTCAACGATGTAATCCAGGATCTCCTCCAGCGAGCGATTGGAGTTCAGGATGGTCAAGATGCCCCGCAGGCCCTCGGCGACACGGCGACGACGCTCGGCCTCGGCACGGCGCGCCTGCTCCTCCTGATAGAGGCGTGCGTTTTCCAGCGCGACAGACGCGCTCGAAGCCATCATCGTCAGCACCCGCTCATCTTCCTTGCCAAAGGCTGCCCCACCCTGTTTGTTTGCCACGGTGATGGTACCCAAGGGGCCGGCACCGGAGAGCAGCGGAACGACGATAAAAGAGGTGGCGCCGACGCGATTCACGATGCCCTCGTGCACCCGATCGTCCGCCTGGGTGTCGGTGACCAGGAAGGAACGGTGCTCCCGGACGGCAAGACCGGCCATGGAGTGTGCCACGGGCAAGCGGTAGCCCACCACGTCGGAGGGCACATCCCCGGAGACCACGGCGATCTCCAGTGCCTCCCCGCGCAAAACGTAAACGGCGCCCTGCTCCGCCTGGGTCAAGCGCCGCGCTTCGTCGGCGATCAGCTGCAACACGGCGTCCGGATCCAGGTGACTGGTGACCGCGCGCTGCACGGCCAACAGCGTCTGGGTCTCGTCGACCCGACGCCGGGTCTCGGCGTAAAGTCGGGCGCTCTCGATGCCCAGGGCCACCTGTCCCCCCAGGGCCATGGCCAGATCGATGTCGTCTTCCGAAAACTCACGGGGTTCCGTATAGTAAAGCGCCAGGGCACCGTATAGCTGATCCTTGATGATGAGGGGTACGGCGACATAGGCACGGTAATGCTCCCGGACGATGCGCTTCCAGGCAACAAGTGTAGAAGGCAACGCCTCCACACCGATGGGCAGGTCGGTCTCCACCGCGGAGGGGAGATGGGAGACGGCATAAGGTTCCCGCCGCATAATCGAGCGGTTCACCGACTCCGGAAGATGAGGGAATTCCTGCAAAGCGACCAACGACTCCGGCGCGCCGCTGGCAGCCTCGATGACGATGGTATTGGTCTCGAGTTCCGCGCGGTAAATGACCCCGGCGCTGGCCCCCAGGAGCTGACTCGCCTGGTAGACGATGTGATCCAACACCTCGGCAAAGGTGTAATCGGAGTTCAAGACGGCCAGCACATCGCGCAGCCCCTCGGCGATGCGCCGGTGACGCTCGGCCTCTTCCCGCCGCTCCTGTTCCTCCTCGTAGAGACGGGCGTTTTCCAGACCGGTCACGGCCCCGGAGGCCAACATCATCAGCAGGCGCACGTCGTCCTCGCCAAAGCGGCGGGGCTCCGGATCGCTGACGGCGATGATGCCCAGCGGCCCGGACGCGGAAAGCAACGGTACGCTGATCTGGGAGCGGAAGCGCGTCTCGGCCGCCGTCTTGGGATCCGCGCGCGGATCGGTCGTCATGTCGGTGATCAACACCGGCTCCCCCTCCAGCATGCTGCGTCCGCTGACGCTCTCCCGTACGGAGATCCACTCCCCCACCAGATCGTCCAGCGTCTCATGGCCGCCGGCGACGTGTTGAACCACCAGGCGCTCCCCGCTCTCATCGAGAAGCAACACCACAGCGCGATAGGCGCCGGTGATACTGCGCGCCTCCTCGGCGATCATCTGCAACACCGTGTCCATGGTCAAGTTGCTGGTAATGGCCCGCTGCACGCTGAAAAGCGCGCGGCTCTCGTCGGCCCGGCGCTGCACCTCCAGGTAAAGTTGCGCGTTCTCGATGGCCAGACCGGCCTGATCGCCGAAGGTCAACGCCAGGTCGAGGTCCTCCTCGGAAAACTGGCGCGGATGGCGATAGTAGAGCTCAATGCCGCCGAAGACCTCGTCGCGCACCACGACGGGCAAGGCCAACTTGGCCTGAAAGTGGCTTTCGATGATTTCCATCCAGCGCTGTGAGATCTCCGAGAGCGTTTCGTGCCGGCGCCGGAGTTCGGCAAAGTAGGTAGGGATGTCAGGAACAGGATAAGGTTCCTGTCGCAGGGTCGCCTGTTGAGGGGCTGAGCTCTCTTTCAGAGGGAAATGCCGCATTTCGGCCTCGAACTCAGGCGGCATGCCCATCATGGCCTCGGCGATGGTGTCGCGGTGTTCGTAGTCGTAGCGGTAGATCGCGCAGCCATCGGCGTTAAGCAACCAGCGGGCCTGGACGGCGATACAGTCGAGGATCTCTTGCAGAGGACGGTTGGCACCCAGCACGGCCAGGATGTCCCGCAACCCCTCGGCGACGCGACGGCGCCGCTCCACATCTCGGGTCCGCTGGAGAACTTGCGCTTCCAACAGCCGCTGCGCCCGCACCCGCTCGGTGATGTCGGTGGCAAAGCCCTCCAAGGCCACCACGGTGTCTTTTTCGCCGAACACCGCCTGGCCCTGCTCCCATACCCACTTCTGCTCGCCGTCCCGCGTTCGGATGCGATAGGTCACTTGAAACGGCTTGTGGTGCTCGACGGCCTCACGTACCGCCTCACGCACCTTCTCGCGATCCTCCGGCACGATGAGCTCGCGGTAGGCAAGGGTGCGATTCCCCACCAGCTCCGCCGGCGCGTAGCCGGTCAACTCCAGACTGCCCTGGCTGACAAAGCGCATGGTCCACGCGGCATCGTTGCGGCAACGATAGGCCATGCCGGGCAGATTGCTCATCAGCGTCTTGAGGATACGCTCGCTCTCCCGAAGCGCCTCCTCAGCGCGTTTGCGCTCAATAGCCACGCCCGCCAAATGGACCGCGATTTCGATGGTGCGCAACTCTCCCTCGCCGGGCGAGCGGGGATAACGATAATACATGGCGAAGGTGCCTACCACCTCACCGTCCGCGGAGAGAATGGGCTCCGACCAACAGGCTCGCAAGCCATCGGCCAGCGCGATCTCCCGCAGGCCCTCCCAACGGGGGTCCACCGCGATATCCTCGACGATCACACGCCGGCCCAGGTAGGCCGCCGTGCCACAGGAACCCACCTGCGGGCCGATTTCCAAGCCCTCGATGGAAGCCAGATACTCGTCCGAAAGGCTCAGGGAGGCCGCGTGGTAGAGTTTGCCGTCTTCCACCCGTAACACGAGGCCGATCATGCCGGGCCACTGTTTCTCAATAAGGCGGATGAGGTTTTCCAGCGTCTCCGTGAAATCTCCTCCGCGCGCCAGCAGCTCCAAAAACTGCTGCTGTCCCTCCTGAATGGCCTGGGCGCGCTTGCGCTCCAGCGCGTTGACGAAGATGTCGCCCACGTTCTGCAGTAACATGCGACTATCGCGGGACCAACGTTTCCGCTCGCGAACGGCGTCGAAGCCCAGGAAGCCCACCGTCTCCCCCAGATAGATCATGGGCACGGCCAGCAGCGAGCGGATCTCTTGCCGTTCAAACTCTCGACGCTCGGCAGCGGCTTCTGCCGGAAGCGCATTTACGTCGGGAACGTGTAACACCTCACCGGCCAACAGCCGACGATTGGACCAGGCGAGGGTCTCCACAGAGACGGCCTGCAGACAGTCGATGTAGGGCGTGATGCCCTCGGCGCACCACTCGTGGGTGCAGCTCATGGTCTTTTTATCCCCGGAAAAGCGAAAAACGTAGCTGCGGTCCACGTCCATGAGCCGCCCAATGGTCTCCAGAGCCTCGTCAATGCCTCCGTCGATTTCATCAGAGGGGAGATTGATAAACTTGGTGGAGATACGGTTGAGCACACCCTGAAATTCAATCAGCGCGTGCAGATCGGCCTGAGACGCCGAGGGGGTGTCGATCATCGCTCCAACGTTCACGGTTTGTGAGTTACGCGTTTCCACATCAGGATTTTACATGAGGATAGCGCGAAAGGCAATTCCGGCTGCCCTGAAGAAAGAGAAGACCAGGAGCGCGGTTTGAGGAGCGGCGCAGTGACAAACCGCGCTCCTGGCGTCTCCCCCGATGACGGGGTCCCTGGTGAGCAGGAACATCGTTGCAGGGCACCGCCCACGGCTTTGCCGGACGGCGGTGCCTTCATTTCCAGACAGAACCGCCGCCGTCGCGCAGACGACCGTCGGTGCCCATCATGTAAAGATGCTCCTTGGCGGCGCCATAGCCGTCGGGCCGATGGAACTCCAGGCGCACCCAGAGCCGGTCGCCGGTCTCCAGCCTCTCGAAAACGGGCGCCTGCCCCTCCAACAACACGGCGCCCGGCTCGCATATCAGCGTCTCGCCCTCCGCGTGCACGGCATTGGCGTAGCTCGCCGACTCGACAGCCCCGTCACTCCGCACTTCGACACTGAGCTCTGTGTACTCGGCGACGTCTTTGCAACGCACCTTGAAACTCAGCTCGTCACCTTGTCGGTCGATGACCAACCGCAAATCGGAAAACTCCACGGCTTCGGCCGGCAAGGCGATGGGCTCCCCCTGCTTCCAGCCGCGCAGGCCGCTGCACCCGGCCATCACCACGAGCAACAGCACACTCTCCCACAGCCACCAACGCAACGATCGATACATCTTAACCTCCTTATCGCGCTTATTCCAATACTCTCTGCAAGCGTTCGTCCAGGAAAGCGTCGCCTGCCATGCATTCGTCCTTCCAGCCGGGCGCCAGCCGGTCCAGGAGATAGGCCTGGGCCATGCCGCTGTAGTAGAAGCGCCCGTCCCCTTCGTTCCCCGCCATGCGGGCGATCTGATCTACCTGCTGCGACCAGTGCCGTTCAAAGGTCTCATAATCTTTAAAGGCTTCGATATCTGCGAGCGCGGCGACCGGCGCGTAGTCCGGCGTGACGGCAGCCTGACGCCAGATCTCCATCTCGGTGTATTTCGCCAGCCCTTCGACCCACTCACGGTGCTGCTCATAGAGGATCAAGTCCGCATCGAGTCCGGCCCGACGGCGCTCCCGGTGCGCCAGGAACTGGCGCGCCAGCTCCATGGCCTCAGCGTCCGTCTCGGCCCGGAGCGCCTCGCGCAGCAGACGCAGCTCCTCTTCCCAAAGCGCAACGTGGTCCTCCTCCTGGGCCGGGTAATCCGCCGCGAACCGATGCGCTTTCTCGCCGGCCCGCAACCGCTCCGGCGCGACGAGGCCCTGATAGGCATGGAAACTTTCGTGCAGCAGGGCCGCGACATACTGATCTCCAGGCCCTAAAAGCAGCTGCCGCACCAGCCGATAGGGGACCACCACGTCCAGGGGCGCCGGCAGCTCTTCGCGCAACCCGGCGACCAGGGCAATGCGCATGCTCTCGCGGGTGCCCAGGCTGGCGGCCCAGACGTCGTCCAGCCGCACGGTAAAAGCCTGCGGAGTCTCACCCGAGGCCGGCAGCCGTGACCGATAGTAAGCCTGTCCCTCGAAGGTGTCATCGGAGACAACTTCCCATACGTTGCCCTGCTGCTCCCCCGCCGGCACCGTGCGCCAGCCCATGGGCGGCTCCCCTGCATAATTGACCAGGAAAGCGTACGTTTCGTTGTAGACGATGAAAGGAATCTCAGCTGTGCCCCACCCTGCCCAGACCGCGTCGCCCAGCTCGCGGCGCAGGTGAAGCGCCTCGGCGAGATAGGCCTTCTGCAGCCCGCTCAGCCGTTCCACCACCTCCGACCGCTGCGGCAAGCCGAGGTTACTCAGAGCCGAGAGCAGGGCAGCGACGATAAACAACGTCAATAATCCCAGAATTCCGTACGCGATGACGCGACCTGCACGTTTCATAGCAGCCTCCTCCAAAAGTACCTCTTCTACCCACCTCAAGTCTCTTCCATCCTAACACACAAAGACCAAAATCAACCCAACAACTGCACGAATTGAGACCTGGTCATCCAGCTAGGTTTCCGCCCGGACAGCCGGGATCTTGACCGCCATCGAAAGCAACGTATAATCGCAGGCGTTTGTGACCGCTCACTGGAGTTAACCAAGAGATCCGTTATGGCACATCATTCACAACCCCTGAAGCCTAGGCAGATATTTCCCGCCCTGTTATTACTGGCACTCATGACGTTGGGGCTCTCTCTCCTCGTGGGACGCTATCCCGCGCCCTACTGGATGTCTCCCCGCGCGCTCTGGGAAGACATCCTGGCCCGTCGCCTGGTGCTCCAACTGCGGTTGCCCCGTGTCCTGGCGGCGTTTCTCATGGGCGCGGTTCTCGCCGCGGCGGGCACCGTTCTCCAGATGGTCTTCCGCAATCCCCTGGTGAGCCCCGGCTTCCTGGGCGTCTCCCAAGGGGCCGCCTTCGGCGCGGCCTTCAGTATCCTCTTTCTCGACCGGGCTCCCCTGACCATCCAGCTCAGTGCGGGCCTGTGCGCCCTCTCCGGCCTGCTCTTTTCCTACCTCCTGGCACGCCGTATCCGCTACGGCGACTGGGCCCTGCGCCTGGTTCTGGCAGGCATCGCCGTTTCGGCGCTCTTCTCCGCCGGCGTAGGCCTGCTGAAATACATGGCCGATCCGCTGAGTGAACTGCCGGAGATCGTCTTCTGGATGTTGGGGGGGCTGTGGGCCGTCACCTGGCGTGATCTCGGGACGGTGTTGCCTCTCACTCTCGTCAGCCTGATCCTGCTGCTTCTGATGCGCTGGCGCCTCAACCTGTTGGCTTTACGCGACGAGACCGCTTTCTCCCTGGGAGCGGCGCTGCACCGCGAACGCGGGCTCATGCTCGTCGCCGCCGTGGGCGCGACCGCAGCCGTCGTCGCCATCGCAGGGATCGTGGGGTGGATCGGGCTCATCGTCCCCCACGTGACACGCCGCCTGGTCGGCTCGAACGCGCAACAGGCACTGCCCGCCGCCATGCTCTTGGGTGGCAGCTTCGCGTTGTTCTGCGACGATCTGGCCCGCACGCTGCTCGCCGGAGAGATTCCGCTGGGCATCCTCACCTCACTGTTGGGGGCGCTGATCTTTGTGATCATGTTGGCTACCCACACCACCCCCTCGACGGCCTAGGGCATGGAGCTGTTGACAAATCACCTCTTACGATTACGATAGGGGCGATATGGATAACTATCGAGAGTACGTCGGAAATCTCCACACGCACACCACCTACTCAGATGGCACGGTCACCCACGAGGAACTGGCGGCAGCGGCGGCAGCGGCCGGGTTGGACTTTGTCATCGCCACGGATCACAACTGCTGGATCGAGGGCGTCGAGGGCTATTATGGGCGTGTGCTCCTGCTGGTTGGAGAGGAGGTGCACAACTGTCGCCAGCTCCCCCAGGCCAACCATCTGCTGATTTACGGCGCCGAACAGGAAATGGCGCCCTATTCCTTCGGCAATCCCCAGACCCTGATCGACAAGGCGAAGGAACGCGGGGGGGTGTGTGTCCTGGCCCATCCCGTGGAAAAGAGCAGCCCGCTTTCCGGAACGCTGAAGGCAATTCCCTGGACGAGCTGGCCGGTCCAAGGCATGCACGGCCTGGAAATCTGGAACTACATGTCGGAGTTCAAAGGGCTCCTCTGGTCTTTACCGGCGGCACTGATCTACGCGCTGCGACCGGAGTGGGGTATCCGGGGACCCTACAAAGCCACCCTGCGCCTATGGGACGAGCTGTTGAGCAAAGGCGTGCGCCTGGCCGCGCTGGGGGGGAGCGACGCCCACGGCAAAACATATCAACGTGGGCCCTTCAAACGGCGTCTTTTTCCTTACGAGTACCTTTTCCGCTGCGTGAACACCCACCTCCTCACCCAGGGGCCACTAACCGGGGAGCCGGCGAGAGATCGCCGGCTGATCTACGAAGCTCTGCGGGGCGGGCGTACCTGGGTCGGTTACGACCTCCCTCACTCGACGCGGGGCTTTCGTTTCACAGTACGCAGCGGCGCGGCCCGCGCCACCGTGGGGGAGGAGCTCAAACGTCTCGGCGCGTTGACGTTGACGGTGGAGCTTCCGGCTAAAGGTGAGATCCACCTGCTCCGCAATCGGCAGCGGATCGCCAAGGAAACCGCGCGAAGCCTCACCTACACATCGGCGGAGCCGGGCATCTACCGCGTCGAGGTCTACCGGCGCTTTTGGGGTCTCAAAGTCGGCTGGATTTTCTCCAGTCCCATCTACATCCTCTAAAAGCCCGCCCTGCGCGGCCCTCCAACATCCAAACAAAGACGGCCCTGAAAAAAGGGGCTACGCAGAATGCCGTCAGTTTGCCAGCACGCTGTTTGTAGTAAACGACGCAGCGTCAACGGAGTCGCGGGTGATTTTGATTGCGAAACATGGCTCTACTGAAAAAACCACCAAGGACACAAAGCACACTAAGGATTTTAAGGCGTTGACTCACCTGAAAAAAGGTCCTAAAAATCGGATTTTTCCGGAACTTGCCACTACATGCGGGAAAATTCACGGTTAAAACCACTAGATATAGGGGATGTCTTGCTAAAAATCTGATTTTTTCAGTGGAGTCAAGGCGTTTTTAAGTAAAAACACTCTTGTCGGATTATTGTATAATAAAACTAAGCCATAATATTAATTTTCTTGGTATCCTTAGTGCCCTTTGTGGTCAGAAAGACTTTTTTCAGTACAAAACCCGCGCCGGCGTGGGACAGAGTCCCACGCCGGCGCGAAAGAATCTCAACTCCAAGCCCTACACCAGATCCTGCCCGGGCCCCTCGGTGAAGAAAGCGATGTTCTCGTCGATGTCGTCGAGATACTCCTCAGGCACCTCGTCCTCGGGGAAGATAGCCTCGTTGGGGCACTCGGCATAGCAGGCACCGCAGTCGATGCAGGTATCAGGGTTGATGTAGTAAGTGGGCCATTCGGGATTGTCATCCACAAAGTGGATGGAATCGGTGGGACAAACCGCCACACAATCCCCTGCCCGTTCGCAAAGATCGGTAATCACATAGGCCATTGGAAACCTCCTGAAAAGTAAGCGCACGTGAAGGGTGAATATAGAATGTCGTTACCACACCCATTCTACACCTGCACAGGAGGACTGTCAAGAGAAAGTCTTTCGGTGATGACCCATAAGTCTTATCTTCATCCCTTCAAATGCTCGGATCACTTGGAGGGTAGCTTCATAAGTTGGAGAGCTGTGGTCGGTCCCTTCGCTTGCGCTCAGGACATGCTCCCGACAGAGCCACAGCGGACACGGTCCCCGGACCGGCCCGAGCGAGTTGCCCCGATTTTCCGATTTTTCCCACCTTTTTTCAGGTAAGCCACATTCCCCTTGACAAAACCCCCTGGTTTCCCTTATAATGATCATACCGGTATACCAGCATACCACATGATCAAACAGGAGTGATGGACTATGGATCTCACGTTCAAGCCTGTGGAACGGACAACGGTCAGCGAGAAAATTGCCAAACGCATCATCGCCTTGATCAACACCGGCAAGTTGAAGCCCGGCGACAAGCTGCCCTCAGAGCGCGAGCTCATGGAGCAGTTGCACGTCAGCCGCTCCCCCATCCGAGAAGCACTGCGCTCTCTAAGTTTAATCGGATTGTTGGAGACACGACCTGGTGACGGCACATATATCAGTCAACATCTCACCCCTGCTCTGGTCAATCAAATCGACTGGTCGATGCTGATAGAAAAAGAGGACATCCTGGAATGGCTGGAAGTGCGTGAACCCCTGGAGATCCAAGCTGCCGGCTTGGCCGCCGAGCGGGCGACCCCCGAAGAGATCAAACACCTGGAGCAGATGCTCTCCCTCTACTACAACGGGATCGACGACCTGGAGCGCCTGGTGGAGAGGGAGATTCGCTTTCATAAAGCCGTCGTCGATATGGCGGACAACGAGATTCTTTCCGAACTTATGGAGATCTTTTACGGCTTTTACCACCGTTATGTGCAACAGCACCGTTTCTATTTCACCGTCAAACCCCGCGAACAAGGTCACCAGGGCATCGTGCAAGCGATCAAAGCCGGAGACCCTGACGCCGCCCGCGAAGCGATGCGAACCCACCTGAGCGTTAGCAGACAACGCGCCCTGGCCGAGGAACTGGACAAAAGGCGCCGTCCTCAGGAAGCAGAGGGATAACCACATCGTGGCCTGACCCTATCCATGCATCGAAGACAGAAGGAGGTGCCCATCGCATAAAGACTCTGAATCGGTAAACATTCCAATCCCACATCAATTTAACCCTTAGAGGAGAGTAGAAATGCTGCGTAAAACGTTGTATACACTGCCGGCTGCCCTATTGTTGCTCTCACTGTTGGCGGGCTGCGGCGGGAGCCCCACAGAGGCACCCTCGGCCGAAGAAGAGGTATCCGAGCCCGAAGAGACCTACAAGGTAGCCCTGGTCATCGGCCTGTTAGGCGACCGCTCCTTCCTGGACTCTGCGGCGCGTGGGATCAAGATGGCCAACGAGGAGTTCGATAACGTCGAAACGAAGATCATCGAGAACGCCGATGTCGGCGAGCAGCAACTGGCCGCCCGCGCCATGGCCGAGGAAGGTTACGACCTGGTCATCACCGTGGGCTACGGCTCGGCCGACTGGACCAACGAGATCGCGTTGGAATACCCGGACACCCACTTCGCCATCGTGGACGCCACACTAGACGCCCCCAACGGCACCGGTCTAACCTTCCGCGAGGACGAAGGCTCCTTTACCGTCGGCATGCTCGCAGCCATGATGACCAAAACCGGCAAGGTCGGTTACATCGGCGGGATGGACGTTCCGCTGCTGCGCCGCTTCGAGCAAGGCTACATCCAGGGCGTGAAGTACGCCAATCCCGACGTCGAAGTGGTCAGCGGGTGGGTTGGCGCCTTCAACGATCCCACCAAGGGCAAGGAGCTGGCCCTGACCCAGTACGAGGAAGGCGCCGACATCATCTTCGCCGCTGCCGGCAAGAGCGGTGAGGGCGTCCTCGCCGCTGCCGCCGAGCAGGATCTCTATGCCATCGGCGTGGACTCCGACCAGTGCTGGATCGAGCCCGGTCACGTCATCGCCTCCATGATGAAACGCGTGGACCTGGCCGTCTACGGCGCCATTGAGGACCTGAGGAACGGCGAGCTGAAGGGCGGTACCAAGGTCTTCGGTCTGGCCGAGAACGGCGTCGGCATGTGCCACCTCTACGACATCGACACCTACTTCCAAGACAACGGCCCCGAGGACATGGCCACCCAGCTGGAAGAAGAGGTCATCCCCGCCGTTGAAGCCGCTGTGGAGAAGATCAAGAGCGGCGAGATGTGCGTGCGCGACCACATGGAAGTCTTCCCCTGCGAGAACCCCCCGGAACCAGGGGGCATGTCCCAATAGTTCATTTTATCAACCAAGGGGCAGCCTTCACACGCTGCCCCTTGCCCCATCTCTTTAATCCCTTATTAAGGAGGCGAAAGACGTGACCACAGCTGTTGAAATGCTCGGCATCCGCAAAGAGTTCCCCGGCGTGATAGCTAACGACAACGTGGACTTCAAGGTCGAGGAGGGCGAAATCCACGCGCTGGTGGGCGAAAACGGCGCCGGTAAGACCACGCTGATGAACGTCCTGTATGGCCTCTACCACCCCGAGGCCGGCACCATCAAAATCCGTGGTAAGCCCGTACAGATCCACAAGAACGCCGACGCCATCGCCCTGGGCATCGGGATGGTGCACCAGAGCTTCAAGCTGGTGCCCTCGTTTACCGTCACCGAGAATATCACGCTGGGCACCGAACCACGCCAAAGAGGCATCTTTATCGACCGTACCCTGGCCCACGAGAGCGTCGTGGAGATCTCCAAGCGCTTCGGACTCCAAATCGACCCCAACGCCCGCATTCAAGACCTGCCTGTGGGCGTCCAACAGCGGGTGGAGATCCTCAAAGCGCTCTATCGCAACGCCGACATCCTGATCCTCGACGAACCCACGGCCGTGCTGACACCGCAGGAAACCGATGACCTCTTCCGCGTGATCCGTTCGTTGGTAGCCAAGGGGGTGACCGTCATCTTCATCACCCACAAACTCCGCGAGGTGATGGAGATCTCCGACCGCGTCACCGCGATGCGCGACGGGAAGATGGTGGGCACGAAGAAAACTCAGGAGACCAACACCACCGAGCTGGCACGGATGATGGTGGGCCGCGATGTGCTGTTGCGCGTCAAAAAAGAGCCCGCAACCCCTGGTGCGCCCGTCCTCCGCCTGGAGAATCTCCACGTTTTGGACGATCGGAAACTCAGGGCGGTGCGAGGTGTTTCCCTGGAAGTGAGGAGCGGGGAAATCCTGGGCATCGCCGGTGTGCAAGGCAACGGTCAGCGGGAGCTGGTCGAAGCCATTGTTGGATTACGTCCTGCCATAAGAGGAAAAATTGAGCTCAAAGGACAGGACCTGACGGCGCTTTCAGTACGTGAGCGGCGCGAGGCCGGCATGTCGTGTGTGCCAGAAGATCGCTATATACGCGGCCTGGCCCTGAATGCCACCATTGAGGACAACCTTATCATCGCTAACTACTTCAAAAAACCGATGTCCAACGGTCCCATCTTGAACTTACAGGCCATCGGTAAGTTCGCCCAGGAGATGATCGAGACCTTCGATGTAAAAACGGTCAGCAAAGACGTACCGGCCTTCACGCTATCGGGTGGTAACCTGCAGAAAGTCGTGCTGGCCCGTGAGATCAGCGCCCGACCCGATTTGCTGATCGCCGCACAACCGACCCGTGGTCTTGACATCGGCAGCATCGAATTTGTACATCGTCGTATCGTAGAAGCACGGGATAGCGGCACGGCCGTGCTCCTGGTTTCGGCAGAGCTCGAGGAAGTCATGTCGCTGAGCGACCGCATCGCCGTTCTCTACGAAGGCAAGATCGTCGGCGAAACCCCCGCCGCTGAGGCAACGGAACAAGGACTTGGCCTGTGGATGGCCGGCATCACCCAGGCCGACCCCCAGGAGGAAAAGGAGGTCGCAGGTGTTTGAAACAGAACGGACTTCTACCCGTCAGTTGACCGCGAAAACCCGGCTGAGCCGTGCGCTTCAGGGCCTACAACGGCTTAGTAAGGCGTTATTCCAACGGTCCATCACCATCATCTTGAGCATCCTCGCCGCTATGCTCGTAGGGTCGATCATTATCGTGATCTACGGGCAGAATCCCTTGGAAGTCTACGGCGCGCTCTTCATGGGAGCCTTTGGCAGCTCCCGGGCCCTCTTTCGCTCTATGCAACGCGCGACGCCCCTGATCTTCACCGCTGTCGCCTCCACCATCGCTTTCCGCACCGGCGTTTTCAACGTCGGCGTCGAGGGTCAGTTCTTCATCGGCGCCATCTTCGGCACGTTTATCGGCTACGCCGTCAAACTGCCCATGATCCTACATCTGCCGCTGACCCTCCTGGCCGGTTTCGTCGGGGGCGCAGCCTGGGCCTACATCCCCACCCTCTTGCGTCAGAAGCTGGGCATCAGCGAGATTATCACGACTATCATGACCAACTACATCGCCACCTTCCTGATCTCCTACCTGACCAACTATCCTATGCGGGACACCCCCACGACGCCGGAGACGCCGCCCGTGCAACCCACAGCCCGGCTACCGCAGTTCGTTGAATTAACAGAAACCTGGGGGAAAGGCACTCAGGCCCACGTGGGCATCTTCATCGCCATCGCAGTGGTGATCATCTTGTATTACATCTTCAAGCGCATCACCATCGGCTACGAATGGCGCATGGTCGGCCTCTCCTTCCCCTTCTCCGAATTCGGCGGCATTGACCTGGACCGCACGTTCATCGGCGGCATGTTGGTTAGCGGTGGGATCGCCGGTTTAGGCGGTATCGTGGAGATCCTGGGGGTCTGGCGCGAGTACAAAAACCTCTTTGCCATCGGATTCGGCTTTCGCGGCAACCTGGCCGCTTTGCTGGGCGGACGGACCATCATCGGCTCTGCCGTGGCGGCGACTTTCTACGGCAGCATGGAATCCGGCGCTCTGGGGTTGCAATGGGCTACCGGCATCCCGCGTCAGCTGATCGACATCACCGTGGGCCTCATCATCTTCTTCATGGCCGCCGAGGGCATGTGGAACTTTGTCAAGGAGATCAAACTGGGAGACGAAAGTCCCCTGGTCAAGCGCACGACGGAACAATCGGAGGCTTAAGGAAAGCTATGGATGCTACTACCCTGGCTCAAATACTGGACGTTTTACAACGTTACGTTTTCAACATCGCCAACCTTCAAGGGATGTTGCGTCTGGCAACCCCCGTCATCCTGGCCGGGCTCTGTGCTCTGATCACCGCACGCGCTGGCATCCTCAACATCGCCGGTGAAGGTATGATACTCTTCGGCGCCTGGTTCGGTGTGGCGGGCAGCTACTACTTTACAAACGCCTTCGCCGGCCTCCTGACCGGCATCCTGAGCGGCCTTGTGATCGGAGGGCTCTTCGCGCTCTTCTCCCTCAAATTCAAAGCCAACATCATCATCATGGGCATCGCCATCAACATCTTCGCTGTAGCAGCAACTATCTTTCTCACCCGCGCCGTCTTCGGCGTGGCGGGCGCCTTCGCCGATCCGCGCATCGCCGGCTTCAGCCCCATCGAAATCCCTCTGATCAAGAACATCCCCATCCTGGGACCGCTGCTAAGCGGCTACACCTTCATCGTCTACCTCTCCTGGATCCTGGTGGCCCTGACGGCCGTCTTCCTCTATCGCACACCCTGGGGGCTGCATCTGCGGGCCGTGGGAGAGAATCCTGAAGCGGCCGCCACGTTAGGCATCAACGTCGAGCGCATCCGCTTCGGCGCGGTGATGGCGAGCGGCGTCTTCGCCTCGCTGGCGGGCGTCTACCTCTCCCTGGGCCACCTGCAGATGTTTACCGATCAGATGTCGGCCGGCCGCGGATTCATCGGCATGGCCGTCAACACCTTCGGCGGCGGGGAGCCCGTCGGCGTCTTCCTGGCAAGCCTGCTCTTTGGCTTCGTCGACACCATCGGGTGGCGGTTACAGGGCGAGCGCATTATGCCTGTCTACTTCATCAGCATGCTGCCCTATCTCGTGACGCTGATCGCGCTGACCGTTTTCACCCTGCGCAAGAAGCGTGCCTGGGCAGAAGCGTTAGAAGACAACAACTGAAAAAACCTTCTCCACCTTTCTTTCAGGTGAGTCAAGCACTGAATGTACGTAAAAACTAAAAAGGGAGACGTTTACCATGCTCAAAGATTCAGTCCTCGAAGTCCTTCAACACGAAGGCCCCGTTGCCATAGTCACCCATTCGGATCGAGGGCCACATCTCGTGGCGACCTGGGCCAGTTACATTGAGATCGTTGATGATACGCGGCTCGCCATCCCCGCCGGAGGTTATCGCCAGACAGAACAGAACCTCGAAGCGGGCAGCCCCGTGCAGATGCTGCTGGCCTCGCGAGATGTGAAAGGCTCCGGCGAAGCGGGGACGGGATTCCGGCTCACCGGCCACGGAACCATGGTCACCGAAGGCGATGTCTACGAGCAGATACACGACCGTTTCAACTGGGCGCGGGCGGCTCTGGTCATCCGTGTGGACAAGATAGCGCAGCTGATCTAGCCTATCACGAAGACGGTCGGCTATTTCATACAAGGAGATTAGGATGGAATTTCACATCAGGTGTGATGCAGAAGAAATCGCCCGCTACGTCTTTGTCCCCGGCGACCACGCCCGGGCGAAGAAGATCGCCGCGCAGTTTGATGACGCGCATCTGGTCACCGATAGCCGCGGCTATCGGGTCTACACCGGCACTGTGGACGGCATCCCCATGACCGTCTGTTCCACCGGCATCGGCGGCCCGCAGGTCGCCATGGGTATCGAGGAACTGGCCCACATGGGCGCCGACACCTTCATCCGCGTCGGCTCCTGTGGCACGCTGCAGGACTTCGTCGACGTAGGCGACATCATCATCCCCACGGGCATCTACCGCGCGGGCGCGACGGCGGATCGCTATCTGCCCAAAGCTTTTCCGGCAGCGCCGAATTTCGCCCTACTCACGGCGCTTGTTGAAGCGGCGAAGACGTTGAACATCGACGTACACGTGGGTGTCGGCTGGGCCGGCGACGCCTTCTACGCCCCCATGGACCCGGCGTTGGCGGAGAAACTCACCCAGGCGGGTGTGCTCTCGCTGGAGATGGAAAGCGACACGCTCTTCGTGATCTCCAACTACCGGGGTTGGCGCGCGGGCGCTATCTTCGCCAGCGACGGCACCTCGGAGGAGATCAAGCCGGCATGGGGCGAAGAGGCCTTCCGCAAAGGTGAGGAGCAAGAGATCAGGATCGCCATCGAAGCGATGAAGCAAATCGCGCTGGCCGACCGAGAGACCCAATAGGAGACTATCATGGAATTCCACATTCGCTGTGAACCTGAACAGATCGCCCGCTACGTCTTCACGCCGGGCAGCCACGCGCGGGCCAAAAAGATCGCCGACCACCTTGATAACGTCGAGCTGGTGAGCGACAGCCGGGGCTACATGGTCTACACGGGCTACACCGGCGGCGTGCGCGTCACCGTCTCTTCAACCGGCATGGGCGGCCCCAGCACGGCCATCTGCCTGGAAGAACTGGGCCACATGGGCGCCGACACCTTCATCCGCGTCGGCTCCTGCGGCACGCTGCAAGAATACGTCAACTGCGGTGACGTCATCATCTCTACCGGCACGTATCGCGCCGGGGGCACCGCCAACAACTACCTGCCCATCGAGTTCCCCGCCGTGCCCAACTTCGAGATCACCAGGGCGCTGATCGACGCCGCCAAACGCCTCGATCTGAAAGTCCACGTGGGGCTCGGCTCGGCCGGGGACGCCTTCTACGCGCCCCGCCGCGATCCTGAGATGCGCAAAATCCTGGCCCGGTCCGGCCTCGTCTCCGGAGAGATGGAGAGCGACACCATTTTCGTGCTGGCCGCGCTGCGCGGCTGGCGGGCCGGCGCGCTCTACGCCTGTGACGGCACCGCCACCGAGACCAAGCCCGCCTGGTGCGAGGACGCCTTTCACCAGGGCGAGGAGAACGAGATCCGCATCGCATTGGAAGCCGTCCGGCAGATCGCCGCCGCCGACGGATAAACAAGTGAACGCTCAAAAGTTTTACCCCAGGAGAACTACGTGCAAATAAAAAAAGTGATCATTGACTGTGACACCGGCGTCGACGACGCCATGGCGCTGCTGCTGGCGCTGCGCTCCCTGGCGCTGGACGTGCTGGGGATCACCACGGTGGCCGGCAACGCAACGCTCGACAAAGTGGTGCGCAACACGCTGGTGGTTGTGGAACAAGCCGAACGCGACGTCCCGGTCTATCCCGGCGCCGTCCGCCCCCTGATGGGTGCGTGGACCACGGCGGAGAACGCGCACGGCTCCGACGGCCTGGGCGACGTGGGCTTCCCCGACCCGCAGAGCGCCGCGGCGGATATGCACGCCGTCGATTATCTCATCGAGACCTTCCTGGAAGCCGAGGAACCGGTACACCTCATCACCCTGGCGCCGCTGACCAACGTCGCGCTGGCGCTGGCGAAAGCCCCCGAACTGGAAGAGAAGATCGCCTCACTGGTGATGATGGCAGGTGGCATCAACGGCGGCAACGTGACGGCGGCCGCCGAGTTCAACGTCTGGGTGGACCCCGAGGCCGCCGACATCGTCTTCCGCAGCGCCATCCCCAAAACCATGGTCGGCCTGGAGCCTATCCGGCTGTACGGCGGGATCACATCCGAAGACGTGGATCAACTGGAAGCCAAGCAGACGCCCTGGTGCCAGATGATCGGCCGGCTGCTGCGGCACCGTTTGATCGCGTGGGGGAAGATCACGGGCGAGATACGCCCCACCACCCCACCCGATCTGGCCGCCATGGGCATCGCCATCGACCCGACGCTGGCCGACGCGACCCTCTACCACGTCGCCATTGAGACGAACGGCGCGCACACCCGGGGCATGACGTTGGCCGACCGGCGCAGCTATCGCCGCCTCATCGACGACGCCCTCGAGCCTAACGTCAACGTCGTCACGCACATAGACAACGCCCGCTACCGTCGGCTCGTGTTGGACACGCTGCTTCAAGACCCGTCAACGGATGAAGTCTACGCATCCCAAACCGACAAATCGCAACCCGCAACTCATAACTAAGGAGAACCCATGAACGCACCCACATTGGAATGGAGAACGAAGCGCAACGCAGCCGCCGACTACATCCGCACGCAGACCGACCTCGTCCCGCAGATTGGGCTGATCCTAGGCTCCGGGCTGGGCGCGCTGGCCGATGAGATCAGCGAGGCCACCGTGATTCCCTATGGCGAGATCCCGCACTTCCCCGTCTCCACCGTCGCCGGACACGCCGGGCAGCTGGTCATCGGCGAGTTGGAAAGCAAGCGCGTCATCGCCATGCAGGGCCGCTTTCACTACTACGAGGGCTACAGCATGCAGCAACTGGCCTTCCCCGTCTGGGTGATGCGCACCCTGGGCGCCGAGATCCTCATCGCCACCAACGCCGCCGGCGGCGTCAACCGCTCTTTCCGGCCCGGCGACTTGATGGTCATCGTCGACCACATCAACTGGATGTTCGACAACCCCCTCATCGGCCCCAACGACCCTGAGTTGGGCGTGCGCTTCCCCAGTATGGCCCAGGCCTATCCCTGGGAGATGACCGAAGTGGCGCTACGGGCCGCCGAGGCCGAGGGCATCCACGTCCAGAAGGGCGTCTACTTAGCCGTGACCGGACCCGCCTACACCTCGCGCGCCGAAAGCCAGATCTACCGGCTGCTGCGCACCGACGCCGTGGGCATGTCCACCGTCCCCGAGGTGATGGCGGCGACTCACGCGGGCATGAAGACGCTGGGCATCTCCTGTATCACCGACGTCGCCAAAGACCCCAAGGCCGGGCCGCGCGGCATCCTCACCCACGAAGAGGTCGTCGAGGTCGCCAACCGCACCAAGCCCAAGTTCATCCGCCTGATGCGGGCCATTCTGCGCGAGATCGACACAGAACGTTAGAACGTTTGAACGCTTAACAGCGATCACGAAAAGGAACCAAGAGCTATCTATGAAAATCTATTTCGCAGGACCTCTATTCACGCCCTACGAGCGTGACTATATTTCAAAGAGCGCGGAGAAACTGCGCGAACACGGCATCGATCCCTTCGTGCCGCACGAAAGCCCAAAAGAAGAGCGCCCCAACGACACCCGCAGCAGGGCCAAGCGCTGCTTCGACAATGATTTCGGCGGTATCGCCGAAGCCAACGCCATGCTCGCCATCGTCAACGGTCCCGAGGTCGACGACGGCACCGCCTGCGAGATCGGCATCTTCTACGCGCTGATGCAGAAGGATCCGGCCAAGAAAGGCATCGTGGCGCTCCACGATGACTATCGCACGCAGGCATCCGGCGAAGGCAAAGGCCTCAACGCTTTCGTGCTGGGCTGCCTGCGCGACGTGGGCGTCATCTGCAAGACCCTCGACGAAGCCATCGAGCAGCTGGTCGCATGGAAAGAAGAGCTCCAGACGGAAGGGCTATCGGATGACGAGGAGGCCGCGTCATGAAGATCTACTTCGCCGGACCGCTGTTCACGCCCTACGTGCGGCAATTCATCTCTGAGCACGCGCAGATCTTGCGCGAGCACGGCATCGATCCCTTTGTGCCCCACGAGAACTTCTGGCCCAAGATCACGGCGGAAAACGCCAAAATGTTGGTGGAAAAAGGGCTGCTGACCGCCGAGGAGTTGCACGACGAACACCTGCCCGCCCGCGCTGCCCGGCTGCTGCGCTCAGGTAAGGTCAGCCGTGAAGAGCTGGGACTGCCAGACTTGGACGCCGATCTCGTCTTCCAGAAGGACTACGAGGGCCTCTCGGCGGCCAACGCTGTGGTCGCCATCCTGGACGGCACGCAAGTTGACGACGGCACCGCCTGTGAAATTGGCATCTTCTACGGTTTGCTACGCGACGACCCTTCCAAGAAGGGTGTGATCGGCTTTATGACCGATTCCCGAGGCACACGCCGAGCCAAAGAAGGCTTCGGCGTCAATCTATTTGTGCTCGGCGTCATCGAAGAATGTGGGGTCATTTTGACCGACTTCGACGATGTCATCGAGCAACTGAAAGCCTGGGACTCGGCATAAGCATAGCGTTTCTATCCTCCTTTTTAAGCCGGCGGGCGGGTGCAAATCCAACACACGCTACGGCCCGCCCGCCGGCCACGCCAACTCAAGATAAAGGCACACTACATGAGCATAATCCGCAACACCATGCGCGGTACGCGCCATTACATGCAACAGATACGCAAATTCAACCGCAACGTCCGCCTGCTGCTTCTGGGCTCGGTGCTCGGCGGCGTCGCGCAGGGCATCATCAGCGTTGATTTCAACCTCTACATCGTCTCCCTGGGCATTCACCCCGACGATCTGGGGAAGATTCTGAGCGCCGGACCCTTCGCCCACGCCCTGGCTTCGATCCCCATCGGCTTTCTGGGCGAGCTGCTGGGCTACCGGACGGCCTTTGTCGCCATCTACGGCATCGCCGGGCTCTCACAGCTGGCGCAGGTGGCGACGCCCAACATCAACTTGATCTCCATCGCCGCCTTCGTCGGCGGGCTGGCGCTCTCCGGCAACTTCGTCGTGCGCCTGCCCTTTCTGGCAGCCAACGTCAGAGACTCGGAGCGAACACACGTCTTCAGCGTCAACAGCCTTCTCAGCAGCCTCACCTTAGCCATCGGCTCCCTGCTCGCCGGACACCTGCCCAATCTGATGAAGGTGTTCACCAACAACCTGACGCTGCAATACCGCTATACGCTCTATCTCGCCGGCTTCTTCATGCTGATCTCCGTCGTCCCTATGTTCTTCATCACGTCGCATAAAAAACCCGAACCCCATAAGATCAGTCTCTATCCCTATCTCTGGGGCATGGACGATTTCACCCTCAAGTCGGCCATCATCGAGCTCTTTATTGGGCTGACCATGGGGCTGATTCTGCCCTTCATGAATCTCTATTTTATCAACCATCTTGGGACCAGCCGCGAGTATTTCAGCACCGTCGCGGCGTTGGCCGTCATCCCCACGACCCTGGCTGCGGCGATAGGGCCGCTGGTCGCCTCTCGGATGGGCGACTTCCGCGCCATCGTCGCCTCGCGCTACATCATCCCCGTGGCGACCGTTGCCATGGCCCTGACCGCTTCGCCCGCCATCGCCAGCGGTGGATACTGGCTCTACCGCGCGCTCTTCACCATGGGGCAGGCGCTCTGGTTCGCCTACGCCATGGCGGCCGCAGCCAAACGCGCCAAGGTCGCCACCTCCGCCTGGCTGGAGATCACCTTCTGGCTGGGACAGGCGCTGGCCGCGCTCATCACCGGTTCGCTGCTGGCGGACGCTAACTACGTGCTGCCCTTCTATCTCTCCTCGGGCGCCGCCATCGCCACCGGCGTGCTGACCCAGCTCCTCGTCGGCCAGCACGAGAGGAAATCCCGGAAAGCCAAAACCGCCACCGAATGCAGCGAACTCTCGACGGGGGGCTGAACATGAGGGAACTATTCTTACGATTGCGCACGTATCTGAGAAGCATGCGCCAGTTCGACCGCAACTGCTGGCTGATCTTCGCCTCGGCCGGTCTCAGCGGCGCCGCTCAAGGCATCTTCCTCGTCGTCTTCAACCTCTACATCCTCTCACTGGGCATCGCGCCGGACACGCTGGGCGGCATTCTCAGCGCCGCGCCCTTCGCTCAGGCCATCGGATCGATCCCGCTCAGTTTCATGGCGGAGACCCTGGGATTCAAACGGATGTTCGTCCTGATCTTTCTGCTCTCCGGCCTGGCGAAAGTGGGACAGATCGCTGCCCGGAGTGTACCCCTTATCGCCCTGGCCGCCTTTGTCGACGGGCTGGCGCTCTCCGGCAGCTTCGTGATCCGCCTGCCCTTCCTCGCCGCCAACAGCGACGAAGACGACCGCACGCGCGTCTACACGCTCAACAGCATGTTCTTCAGCCTTGCACTCTCCGTCGGCTCGCTGCTGGCCGGACATCTCCCCGGCCTCTTTGAAGCCTGGGACGCCGACCTCAGCGCCGCCTACCAATACACGCTCTACGCAGCCGGCGCCATCGCCCTGCTCGCCGTCCTGCCCGTCCTGCGCCTCGATCCCACGCCAACACCGCGCCGGGACTCGCCCGGCATCGCCTCTTATCTCTGGGGCATGAGCGGTTTCACCGTCAAACTGACCGTGGTCTCGCTCTTCGTCGGCCTGAGCCTGGGCAGCATCGGCCCCTTCATGAACCTCTACTTCCTCTACCATCTGGGCACGACGCCGGCGTTCTACGGCACAGTCTCAGCCCTCGCCGTGATTCCGGCGATCCTGGGCACGGCCCTCATCCCTTTTATCGAGACCCGCAGCCACAGCCGGGTGACGCTGGTGACCATCCTGCGGGCGCTCATCCCCCTCTTCCTCGTCGGCTTCACCCTGACCACCAACCGCTGGCTGGGCACCACGGCCTATTGGGCGCAGAACACCCTCTTCTTCATGACCCAACCGGTGGCTTTCGCCTTCGCCATGGACGCGGCACGGCGCGACAAGGTCGTGGCCTCCGCCTGGCTCAACATCGCCTTCTGGCTGGGCAACGCCCTGGCCGCGCCGCTCGTGGGCGCGCTGCTGGCCGACGAAGCCTATCGGACATCCCTCTACATCGCAGCCGCCGCCGTGGCGCTGGCGGCCCTTCTCAACCAGGGACTTTTCACGCCGGTTGAACAACGCTTGAAGAAAGGAGTCGCATGACTACGATGCAAGCGCGGGCCGATCGCGTCGCGGCCGCTCGCGGCGACCGCCCGCTGGATCTGCTCATCAAAGACGTGCAGCTGATCAACGTCTACACGCGCGAGATTTATCCTGCCGACATCGGTATCTCCGGCGGCATCATCGTCTTCGCCGGGCCGGGCGCCTGGTCAGGGCCGTCCCCTACCGAGACACTGGACGGACACGGCAAATTCGCCGTCCCCGGTCTCATCGACACCCACATCCACATCGAAAGCAGCATGATGAGCCCGCAAAACTTCGCCGCCGCCGTGTTACCGCGCGGCACCACCACCGTGGTCATCGATCCCCACGAGATCGGCAACGTGTTGGGGCTGCGCGGCGTCGCCTACATGCTCAACGCCACCGCCGAGCTGCCGCTGCGCGTCTACGTGCAAGTGCCCTCGTGTGTGCCCGCCGTGCCGCAGCTAGAGACTGCCGGCGCCGCCTTCACCGCCCGCGACATCGACGCCATGCTCACCTGGGACCGCGTCATCGGCCTGGCCGAAGTGATGGACTACGTCGGCGTGATCCGCCAGAACGAGCGCATGCGCGAGATCCTGGACGTCGCCCACGCGCACGACGCCGTCATCAGCGGGCACTGCCCAGGGCTGCGCGGACGCGATCTGGCGGCCTATCTCGTCGGCGGCCCCCGATCCGATCACGAATCCATCGATCACGATGAGCTGCTGGAAAAACTGCGCATGGGCATGGTCGTCGAGGCCAAGGATTCCAGTTTCAGCGAGAGCATCTCGGCGCTGGCGGAGATCGTCCGGGAACTGGGCGCCGCGCCGCCCAACCTGGTCATGTGCACCGACGACATCTACCCCGAGGATCTATGGGAGCAAGGCCACCTGGATCACGGCGTGCGCCGCGCCATCGCCGCCGGCTTCAATCCCCGCGACGCAGTACGCGCCGCGACGCTGCACGGCGCGCAGCGCATCCGTCGGCTCGACCTGGGCGCCATCGCGCCGGGCAAGCGGGCCGATCTGCTGCTGCTCGACAACCTGGAGCGCTTCACCGTGAACGAGGTCTTTGTCGATGGCAGGCTGGTAGCCCAGGCCGGGCGTCTGCGCATCTCCTTGCCCCACAAGACATCCAACCTTGAAGAAGAAAACACGGTTCATCTCTCCTCACCGCCCCACCCCAAGGACTTCATGCTCCGCGTCCCGTCCGGCAAGGCTTCTGCCGGAGCCGGTCTCCCGACCGCGCCCACCGTCTCCCTCCGCGTCCTGACCGTCGCTTCCGACTATACCCGGTCCATCGAGCCCACGACCTTCCCCGTACGCGATGGGATCGTCGATCTTGCCGCCGGGGACGACGTAGCGCTCGTCGCCATCTTCGAGCGCCACGGACAGGGGGGAGATCACAGCCTGGTGCCCGTGCAAGGCGTCGGCCTGCTGCGCGGCGCCGTCGCCACCACCGTGGCTCACGACTCGCACAACCTGCTCGTCATCGGTCGCAACGCCGAAGACATGGCGCTGGCGGCGCGCACCCTGGCGGACTGCGGCGGCGGTATCTGCGCCGTGGACGCGGGCGAGGTCCGCGCGCTCCTGCCGCTGCCCATCGCCGGGCTGATGAGCCCCGAGCCGCCGGAGACCGTCGTCTCGCAGATGAAAGCGCTCAACGCAGCCCTGCGCGCCCAAGGAATCACGGCGAAACAGCCCATCAGCCCCATCATCGCCCTGGCGCTTCCCGTCATCCCGGACTACGGCGTCACCGACCTGGGGCTGGTGGATGTCAACGCCCAGCGCGTGCTGAGCATCTGGCCCGAGCCGCCGAAAATCAGCGAAGAATCTTGACTCTGCTGAAAAAAGGTCCTAAAATCGGATTTTTAACAAGACATCCCCTATATCTAGTGGTTTTGACCGCGAATTTTCCCACAGGTAGGGTCGAGTTCCGGAAAAATCCGCTTTTTTCAGTGGAGTCAGTCTTGTAAAAGCAAGCCGATAAAGACACCAACCCAAATCGAAAATCGTAAAACCAAAATCAAGAACCCTATGCCTAACTACCATCGCCTGTTACAGGTAGCGCGCGGCGAAGAACCCGCCGACCTGGTCATTAAAAACGGACAGCTGCTCAACGTGCTGACCCGCGACGTTTACGCGGCCACCGTAGGCATCTGCGAGGACACCATCGCCTACGTGACGACGCCGGACGATGAGCGCTGCGAAGGCCACGAGGTCATCGACGCGACCGGCATGTGGCTCGCGCCCGGTCTCATCGACAGCCACATGCACATCGAGAGCAGCCACGTGACACCGGCGCACTTCGCCGCCGCCGTGCTGCCGCGCGGCGTGACCACCGTGGCGCAGGATCCCCACGAGATGGCCAACGTGCTGGGCGTCGCCGGCATCAACTACATGCGCCGCGCATCCCGCGACCTGCCGCTGCGCGTGCTCACCTTCGCCTCGACCTGCGTGCCTGCCGTGCCGGGCCTGGAGACCGCCGGGGCCACCCTCACCGCCGCCGACGTGAACGCCCTGCTCGAGGCGCCCGACGTCATCGGCCTGGCCGAGGTGATGGACTACTGGGGCGTGGTGCGGCAGCGCCCGCGCATCACCGAGATCGTCAAGGTCGGGCGGGCGCGCGGCGTGATCCTCACCGGGCACGTGCGCTTCGAGGACGACCGGGACCTCAACGCCTATCTGGCTGCGGGCATCGAATCCGATCACGGCTACATGACGGCGGAGCAGATCGTGGCCCGCGCGCGGCTGGGCATGATCGTCGAAGTCTGCTGCGCCCCGCACCGCGACAACGTGCCCGAGGCTGTGGCTGTCTGGAAAGAACGCGGTCGGCTAGACAACGTCGTCTTCGTCACCGACGACGTGCCGCCCAGTGACCTGATCACCGAGGGCCATCTGGATCGCGGCGTGCGCCGGGCTATCGCGCTGGGCATGGCCCCCGTCGACGCGGTGCGCGCCGCGTCGTTGGAACCGGCTCGCCGCCTACGCCGCCCCGACCTGGGCGCCATCGCGCCGGGTCGCATCGCCGACGTGTTAGTGCTGCGCGATTTGGAACGCTTCAACGTGCACCTGACGCTGACGTCGGGCGCGATCGTCGCTTGGGACGGTGCCATGCTCCAGCCCCTCACCGACGGCTTCCTCCCGCCGGCCGCAGCCGTGAACAGCGTCCATCTGCCGCACCTGACGGCGGACGATTTCGCGGTGCGAGGCGACGGAGCGCGCGTCAGGGCCAGGGTGCTCACGCAGCGCGGACGGGGCGCGCTCCAGGAACGCACGCTGCCCCTGGTCGAAGGGGCCATGCAGTGGCAGAACGAAACCGATCTGGCCCTCGCCGCCGTCCTCCACCGGCACGGGCAGAACGAGAACCGCGCCTTCGTGCTGCTGGCCGATACCGGTCTGCGACGCGGCGCGCTGGCGACGACTTACGCCCACGATTCCCACAACCTCGTCGTCATCGGACGGCATCCGGCGGACATGGCGGCGGCCGCCAACGCCCTCATCGACGCGGGCGGGGGCTACGTCGCCGTCGCCGAGGGCGAGATCCAGGCCCTGGCGGCGCTGCCCGTCGCCGGTCTGCTGGCACAGAAAGCGGTGGCGGATCTGGCGCAGGAGTTCGAGGCCTTCGTCACCGCCGCCAACACCCTGGGCGTCGAGGAGAACCCCCTCGGCCTGCTCACCTCGCTGCCGCTGCCCGTCGTCCCCCGTTACCGCCCCACCGATATGGGGCTGGTGGACGTGGAGCGGCAGGCGTTGATTGGCGCGTTTGAGTTCGAATAAACAGATCACGTGTTGCGTGATGTTTCGCTGAGGAGCAGATCTCAGATTCGCAGCTCGCGTATGAATAGGCAATGAGACTACCAGACCAACCGACTAACCGACTATCAGACTACCGGACTACCGGACTAACCGACTACCAGACTAATTGACTACCAGACTCACACACGGAGGGGATATGAATCAGCGACCGACAGTTACCGTTGTAGGCAGTTTCAACACCGATCTGGTTGTGCACACGCCGCGCATGCCCGTCAAGGGCGAGACGATCCTGGGCGGCCCCTATCACACCGGCCCGGGCGGCAAGGGCGCCAATCAGGCCGTGGCGGCGGCCCGCCTCGACGCCGACGTCGCCATGCTGGTCAAACTGGGGCAGGACGATCTCGGCGACAAAGCCGAGGCCAACCTGCGCAACGAGGGCATCAGCACAGAGTACGTCCTGCGCACCGACGCCTCGCACACCGGCGTGGCCTTCATCATCGTCGATGAGGACGGCGAGAACATGATCGTCGTGGCGCCGGGCGCCAACACCCTGCTGACGCCGGAGGACGTGGATGCTGCGCGAGACGCCATCATCGAGGCCGACATCCTGCTGGTGGAGCTGGAATCGCCCATGGAGACCGTCGAGCGCGCCATCCGCGTGGCCCACGAGGCCGGCGTGCGCGTCTTGCTCAACCCGGCGCCGGGACAGCCGCTGGACGCCGGCCTGCTAACCATGGTGGACGTGCTGACGCCCAACGAGACGGAGGCCGAGATCATCACCGGGCGCAGCGTGCGCTCCATCGACGAGGCGGAAGCCGCCGCTCGCCAGCTGCTCGACACCGGCGTCGGCGTTGTCATCATCACGCTGGGCGCGAAGGGCGCACTTATCGTCACGGAAGAGGGCACACAGCACGCACCCGGCCACAAAGTCGATGTGGTGGACACCACCGGCGCGGGCGATGCCTTCAACGGCGCCCTGGCCGTCGCGCTGGCGGAAGGACAACCGCTGGCTGACGCCGTGGCCTTCGCCAACGTCGCCGCCGCGCTCCAGGTCACCAAACTCGGCACCGCGCCCGCCATGCCCTACCGCGACGAGGTCGAAGCGGCGCTGGAGGCGTAGATGGAACACACACTCGAGGTTTATCAGGGCACAACGCTGATCTTCCACAGCGACGGCCACTGGCTCCACCCGCTCTTCGAGCTGGAGCGCTTTCTGGCGGAGACCGACGTCGAACCGGGCGAGCTCGTCGTCCACGACAAGATCGTGGGCCGGGCCGCCGCCCTGCTGATGATCCACCTCGGCCTGGGGCGCGTGCACGCCCTGCTGATGAGCCAACTGGGACAGGAGGTGTTGGAGCATCACAACGTCCCATACACGTACGAGCGACGGGTGGAAAGCATCGCCTGTCAGACGGAGCAGCTTCTGGAGACCACGCTCGATCCGGCGTCCGCGTATCGTCTACTGCGCGAGCGTGCCTAGTCATAGACAAACGGTCCTCATGGATGGAGGTGCCACGATGAAATTTATCAATCGATCCGTACTGGTCATCAAACCCAAACAACCTTACCTGGACTGGACAGGACGTGTCTCTCCCGATGGCATCCGGCTCAAGCCAGAAGACGTGCAGCAGGACTGCACCACCTACCTGCTGAGCGAGCCGCTGGATCGTCGACAGCTCGGGTCGTTTTTGCAGACACATTACTCGATCCTGTTCGAACACGAACTGCGCTCCTGGGAGCCCAACGAGGGCAAATGGCCGACCGACCGCAGCTACGAGAGCTTTCGCCAGTGGTTCGACGTGGAACTCCACAGTGCGGTCATCGACATGCTCGACCCTCAGCCCCTGCAACCCGCAACCCACAACTCGCAACTCAAAAAATAGGAGGAATCATGTCCACAGAATTCGGAATCCTGACCGTCGCGCCGGACTTCCTGACCAGCGAGGACGCGATCCAGGCCATTACGAGCGACTACGTCGCCGCGCTCCAGGCCCTGGGCGGCGTCCCCTGGACCGAGGAGAATCTGACCCATCCGACCCCCCTCTTCCTGCTGGTCGCCACCGGTGGCACCGAAAGCGTGATTATGAAACTGCAAGCGAAGCGCAAATCCCACGTTCCCAACGAGCCCGTCTTCCTCATCGCCCACCCCGCCAATAACTCCCTGCCCGCCGCGCTTGAGGTGCTGGCGCGTCTCCAGCAGGACGGCACACAGGGCCGCATCTTCTATCTCAAAGGTCCGGACGACGAAACTGGGCTTCAGCAGATCGCCGAGGCCGCCCAAGACCTGGCGGTGCGCCGCGCGCTGCAAGAGGCCCGCATCGGCCTGATGGGCGCTCCCTCCGACTGGCTCGTCGCCAGCATGCCCGACCCGACGACGGTGCAGGCGACCTGGGGGCCGGAGGTCGTGCCCATCGCCCTGGACGAGATCACGCAGACGATGGAGCGGATCTCGGATGACGAGCTGCGCCCCACCCTCGACGCGCTCCAGGCCAACGCCACCGAGATCCGCGAGCCGAGTGAGGAGGAGATGCGCGACGTGGTGCGCGTCCACGCGGCGCTCCGACGATTGGTCGATCAGTACACCCTCGACGCGCTGACCGTCCGCTGTTTCGACCTGGTGCTCAACCTGCAGACCACGGGCTGCTTTGGCCTGGCGGAACTGATCGACGAAGGGTTCATCGCCGGCTGTGAGGGCGACCTGGTCAGCACCGTCGGCCTGCTCTGGGCCTATAAACTGCTGGACGAGATCCCCTGGATGGCGAACCCGGCCCAGCTGGACGAAGCCGCCAACGCCCTCTGGCTGGCCCACTGCACCGTGCCGCGCCGCCTGGTGAAAAGCTACCGCCTGCGCTCTCACTTCGAATCGGGCCTGGGCGTGGGCATCCAGGGCAGGCTGCCCACCGGCCCCGTCACGCTGCTGCGCATTGGTGGCACGGAGATGAAACAACTCTGGCTGGCGGAGGGCGAGATCGTGGCGACCGGCGAGGCCGAGAACCTCTGCCGCACCCAGGCCCGGGTCGAGCTGACGCGCGGTCACGTCACCGATCTGCTGCACGCGCCGCTGGGCAACCACCTGGTATTGGCGCCCGGTCATCACGCCGACCGGCTCCAGGCCTGGTGGAAGATGCTCATTCAAGAACGTTAAAACGTTGGAACGTTTTAACATCATAGGAGAAAGGAAGGCAAACATGGATACCCAGGAAACCTGCGACCTTTTGATCAAGAACGCCACCGTCTTGTTGCCCGACATGACGCTGCGCGCGGACACCGCCATCGCCGTGGACGCGGGCCGCATCGTGGACATCGACAAATCCGGCATCCTGGAGCAGCACTACACGGCGGAGACGACGCTGGACGGCAGCGGCAAAGTCGCCCTGCCCGGCCTCGTCGACGCCCACACCCACGTCTGCCAGCAGCTGCTCCGCGGGCGCATCACCGACGAACCGCCCATGATCTGGGTGCGTTTCCTGGTGCCCTTCGAGAGCCAGCTCCAGCCCGATGACGTCTACTGGAGCGCCATGCTCAGCAGCGTGGAGATGATCAAGGCCGGCATCACATCCTTCGCCGACGCCGGCGGGCGTCACATGGGCGAGGCGGCCCGCGCCGTCGAGGAGATCGGGCTGCGCGCCTGCATCGCCCGCTCCACCATGGACGCCGCCGAGTTCGTGCCCGCCAGCATGAAGGATTCCACCACCGAGGCCATCGCCAGGACCGAGATGCTCTTCGATGCATGGCACGGCGCGGGCAACGACCGCATCCACATCTGGTTCGCGCTGCGCCAGGTGATGACGTCCACGCCCGAGCTGGTGGAAGGCATCGCCGCCGGCGCCCGCGAACGCGCCACCGGCCTGCACATCCATCTGGCGGAGCATCTCAAGGAAGTCGAACACTGCGTCGTCAACTACGGCCTGCGCCCGGCGGAGTGGCTGGATTCGCTGGACTTCCTCGGCCCCGATGTGTTGGCGGCCCACAGCGTCGTCCTCTCCGACCGCGAGGTGCAGCTGGTGACCGAACGGGGCACCGTGCCCGTCCACTGCCCGCGCTCCAACCTCAACTCCCACGGCTTCCCCAAGACGCCGCTCTTCCTCTCGCTGAGTTCGCCTATCGGCCTGGGCAGCGACGGCGCCTCCGGCGGCAAGATCGATCTCTTCGCCGAACTGCGGCTGCTCAAAAGCGCCATCCAGGCGAGTCGAGGTCTGCCCATTAACGACGCCACCGTCCTGGCCGTGGAGGACGCGCTGCGCATGGCTACATCCGGCGGCGCGCGGGCGCTGCTGCTTGATCAGCAGATCGGCACGCTGGAGATCGGCAAGAAGGCCGACATCATCCTGGTGGATCACACCGCGCCGCACATGCAGCCGACACACCACCTGTTGCGGACGCTGGTCATGTGCGCCACGCCCCAGGACGTGCGCGACGTCATCGTCGACGGCAAGGTGCTTATGCGCGACCGCACGTTGACTCAGGTTGACGAAGAAGAGGTCATCCGCAAAGCCGCCGAGCACATGGCAGCGGTGGCGGAGCGCGCGGGGTTCTGATGACCCAAGCCGACCGACCGCTCGACGAGTCGCGCGCGGCAACGCTCCAGGGCCGCTACCGGCTCGACACGTCGACGCGCGCCCCACTCCATGCCCGCATCGCGGCGCGGTACCACGCCCTGCCCCCACTCGCGCAGTATCTGCTCCAGCTGCTGCTCTTCGTCGGCCTGAGCATCGGTTTTGGCTCCTTGCTGATCCTATGGGTCGGCGAGAACCCCCTGGAGGTCTACACGCTGGTGCTGCGCGAGACCTTCCTGGATATGCACGGCTTCATGATCGCCGTGCAGCGGGCCACACCCCTGATTCTCACCGCAGCGGCGGCGACGCTGGCTTTCCGCGCCGGAGCTATCAACATGGGGCTTGCCGGCCAGTTCACCGTGGGCGCAGCAGCCGCCGCTATGGCAGGCTACGGCTTTTCGGGTCTGCCCAAGCTGCTCCACATCCCCCTCGTCCTGCTGCTCTGTGGCGCGAGCGGCGCGGCGGCGGCCTTCATCCCCGCCATCTTCAAGAAAGCGTCCGGTGTCAACGAGGTCATCACCGGCATGATCGCCAACCTGCTGATCCCGCCGCTGATCAGCGCCGTCGTCGGCCTCAGCCCGGCACTGCGGGCGGCGCAGGCCGGCGCGGCCCGCGAGGGCATCCGCGCCTCGGCCCGGCTCACGCAGTTTGTCGAACTCTCCGGCGGGCGGCTCGGCATCGGCACACAGGCCAACACCGGCATCTTCGTCGCCGTCGGCATCACGGCAGCGCTGGCCCTGTGGATGCGCTACTCGACCATGGGCTACGAGTTCCGCGTGACCAAGATCAACCCCAGGTTCGCCGAATTCGGCGGGATCAAAGCCGACCGCGTCTTCTTCCTGGGCATGCTGCTCAGCGGCGCCATCGCCGCTATGGCGGGCGCTGTGGAGATCCTGGGCATCTGGCGGGGGTACCGGATGGGCACCCTGGAGGTGGGCAACAAAGGACTGGTCATCGCCCTTATCGGACAGCAGAGTTTCGCCGGCTCGCTGCTGGCGGGCTTCTTCTTCGGCGGATTGGAGGCCGGCGCCATGAAAGTCGCCTGGTACACGGCCATCCCGCGCCCGCTCATCGACATCCTCGTGGAGCTGACCATCATCTTCGTCGCCCTGCCCAGCATGCGCGCCTTCATCTCCGGCGATCCAGGCTCAGACGTGGACCGGCTGGGCGGTCGCTTCGTCCCACATTAGCTCAGCAGATTAAGCAGATTGTTCCATTCGCAACTCGTAACTCGCAACTATACCTTTGAGGAGGAACCCATGAACACACCCCGCCTCATCACCCACGCCACCGTCGTCACCATGAACGACGAGCGCGAGATTCTGTACGACGCGGCGCTGGCCATCGAAGGCGACCGCATCGCGGCGTTGGGCGCCACCGACGACCTGCGCGCGCAGTTTTCCAAGGCCGAGGTCATCGACGGCGCGGGCAAGGTCGTGCTGCCCGGCCTCATCAACGCGCACACGCACATCAGCATGAGCCTGCAGAAGGGCGTCACACTCTCCGTGCCGGAGGGCCTCTACCGCGTCATGTGGCCCGTCGAAAAGTCGCTCACAGCCGAGGATTGCTACGTCGGCGCGCTTATCGGCGGCGCGGAGGCGCTCAAAGGCGGCACCACCACCGTCGTCGATCACTACTTCCACATGGAGCAAGTGGCGCAGGCGACGACGGAACTGGGGCTGCGCGGCGTGCTGGGTCACACCATCATGAGCCGCCTGGGGCCCATCACCGGCGAGCGCGAGTTGGACGCGGGCATCGACTTCGTCCGCCGCTGGAAGGACCAGCACCCACTGGTCACCCCGTGGCTGGCGCCGCACGCCAGCGACACCGTGGCCCGCGACTGGCTGCTCCGCCTGCGCGAGGTGGCGAGCGAAGAGAACGTCGGCCTGCACCTGCACCTGGCCCAAAGCCCCCGCGAGCGCACCTACATCAAAGAGCAAGTCGGCATGGGCTGCGTCGAATATCTGGCCGACCTGGGCTTCCTCGGACCGGACGTGCTGGCGGCGCACTGCATCTACATCGACGATGCCGAGATCGACCTGCTGGCGGAGACTGGCGCGCATCCCATCTACTGCCCCATGGGCCACGCACTGGGCGGCCATCCCGCCCGCGCCTGGGAGATGCTCCAGCGCGGCGCGGACGTGCTCATCGGCACGGACTGCGTCACGGGCAACAACGAAATGAACCTGGTCAGCGAGCTGCGCATCGCCGGCGCGTCGCAGAAGCAGCTGACCGGCAACGCGGAAGCCATGCCCGCGTCAAAGATCCTGGAGATCGTCACCCGTGACGCCGCCGAGGCCCTGGGCATGGGCGACCGGCTGGGCACCCTGGCGCCGGGCTACCTGGCCGACCTGGTCATGTTAGATTTCGACGGGCTGCACGCCGTGCCCACCTACGCGCTACTCGACAACATCGTCTACACCTGCCACGGGCGCGACGTCCACACCGTCCTCGTCAACGGCGAGATCGTCGTCCGGGATCACGTGCTGCAGACCCGCGACGAGGGCGAGCTGGTCGCGTTGGCTCGGGAACACGGCCCGGCGCTCATCCAACGCGCGGTGGAGAGCGACGAGGCGTTGGCCTGGCTGTGGGAAAACAAGTAACCAGAAGTCACGAGTCATGCGTGGTGCGTGTTAAATCCATGCAGCGAGGCAGGAGTACAATCTATGAGCGCAGTGAATGAACTAACGCCAAGAGAACGAGTACAAACGGCGCTAAATCTCCGGCAGCCGGATCGCACACCCGTCGATTTCTGGGCCGTGCCGGAGGTCTGGACGCGCCTGCAGCAGCACTTCGGCGGCGTCTCTCAGGACGAGGTGTTGCGCCGCCTGCGCGTCGACGTGCGCTGGGTCAAGCCCGACTACGTCGGCCCGGAGCGCACGCTGAAAGACGGCGTCCGCGTCGACGCCTTCGGGGCGTGGCGCAAGACGGTGGAACACGAGTTCGGCAGCTACAACGAGTACGCCGGCTATCCTTTGGCCAACGCGGAGAGCGCCGCAGACGTTCACGCCTGGGACTGGCCGCAGACCGAGTACTGGGACGTCAGCCATCTGCCGGAGGCGCTGGCGCGCCTGGACGCCGACCAACCGCCCTTCATCTGCTACGACCTCGGCGGCATCTTCGAGCGCGCCTGGGGCCTGCGCGGCCTGGACCGCTTCCTGATCGACCTGGTCGAGCAGCCGGAGATCCCCTGCGCCATCATGGACCGCATGACCGACCTCTACATCGCCAACGTCACGCGCGTGCTGGAGGCGGGCGGCGGGCGCATCGACATGGTCTACACCTGGGACGACGTCGCCCACCAGCGCGGCCTGATGATGTCGCCGCGCATGTGGCGCACCTACATCGTGCCGCGCCACCGGCGGCTCAACGCTGCCATCCGCGCCGCCGATCCCAACGTCAAACTAATGTACCACTCCTGCGGCGCCATCTATCCGCTGATCCCCGCCCTTATCGACGAACTGGGCATCGACGTGCTCAACCCGCTGCAGCCGCAGGCCAAGGGCATGGATCCCGCGCGCCTCAAGGCTGAGTTCGGCGACCGCATCGCCTTCCACGGCGGCCTCGATCTCCAGCACACCCTGCCCCACGGCACGCCCACCGACGTCCAGGCCGAGGTGCGCCACCTCATCGAGACGCTGGCGCCGGGCGGCGGCTACGTCCTGGCCGCCGCGCACTATCTCCAGAACGACGTTCCCACGGAGAACATCCTCGCCATGTACCAGACCGACCGCAGCATCCCCTCGGAGACGTGACCATGGACCACTTCGCCAGAATCTACCACGAAGAAGCCGCCAACTACGAGGCGCTCGTCTCCCGCGAGGACTACGCGCAACGGCTGCGGCCGGCGCTGACCGACATCCGCGATCCCCACGGCCTCGACGTCATCGACCTGGGCAGCGGCACGGGCCGCCTGGCGGTGATGCTGGCGCCACTGGTCAACACCATGGCCGCCTTCGACCTCTCGCCGCACATGCTGGCGGTGGCGCGCGACCGGCTGCGGCGCTCCGGCCTGCGCAACTGGATCACCGGCGTGGCGGATCATCGGGCGCTTCCCGTGGGTGATGCCGTCGCGGATCTCGCCGTCGCCGGTTGGAGCATAGTCTACACTGTCGTTTGGTACGAGCAGAGCTGGCGCCGCGAGCTGGGCCAGGCCCTGCGGGAGATGGAGCGTGTGCTGCGCCCCGGCGGCACGCAGATTATCATCGAGACCCTGGGCACCGGGGAGACGTCCCCCCATCCGCCCGACGACCTGCTGCTGTACCTCGATTACCTGGAAGCGGAAGCGGGCTTTCAATCCACCTGGATCCGCACCGACTACCGCTTCGCGTCACTGGAAGAGGCGCAGCGGCTGACGGGCTTCTTCTTCGGCGACGCCATGATCGAAAAGCTCATCGGCGAGGATCCCGTCATCCTACCGGAATGCACAGGCCTCTGGTGGCGGCATCGCCCCTAGCGCGGCGCGCTAGGGGCGCGCCTTCAGGGGAATGCGCCGGATCACACCGCCGACCTCAGCCAGACGTCGGCGCGCCTCTTCGGGCGAGATGTCCGCCAACAGTGTGACGATGGCGGTCTTGACCTCACCATCACACCGCACCAGCGCCGCCTCGGCCTCCGCCTCGGTGATGCGCGTCCCCACCCTCTCCCCTGCCTGGCGCAGGATGCGCCGCGCCCGCGCCCGCAGCTTCTGGTTCGTGGGCTGCACATCGACCATGAGATTGCCGAAGGTCTTGCCCAGACGGATCATCACGCCGGTGGAGAGCATGTTGAGCACCAGCTTCTGCGCCGTGCCCGCTTTGAGGCGCGTCGAGCCGGCGATGACCTCCGGGCCGACAATGGGCGCGATGGTCAGGTCCGTCGCCGCGTGGAGCGGCGTCTCCACGTTGCAGGTCAGGCCAAGGGTAAAGGCGCCGCGCCGTCGCGCCTCGCGTACCGCGCCCAGCACGTAAGGGGTACGCCCGCTGGAGGCGATACCCACGACGCTGTCCAACGGCCCCACACCCAGCCCGGCCACATCCTGCGCCCCCGCCTGCGGATCGTCCTCGGCCCCTTCCACCGCCGTGGTGACGGCTCGCCGTCCCCCCGCGATCAATCCCACCACCTGCCCGGGGTCCGCGTTGAAGGTCGGGGAGCACTCGCTGGCGTCCAAAATCCCCAGTCGCCCCGAGGTGCCCGCGCCCACGTAGACGAGCCTCCCGCCGCGGGCCATACGCGCCGCGATCTCGTCGATGGCCTCGGCGATCTGCGGCAGCTGAGCCCCCACGGCCTCCGGCACACGGCGATCCTCGGCGTTCATCAACTGCACCATCTCCAGCGTCGAGATCACGTCGATGTCGCGCGTCGCCGGGTTACATGCTTCGGTGACGCTCCTGCCGGAGGAGACGGCGGTCTCCCTCAGCGCACGGGACGGCGTCACAGAGCCCAGAACCACGGGATGGCGGGCACCGGTGGCAGCGGGCAGATTGCCGGGGCGCCGGTGCCAGGTCTCATAGGCCAGCACGGCGAAAGCCAGCGCCTCCTTGGCCTCGACGGCGATCCCCACCTCGTCGGAGAGGACGACGGCCGCGGGCGACAAGCGCTGACGCAACATCGCCATCAGCGTGGGGTTACGCGCCCCACCTCCGCTGACGACGACCTCGTCCGGGAAACGCGGCAGGAAGTCGCGATAGGCGCGGGCGATAGATGCGGCGGTAAAGGCCGTCAACGTCGCCACCACGTCCTCGGGAGCCAGACCCTGGGCGCGGGCCTGAGCCCAGATCCGCTCAGCGAACTGCACCCCGTAGCGCTCCCGGCCCGTGGTCTTGGGAGGCGGACGGCGCAGATAGGCGTCGTCCAACAGCGCCGCCAGCAACGCCTCATCGACGGTTCCTCGAGCCGCCAGGGCACCGTCGCGGTCGTACTCCCAGGCGCCCTCGGTGGCGCGACGCGCCGCATCGTCGATGAGCATGTTGCCCGGTCCCGTGTCGAAGGCGAAAGCCCCTTCTCCCGCACCCTGGGGCGGCAGATAGGTCACATTGGCGATGCCGCCGAGATTCTGCGCGACGCGCACACGCTCCGGATGCGTGAGGAGCAGCGCGTCGACGTAGGCCACCAGCGGCGCGCCCTGCCCACCCGCTGCCACGTCGCGGGTGCGGAAATCGCTCACCACAGGAATGCCGGTCCCTTCGGCGATCACCGCCGGCGCACCCAGTTGCAAGGTTGAGGGCTCCGCTCCCCCCGGCGCATGCCAGACCGTCTGCCCGTGGCTGCCAATGAGCGCAACCTGCTCATGAGACAGCCCCGCGGCGTCGATGGCCCGCAGCGCAGCCTCACCAAAAGCACGCCCCAACGCGACGTTGAGACGACAAAGCCGATCCACCGTCCCCGTCTCCGGGCGGAAAGCGGCGAAGATGCGCGCGCGCAACTCCTGGGAATGCGAGACGTGCGTGTGCCCCAGCACCTCCCAGATCAGCGCAGGCGGCGCACCTGCAAGACGAACCACAACGGCGTCCACCCCATCGGCGGACGTACCGGACATCAGACCGACGACAATCATAGGCGCCTCCGAATTCATCCTCAATCAAAGGAAAGCGTGATTACAATAAAATAACTCATAAAAATCGTATATCCCCAAAACTTGCCCCTACATGGAGGAAAATTCACGGCCAAAACCAGGAGATCCCGAACCCTGAGCGCGGCGAAGGGGGCGGGATGACAATCTGTGAAAATCTGCGTTAATCTGTGGATCTTCCCGTCCTTTTTTCAGATGAGTCGAACGTAGGCTTGAAGAGAACGCACTTCGTTGTATAGTTAAGGTCAAGAGCGCTTGTCGCTCATGGCGAGATTGTATCTCTCTCCTCGACGGTGACAAGAGCCTGTCAACAGAGCTATAAGGAGTCACGCATGTTCAAATCCACACCGAAAGTCGCGTACATCCTCACCATCATCACCCTCGTTTTGACGGTCGCAGCCGCGAGCGGGGGTCTGTTCATCGAGAACTTGTACCGGGATAATCCCTTCGTCGCCGCCGTCTGGCGGGGCAACGATCTGGTGACGCTGGGAGTCGCCGTGCCGCTGCTCATCGTCGGGTTGATACTCTCGCGGCGTGGCTCCGCGCGCGGCCACTTCATCTGGCTGGGCATGCTGTGGTACCTGGTCTACAACTACGCCTACATCCTCTTCGGCGCGGCCTTCAATCCCTTCTTTCTACTCTATGTAGCACTCTTCGCCCTCCCCCTCTACGCGCTGATCTTCGCCGTCCCCAACATCGATGTTGAGGATGTAAGCCGACGAGTCAGCGCGAAAACACCCGTCAAATGGATCGCGGGGTACATGCTCTTCGTGGCGGTCGGGCTGAGCGTCGTCTATCTGTTGCAGATCGGCACCTACCTCGGGACGGGCGAGCTGCCCGTCATCATCACCAGGACGGAACACCCGACCGGCCTCGTCTTCGCCCTGGATCTCTCACTGCTGGTGCCGCCGCTGGTGCTGGGCGCGGTCTGGCTCTGGCAACGTAGACCCTGGGGCTATATCCTGGCGACCCTGGTGAACGTCAAGGGCTTTGTCTACACACTGGTGTTAGCCGTGGCTTCGCTCTCGGCGGCGCGGGCCGGCTTCCCCGAGGCCGCAACCGAAGTCCCCCTGTGGCTCACGCTGACGGCGGGAGGTCTGTTGGCCGCTTTTTTCCTGCTCCGCAATCTACAATCCGAGGTGTAAGAGCAGGCCAGAGCAGGCTTCTTTTTCAGCGGAGCCTGCAGTATATCACATATCTTTTTTAGGAGACCCACATGACCCTCAACGAGCCTGTTTTCATCGGCGTCGATCTGGGCGGCACCAACATCGAAGCGGCGGCCGTGCAGAACGGCAAGGTGTTGCAGTCCAAGAAAAAGAAGACACACGCCGAAGAAGGCGTGGAGACGGTACTCGACCGCATCGAGAAGACCGTGCGCCGGCTCTTCGAGAAGCTGGACGCCGAAGCGGAGGATTTCGCCGGACTCTGCATCGGCGCGCCGGGCGCCATCGACATCGCGACCGGCGTGGTGCGGGAAGCGCCCAATCTACCCGGATGGAAGAACATCCCGCTGGGCAAGATCCTGCAGGAGCGGCTGGGGCTTCCCGTAACCGTCGACAACGACGTCAACGTAGGCGTGTTGGGCGAGTACGTCTACGGCGCCGGGCGCGGCGCGCTCGACATGGTGGGCATCTGGGTGGGCACCGGCATCGGCGGCGGGCTGGTCGTCAACGGTCAGCCGGTGCACGGCTGGCGCGGGGCCGCGGGGGAGATCGGCCACACGGTGATCAACCCCCACGGGCGGATGTGTTCCTGCGGCCGCGAAGGCTGCGTCGAGGCCTACGCCAGCAAAACCGCCATGATGTCCATGATCCGGGAACAGATGGCGCGGGGCCGGGAAAGCGTCGTCCCGCAGATCATGGAGGACAAGGGCAAGCGACGCATGACCAGCAGTGTCATCGAAGCCGCGCTAGAGGCGGGCGACGCTCTGATGGCAGAGGCGGTCAAGACCTCGCAGTTCTACCTGGGCCTGCTGACCGCCAATCTGGTCAACGTGCTCGATCCCCAGGTGCTCGTCTTCGGCGGCGGGCTGGTGGAACGCCTGGGTCAATCCTTCGTCGCGCCCATCGCCCACACGGCGCGGAAGTACTACCTGCAACAGGAAAACGCCGAACGCATTCGCATCGTACCTGCGGCGCTGGGCGACGACGCGGGGCCGGTGGGCGCAGCGGTCATCGCGTACCGCAGATTGTACCGGTAGCATCAACGGATTGAACAGAGGAAGTCATAAGATGTACAGCCTGCGGTGGCACGGTGGGGACACCGGCCACAGCTTGCCGGACCACCCCTCCCCCTGGTCACGTCATACCGAGTGAGCGAGCGGCGCCGTTGGCGGGGCGCGAATCGAGGCATCTCCCCTTTGCGACTTGGGGTTGCCACCAAGCGGGGAAGATACCTCGTCTAAAATCGACACTCCAACCAGCAGCCAACTGCTCACCGAGTAGACCTCGGATTTTTCGGAAAAATCCGAGGTCTACCGCTTGTGAGGGTCGATAGATTCAGATCCGATGGCCCTGCCTGACGCCGCCGTCCGCATTGCCAACGTGAGGTTTTGCGTTATGATAACCCTTATCCCAGCTAACCAAAAGGAGCACAATGAGCCGAAAAAACCAAAACCCGCCGGCAGGCATTCACCTGGCAGATCCAACGCTCTGGACAACGAACCTCCTCTTTCTCGCAGGCGCCGTCTTTCTCAACAGCTTCGGCAGCGGCATCTTGAACGGCGTGCGTACCAACTTCTTCGTGGACGCTCTCGGTCTGAGCGGAGGGCAGGTGCTCTGGCTGGATGGCATCCGCGAGATCCCCGGCCTGGTGCTGATGTTCATCGCTGCGCTGACAATGCTGTTGCCCCTCTCCTACCGGGCTGCCGCCGCTCTCCTCATCATGGGGTTGGGGTACACCTTGTATGCCGCGGTGGATTCCTACGTGGCCCTGCTGCTGATGTCGGTGCTCGCCAGTCTGGGGATGCATATGTGGTTCCCGCTCTACAAGGCACTGGGCATGTCACTCAGTCCGAAGGCACGCACAGGCGAGGTGATGGGCTCCCTCAACGCCGTCACAGCGCTGGCGGGCATCGCCGGTATGGGCGCCATCTCCCTGCTGACCAGCGTCTTCACCGCGCTGCCCCTGGGCGCGTATTACGTGCTGGGCGGCGCCCTTATCGGCATCGCGGCGCTGCTGCTCATCCGCATCCCGCCGGACGTCGGTTCGACCGTCACCAAACAGCCGCGCATGCTGCTCGACCGGCGCTACTGGCTCTACTACGTGCTGACGTTCTTCCAGGGATCGCGCAAACAGGTGCTCAACACCTTTGGGATGCTCGTGCTCGTCGAGACCTTCGGACTGAAAGTCTGGCAGATCAGCCTGCTCTTGCTGGTCAGCGGCGTGGTCAATTTCGTGGGGGGGCCCTATTTAGGCCGATTGCTGGATCGCCTGGGGGAGCGGTGGGTGATGGCGGGCAGCTACACGCTCCTGACGCTCTGTTGCATTGGCTTTGCCACGCTCGATCAGGTCTGGCTGTTAGCCGTGCTCCTGTTGGTGATCAAACTACTGGTCACGCTGGGCATCGGATTGGACACCTACGTCTACCGCATCGCGCCGCCGGAAGAGCTGACGCCCACGCTCTCGGCTGGCATCAGCATCAACCACGTCACCTCGGTCGCCATGCCCATCATCGCCGGCGCGCTCTTGCCCGTTATCGGCTACGGGGGGATCTTTTGGAGCACCGCCGGGCTGATCCTGCTCTCCGTGCCCTTCGCCCTGGCGATGGAGCCCGCCAAGGCGCCGCAGGCCGTCGCAGCGACGTGAAGATAGGATTACTATCCTGTCTGTCAGGCGTGTAAGTCCCGTCCAATCCAGATCGGCGAGCTCCACGCCCACTGGTCGTTGACCTGCCGCACGCGCACGTAGTAGACGTCGCCCGGCGCGCCGGTGTCCTCCAGCGTGAAGCGCCAGTCGAACTCCCACGGGCGCGGCGCACGGTGGAAGCGGTAGCAGGGCGAGGCGATTTTGCCCAGTCGACCGGCGCGAGCACCCGCCAGCAACGCAGAGAGCGGATAGGCGACGCGCCGCCCGTTGATCTCCGCCCACACCTCAGTATCTTGGGCCACTTCAACATCCAGGCAGAGACCCTGGGTCGCCGGCGTGCGGTTGTTGGGATTGCCGAAGGTGGTGGCCTGGAAGCGCACGCTGCGCTCGCCGTCGCGCTCCCAGTGCGAGAGCGGCGCGTCGTCCCGCGCGGCGTCGACCTCGGTCGGCGCGACGACCTCCGGCCCTCGAAAGCGCGGCTCGACCGCCAGCAGGCGCCCGGCGCGGACGCCGAAGCGCACGTCCCAGTCGGCGCGGACGCCCCGCTCGCCCCACCCCACCTCCAGAAAGAGCTTGGTGTGAATGAAATCATCCGCCCAGCTGGGGCCGGTCTCCCCACCACGCCCCTCTGGGTGAACATCGCAGGGGGAGATACGCCGCCAGAGCGCGTTGTTCTTCACCACGTCGACGTAGTCGATGGGCGCGCCGCCGCCGACGTGCACGGCGATCTCGCGCCGGCCGGTAGCGGGCGTCACCGCGCCCATGGGCGCGCCGTTGACACTGAAGCGCAGCGCGATGCGGTCGCCGGTGAGCGCATAGGTCCGTCTCGCCCATAGCGCGTCCCAGAGCGCGGCGCGGGTCTTCGCAGTGGCCCAGACGCCCGCGCGCCCGTGCCCGTAGCTGCCAGGGTGAGCGCTGTGGTGATCCGTCGAGCCGATGACGCCAAAGCGGTGGCCCTGCGCCAGGCCAGTCTGCATGGTGCTCTGGTGATCCGCCGGCCCCATGACGTGCAGGAAGGGGCGCGGCCCCTCGTCCGCCTCGCTGCAGCCGTGCATGGAGAGGATCTCGACGACGGGCGAGACCTCGGCGTCGAAGGCGGCCCAGTTGATGCCGCGCTGTCCACGCTTGTAGCCGATGTGGTGCGGGAAGGCCAACGCGCGGACGCCCTGGGCGTGCAGCGTCCGCAGCTGCCGTTGGAGCGCGGGCAGCCCGTCGACCGCCAGGATCTCGCCCTGGGCGCCGGGATAGACGACGGTGTAGTCGCCATCGGCACTGCCGTGCATCTCGAAGCTGAGGAAGGTGACGAAGTCGCCGGGCCGGTGGAAGGCCTCCGTCGTCCGCTGCACCGCGTCCCACTGCCGGCGCAGCCGCGCGAAGCCCTCCTCGTGGAAGTCGACGATGTACTGGATGGTCGCATCGGCCTCCGGCATGTCCGGCCAGAGCGCGTGCCCCGTCACCGAGCAGAAGTCCAGCTGCTCCCGCGCGTTGCGGAAGGCCGTCTCCAGGCCGCCGTGCCCGTAGGAGATGTCGCAGTGGTTGTGTAAATCGCCGTAGTAGACGTTCAGGTCATCATAGGCGCGCATCGGGGATCTCCGCCAGCGCCACGGTGACGCCGCCGGCGTCCATGGAGCGCAGGGCCGCCATGACCATGCGCGTCGCCTCCAACCCGGCCCGCGCCGAGACGGTGGGCGGCGCGCCCTCACAGAAGCGGCGCAGCTCCTTGACCAGGGCCACGTCGGCCCCGAAGTGCGAATCCTGGAAGTGTTCGTCCCGGCAATCCAGCACCCGGTGCGTCGCGCCGTGGTCGGTGACCAGATCGAGTGTGCCCGTCTGACGTGTGAGGATCAACCGCCCCTTCTTTCCCACCAGCTCCAGCGTCTCCTGATCCTCGGCGGGCGGCCCGAAGATAGTGTAGAAGTACGAGGCGATGACGCCGTTGGCGTAAGAAAAGTGAATACTGCCGTTGTGGTAGAGGTCGGAGCCGGGCGCGTAGACGCAGACATCGTCCATGTACTTCTCCTCCTCTTCCGCCAGCCAGGAGTCGCCGAAGTGCGCCTGCAGATCATAGGCCGTAGGCGCGCCGGTCTCCGGCTCGCGGCGACGATAGGGACAGTCGCGGTGACAGAGACGGCAGCGCGGCGGAGCGTCGGGATTGAGTTCGATCACCGACCGCCCGCCGAAACCGTGCACCTTGAGAGCCCGACTGCCCGTGAACCAGTTGAAGACGTCGAAGAGGTGGCTGCCCTTGTCGTTGAGCGCGCCGCCGGACCATTTGCGACGCCGCCACCAGGCGGTGAGGTAGCGGTGGTAGGGGATGACGTTGCGCACCTGGAGCATCATCAGATCGCCGATGGCGCCCTCCTGCAAAAGATCGTAGGCCTTCAGCCACGCCGTCTCGTAGCGGCGCGTGAAACCCATGATCAGCGGGTTCTGCACTTCGGCCTCGGCCTCGACGATGGCGACGGCGTCCTCGGCGTTCTGCGCCAGCGGCTTGTCGCAGTAGACCTTCTTGCCGGCCTGCAGCGCCGGGACGGCGAACTGCCGGTGCGTGTCGGTGATAGACGTGATGACGACCAGCTCCACGCTGGGATCAGCGATGAGATCCAGGCCGTCCCGGTAGAGCCGTGGCGCGACCTCCACGCCCTGCGCGGCGTAGCGCTGTTTGACGGCGGCTTCGGTCTCTGCCATGCGCCGGGGGTTGCGGTCGCAGAGTGCGGTGATCTCGAAACCGGTCTCGGTGAAATGCTCAGCCATGTTGCGGGCGATGCAATAGACGCCGCGCACGCCCAGGCCGATAATGCCCACGCCGATGGTCGGTTTATGCGGTTTGGATTGCATGTGCTTTCGCCTCCTTGGCACGCTGTTGCATGGTATCACGAAGGGTCGCCACATCGCCAGGCACCACCCGCGCCGTCAGCGCAAAGAGGATGGCGCAGATGACCCAGGTGCTGATGCAGATGGCCAGAATCGCCGTCTCCAGCGACCAACGCATGGCGATGACGCCCGCCAGCCAGGGGGCCATGGCCGCGCCGCCATCCTCGGCCAGTTTTTGGATGGAGCGAGCCGTGCTGCGGGCCTCGGGCACGGTGGTGTCGTGAACCGTCGCCATCACGTTGGGCGCCGCGAGGGACATAGTGAGGCCGGTAAAGCCCATAAGCACGGCGAAGAGGCCGGTGTTCTCGTGGGCCACGTTGATCGTGGCGAGCAGGAAACCGGCACCCAGCAGCACGCCACCCGCGCCGACGAGCACCCGGCCGCGCGGCGTGCGCTCGAAGAAGAGATCGCCCAGCAAGCCGCCGACGAAGAAGCCCACCGACATCGCCACGATGGCGACCAGCATCGCCACCATGGCCTCGCCCGAGGTGTAGCCGCGCTCGGTTTCCAGGTAGCGGAAGAACCAGAAGGTCAGCACGTTCCAGGGGAAGACGCCGAAGAAGCCCTGCGCCATCAGCAGGATCAGCGTGCGGTTACGGAGCAGGCCGCGCACCGCCTCCCAGTTGATGCGGTAGCGCTCACCGCTCTCCCCCAGTTCCTGGAACTCCGGCTCGGCGCTGCCTCGGGGCCGCTCCCGCACCGTGAAAAAGATGATGAAGGCCAGGACGATGCCCAGGCCGCCGGTGAGGAAGAAGACGCCCCGCCACCCCCAGACGCCGCCCAGTTGCGTCGCCAGAATCGTCCCGACCATAAAGCCCAACGGACCGGACATGCGCATAAAGCCGTAGACCTTGCCCCGTACGCGCGGCTCGAAGTAGTCGGAGAGCAGGCTGAAGAGGCCGGGATAGCTGGAATCATCGATGCCGGTGCTGGAGCGCGTCAGCATAAAGACGGGATAGGTGCGCGCCAGCGCGTTGAGCCACGTCGTCGAGCCCCAGATGAAGGAGGCCAGCGCCAGCAGTTTGGCCCGCGCGTAACGGTCGTAGAGGTACCCCCAGAGCGGGTAGAGCGCCGAGGCGACGATGATGGCGAGGCTGGTCACGGCGCCCATCTGCGCCTCGTTGATCTGAAAATCGTCCATAATGGCTGTGGTCAGCGGGCCGACGAGAAGCTTGTCGGCCTGATGGAGCAGGAGAAAGAGGAACATGACGACGGCGACGTACCAGCGATAGCGAGATTTCATCGATGCCTCCGGAGCGTGTTGGGTAGGACATTCTCGTGCATGAAACGTAAAACGTGATGCGTGACATGGGTGGGAGCGTCATGAGCATACCTTCAATCAAAGGGGACCCAGGGTTGATCGAATGCCTGGGCTGGGCACGTTGGTTCCTCGGGCGAAAGCCCTTCGGGGTCGTTGACTACCGCGCCGGGTGGCGCAGGCACCGGTCCCTGGAGCAGCGGATCGTCCGTCGCCCGCATCCAGCGCAGCAGGCGACCGCGCATGTCATCAAGCACATCCCGCATTCGGGGGTCGGCGGCGAGGTTGTGCGCCTCGTTGGGATCGAAGACCAGATCGAAGAGAACCTCCTGCGGCTGCGGACGGTCGGCCCAGCCGTGCGCCAGCCAGACGTCCTTGCTGGGGCTGTCGTCGCAGTTGGGCAAAACGACGGTCTGGCGCCCGTCGAAGCGGCGAATGTACTTGTAGCGCGCGGTGCGCACGCAGCGTTGCGGCTCGTAGGCCGCGTGGTAGTTGACCTCGGCGAAGACTTCGTCGCGGATGCTCTCGGCTTCGCCGCGCAGCAGCGGCAGCAAGGACGCGCCCCGCAGCCAGGGCGACGGCGCGAGATCGAGCAGGTCGCAGAGCGTGGGGAAGATGTCGACGTGGGAGACCAGGGCGTCGATGACACGCCCGCCGTGGAAGCCACCCGGCCCACGCACGATGAGCAGCACGCCGATGCCGTGATCGGTGAGAGTGCACTTCATGCCGGGGAAGGCGATGCCGTGGTCGGTGGTGCAGATGACGAGCGTGTCCTCGGCGAGGCCGGCCTCGTCCAGCGCGCGCAGAATCCGCCCGTAGCCGGCGTCGAGTCGGCACGCCGAGGTTTTGAAAGCCGCCATGTCCCGCCGGGTCTCCGGCGTATCCGGCAGCGGGTCGGGCGGACGGGCGGATCGGGCGTCTTCCGTGGGCTCAGGAAACGGACGGTGGGTCTTCTGAAAGCCCACCGAGAGGAAGAAAGGCTGCGGCGGTGCGTGCGTCAGAAAGTCAACGGCGGCCTGGGCGCGCGCCTCGGTGGCGCCGCCGGGCCACGCCTGATCGTAACCGATCTGTTCCACGTGCGCACCGTCGACGATGTGCTGCGTCCCGACAAGCGCAGCGTGGTAGTCGGCCTGACGCAAGGTGTGGATGACGTGCTGACCGTAGTCGTTGAGGCGCCAGCCGCGGTGGGCGAGGCCCGTCATGCCGGCTTCGTGGGGATACATGCCGGTCAGCAGCGACGCGCGGCTGGGCGAGCAGGTCGGCGCAGCGCAGAAGGTCTGCCGGAAGCACACGCCCTCGTCGGCCAGCTGCTGAAGATGCGGCGTCGGCACGTTGTAGCCGTAGGGCCGGACATAGCGCCCGGTATCGTGGGAGTGCAGATAGAGAATGTTGGGACGTTGAGCCATACGCTATCGCTTTACCGAGCCGGCGGCGACGCCACGAATGATGTACTTCTGGAGCGCCAGGAAGAAGACGATGATGGGCAACATGCCCATGGTCAGCGTCGCCAGCGCCAGGTTCCACCGGTCGGTGTATTTGCCCAGGAAACTGAAGACGGCCAGGGGGATGGTCCGCTTCGCCGGATCGTAGAGCACCAGCAGCGGCAGCAGAAAGTCGTTCCAGATCCAGAAAGCGTGCAAGATCACCACCGTGGCGAGCATCGGGCGCAGAATCGGCAGCACCACCAGGAAGAAGGTCTGAAAGGCATTGCAGCCATCGATAATGGCCGCCTCTTCGATCTCCCGAGGCACGGACGCCTTGATGAAACCATGGAACAGAAAGACGGTGAACGGCATACCAAACCCCAGGTAGATGATAATCAATCCTGGCCGATTGTCCAGCAGCTTCAACGTGCTGCCGACTTTCATCAGAGGGATCATCACCGACTGAAAGGGGACCACCATAGCCGCGACAAAGAGGGTGAAGATGAGGTTGTTGATCCGATGGGGCGCGCGCGCCAGCCGCCAGGCCGCCATGGCGCCCAGCAGCACCAGCAAAGTGATGCTCACGATGGTGATGACCAGCGAGTTGAGGGTGGCACGCGGAAACCGCACCGTCGTCCAGGCGACCTTGTAGTTCTCAAAGACCGGCGAACGCGGAAACGACGCTGCGCTGCGCAGAACCGCCCCGTAATCCTTCAGCGAGTTAACGATGACGAGGTAGAACGGCGAGAGGAAGAGGATGGCCAGCACGGCGATCATGACACTGAGGGCGATAAGTCCAACACGTAGATACGAGGATTTCACCTTCGTAGGCGTGCTTTCTAAAGATGCTGTTTTCATGGGTTCTGCCGTCATTGTTCAATCTCCATGCGTTTAGTCGCAGACACCTGAAACAGCGTGACCAGGCCGACGACGAGGAAGAAGATCACGGCTTTGGCCGAAGCCAGGCCGTAGTTGTTATATTCGAAGGCTTCTTTGTAGATATTCAACGCAAACGCCTCGGTGCTGCCGTAGGGACCGCCTTTGGTCAAAGAAAAGATCACGTCGAAGAGTTTGGACGACCAGGAGAGCATGAGAAAGAGACAGACCGTGAAAGCCGGCGCAATCAGGGGCAGAGTGATGTGCCAGATCAGCTGCCACCAGGACGCGCCGTCGATCTTCGCCGCTTCGACCAGACTCTCATCGATGGTGACGATAGCCGCGATGTAAATCACCATCAGGTAGCCGGCGGTTTTCCAGACGAAGACGATGACCGTCGCCCAGAAGCCTGTCGCCGGCGTGCCCAGCCATGGCAGTTTGAAAAAACCAATGTTGGTCAGATCCGCAAAGGCGCCGAAGGCTGTGGTAAAGATAAAACGCCAGATAAAGCCCAGGATGATGCCGCCGATGACGTTGGGTAGGAAGAAGATAGCACGATAGATCTTGGTGCCGCGCAGGGGCTGCGTCAGGGCCAGGGCGAGAAACAGCCCCAACAGGTTGGAGAGCACTGTGCAGGTCAGCGTAAAGCGGATGGTGTACCAGGCGGAAGCGGCGACAGCGGGATCTTCTGTGAAAAGGTAACGGTAGTTCTCCAATCCCACCCACGCCGCCTGCTTGCTGACACCATCCCATTCGGTAAAGGAGTAGTAGATGCCAAAGATAAAAGAAGATGCCACGATCAGAAGAAAAACGAAGAGTCCCGGCCCCACGAAGAGAACGTCCTCCCGGATGCTGCGCAGACGTTTCAGGTTTAGTTTCATAGCGGGCCTCCCCAAATGATCGTCTGGTAGTCGTTGGTCGGGTAGTCAAGTAGTCCAAAATCCAACGAGGTTACCAGATGAAGGTTGACAGAAATAGGGTCGGATCAAATTAGCCGAGGTGGGACACACCTGGCGACGATAAAAAGTGCGTCCCACCTAAGCGATGACAATCTTCAGTCCTTCAAGCGCTGCCAGATCGCATCCAGCGTCTGCAGCGTGGTGGGCCAATCGGCCTCACCTGCCACGTACTTCTGTATAGCATCGGACATCTCGTTGGGCGAGCCGTCGGGGAACTGCCCGAACATCCAGGGGATGGTCTTGTCTTCGCTGGCGTAGGTCAGGATATCCTGGCTGATCCCACCCAAGCCGGTCGGCTCGATGTCTCGGTAAGCCGGGATAAAGCCGAACTCTTGTACCAGGTACTCCTTGCCACGGTCGGAGCCTACCAAGAAGTTCAGGAACTCGCGGGCCGCTTCCTGCTCCTCCGGCGAGGAGTCGCTGTTGATGACAAAGTAGAAGGGAACGCCCACCGCGAGTTTATCCGCCGCCTCGGCGTCATTGCTCAGCGGCATGGGCAGCAGGCCGATCTGCGCGTCAGGATTGGCTTCCAAGATGTCCTTCTCCTTCCAGTTGCCCTGCTGGATCATGGCGACATCGCCGTTGACGAACATCTCCACCTGCTTGCGGTTATCCGTGGTCAGCGGGTTGTCCTCACCATATTTTACGTTGAGATCAATGAGCCGCTTCAGCGCCACGAACTCCTCGGTGCCAGCCATGGTCGCTTCACCGGCATACATAGCGTCCATGAAAGCCTGGGGATCGTCCTGCCGGGCGAAGGGAATGTTAATCAGGTGCAGCCCGTTGACCCACCACTCGCCGTAGCCGGTGCCGAAGGGTGTCACGCCAATCGCTTCGATCTTCTCCGCTGCCGCTTCCAACTCCTCCAAGGTGCGCGGGCGCTCTGTGATCCCAGCCTCTTCAAAGATCTCCTTGTTGTAGATATAACCGTAGCCCTCCAGATTGACCGGCATGCCCATGATTTTGCCGTCGATCTTCAAGCCGTCGCGGGCGAAGGGCACCGCACGGTCGACCCACGGCTCGTCGCTCAAGTCGGTCAGATAGTCGCTGAAGACCTCCGCTTGCGCGGGCCCCTCGACGATGAAGATATCAGGGCCGTGACCGGCGGCAAACTTGGATTTCAGGATAGGCATCCACTGCGAGCCGCCGCCGATGATCTCGTTGATGAAGGTGATATTGGGGTTCATCTCCGAATACTCGTCGGTGAGCGCCTGCCACTCCGTCTGCAGGTTGACCTTGAAGTGGAAGACGTGCAATTCTATACTGGCATCTTCGGCACTCGCCTCCTCTTCCGCCGGCTCAGCCTGCTGACAAGCAGGCAGCAGCAATCCAGCCATCAACACAAATACCATGAACAGATACGTGCGTTTCATCAGCTCCTCCTCGTTTTTATCTCACGCGTTTGTATGTCTACATGTTTGTTAACGATCAACGTTGCTCACGCAATAGCCACCTCCTTCTTACATAGTCGGAGGGCTCTCAGAGGATTTTCTTTGCTGATGAGATGAATATGGTATAATTCGGGTCAGCAAAGACGCACCACGGCGCCCAGACGCGCAAGCGGAGGGCCCGACACGCGCTTTGTTACCCTCGGGAGATACCGACTGACTTGGCGGTGAGACGGTGTCTCCCATCTTATTTCCTAAGAGAAGCCTCCTGATAACATCCGAATGACCCTGCAAATCCTCGACTTAGGAAAGCCTACGAACTACGTAGTAATTGTCGGTGGCGTGCACCACCAGGACGATGGCGCCCATCACCGTAGCGCTGCGCCCCAACGTTGAGGCGACGATGCGCGGACTGCGGGGTATAACGCCGTCAATGCGCTCGTAGACGCCATTGATCAACAGATCGGCCTGCTGCGCCACGCCACCGGATAACACAACCAGCTCCAGATCCAGCAGTGTGTTGATGTTAGCAATGCCAAGCGCAAGATAATCGATGGTCTCCTCGACCACGTCGTTGGCCCACTGCTCCCCAGCGCGGGCAGCAGCGAACACATCTTCCGCCAGAGGGGGCTGCGCCTCATCGGTCAGGCCCAACCGTTGGGCAGCGCGCTCTCCAATGCCGGTGCCGGAGATAATACTTTCCAGCGCCCCAAAGGTCTCGTAGGTTTGCCCCAAAGCATCTACGCTGGGCACGATGTAACCCACTTCGCCGGAGGCCTTGGAGTGCCCGCGATAGAGCGCTCCCTCCAGGACAAGGCCTGCTCCTACACCGGTGCCCATGCTAATAAGCACCATGTTCTGCACATCTTTTCCGGCGCCAAACCAATGCTCGCCCAGCACAGCCAAGTTGACGTCGTTATCCACAAAGACAGGGAGAGAAAACTGCTTTCGTAAACGCTCTTGCAAGGGAAACTCTCGCCAATTCAAACTGGGCGCCCACTCCACGACGCCCACGCGGTTCTTGGTGATGCCCGGCGCGCCGACGGCGATGCCCCGTACGTCCTGGCCCGCAGGGACCTCTCCCAGCAACGTCTCGATCATGCTGGCCACCAGATCGAAGCTCTCTTCGCCCGACGTGCCATGATGACGCAGCGTCACCTCGTGAAGCAACTCCCCGCCGATATTGGACAACGCGCCGTATAACTTCGTACCCCCCAGATCAATGCCGATGACAACATAGGCATCCTTATTGTAGGCGATGAGGTTACGTCTACGCCCCATGCCCCGCTGCGCCTGGCCCGCTTCCACCAGCAATCCTTCTTCAAACAAGTCGTCGACGACGCGCATAACCGTGGGCATGCTGACATCCAACTGTTTAGCGATAGCCGTACGTGAGGTGGGCGAGTTGAGCCGGATAAACTCCAGAATGGCAGAGCGGTTGATGAGTCGCATCTGATTGGCGTTGATGGTTCTCGGGATCATAAGTGTATCCTTTGTTTGGGGTTGGGAGCCAGATGACTTACTTACTTTCTGAAAGTAAGTCGCAAGACTATTTTAACAGAAGATTAAGAGGATGTCAAGAGGGAAAATTTGACTCCACTGAAAAAATCGGCTTTTTCCGGAACTCGCCACTACGTGTGGGAAAATTCGCGGTCAAAACCACTAGATATAGGGGGTGTTTTGCTAAAAATCCGATTTTTAGGACCTTTTTCAGCAGAGTCAAATTTCAATTCCGAGCATATGCTCAAGGGGATATGTGTGTTGTACAAAACGCAAGGAATGCTACCCAGGCAATTGCTCAGGCTTCAACCTTGCAGTCAGCGCGTGTCGGAGACGGCGCGGTGCACGGCGCTGCGCAACGCCGCGATACGGCGGTGCTCGCGCCCGTAGTAGACCTCGTTGGTGAGCAACGCGACGACCAACTCGCGCGCGGGATCGATCCAGAGCGAGGTGCCGGTGAAGCCGGTGTGCCCGAAAGCCTGCTCCCCGAAAGGGTAGCCGCTGCTCCGGGGATCGTCCACCCGCAGCGCGAAGCCCAGACCGCGCCGCACGCCTTCGTCCTCCGCCTGACAGCGCGTCATGGCGGCAACAGTCACCGGGGAAAGCAGCCCACCGGTGAGGAAACTCTGCCCGAAATCCGCCACGTCCCACGCCGTGGAGAAGAGCCCCGCGTGCGCCGAGATGCCGCCCAGTCGGTAGGCGTTCTCGTCGTGCACCTCCCCGCAGATACGTCGCTCGCGCCAGCGACAGAACTCCGTGGGCGCACAGCGCTCGCGCATCCCCATCGACGGACGGTAGGTCGTATGACGCAAGCCCAACGGCGTCAACACACGCGCCTCGACGACCGTCTCCAGCGAGCGGCCCGTCAGGCGCTCCACAGCGAAGCCCAACAGGATCAGCCCCACGTCACTGTAGACCACGCGCGTCCCCGGCGGATAGGAGAAGAAGGTGGTCAGCGCCATCTGGCGCGCCGTCCCCGCGTCGGGCTGAAGATAGAGCGGGCGCCACGCGGGCAGTCCCGAGGTGTGAGTGAGCAGCTGTCGGAAGGTGACACGGGCTGCGTCCACCGTCGCCTCGCTCTCCACCACCGTAACCCAATCGCCGGGGTTCAGGGGATCCTCGTAGGGGCGGATAGGTCGCTCGCCGGCAAAGGCAGGTAAAACCGCACTTACCGGCTGCTCCAACGTCACGCGCCCCTCTTCGACCAGCGTCATGAAGGCCGTCACGGCGAAGAGTTTGGTGAGCGAAGCCAGGTCGAAGCGCGTCGTCGGCGTAACGGGCTGCAGGCGCCTCTCGGGATCTAGCCAGCCGCAGGCGCGGGCGAAGACCTCCTCACCGTCTTGGCGCACCACCAGCTGGACGGCGGGCGCGACAGCAGGGACAGCCTCCCGCAGCACCCGATCCAGCGCTCCGACGCGGATCATCTCAAGAGGGCGGCGTTTCCGCCCGCCGGGGGGACTTCATCGGCGAGGTCACGTAACGGCGCCAGAGAAAGGGCACAGCAAACATCCCCAGCAGAACCCCCAACCCCACAAGTACCGCGTCGAGGGCGTAGCGGTCAATCAGATGACCGACGAGCACAATGAGCAGGGTCACCACGACGTTGTGAAGGAAGGAGCGCAGGGAGAGCACCGTCGCCCGCTGTTCAGAGGCCACGTGTCGGTTGAGATAGCTGCCGAAGAGCACGTTCTTGTAATAGGTGACCAGGTAAAGGAGAAAGACGCAAACAAAGGCCACGCTCTTGAGCCGTACCAGACCGGCGAGGATAAAGAGCGCCACGTAGAGGACCGTGACCAACAGCAGGGAGCGTCGCTCGCCCAGACGGCGCTCCACCCGATGAGAAAGCGCGCTCAGCGTCCCGCTGACGCCCCCGAGCAAGGCGAAGACGAAGCCCAACGAGGTCACCGCGTACCCCCGGCTGACGAGGTAAGGTTGGCTCATCAGCGTACCGAAGGCCACCATGGGGAAGGCCAGGAGCAGGAAAAAGAAAATCAGCCAGCTGGCCGTCGGATGGGTGAAAGCGAAAGCAAAAGCACCTTTGAGATGTTCGATCTGGTTCTGGACGTCGTAGCGTTTCTCCGAGGTGTGCGGCTCAACCATGGAGGCGACCACCAGACCCGCCAGGGCGATCAAAAGGGCGAAGAGCAGCCAGGGCAGGCGCACGTTAACGCGGAAGAGATACGCGCCGACGATGGAACCACAGACGCCGGTCAACGCCCCGATGAGGTTCAGCCGCCCGGCGACTTTGAGATAGTCCGACTCCCGCCCCAGTTTTTTGAGGGAATCGTAGAGCATGGCCTCGTCGGCGCCCGAGTGAAAAGCATCAGAGGCGCCCGAAAGGGCCCACCCCAATACAAAGTGCCAGAGCTCGCTCCCCAGGCCCACGCAGAGAAAAGCCAGCGTGGAGAGCAAGGATCCGATGACCATGGCGCGCTTTCGCCCCACCAGGTCGGCGAAGACACCGGAGGGCAGCTCCAGAAGCAGGATGACGCTGGAGGCCGCCACCTCCATGACACCGATCTCCGCGTAGGAGATGAAGCGGAGCAGAAAGAGCACCCGAATGGGCACAATAAGGCGGAACCCCAGCAGTGCCCGCGAGAAGTAAAACTTCCAGACGTTGTTTGCCAGTGCATCCATACCCTCACCACCCACGCCATCATACCAGATCCCTTCCCACAAGCAAAGCGAAGATGGGCAGGGCGAAGCAAGGAGATCAAGCCGTCAAAGCCACGTCTACAAATAGACACCGGCGATCCGCCCTACCTGACAAGGGCGAACCGCCGGTGACGGCGTCACGGTCGGTCAACGCAAAATCAGGGGAAGGTAAACGTAGTGGCGTTCGTCCACGGTGATGTAATCGCTCCGGGTGGCAACATCCTCACCGCCCGGCCCGGTCACGGTCAGGCGCACGGTGTAGGTGCCGGGTTCCTCGTACGTGTGCGTGGGATGCTCGTCGGTGCTGGTGCCGCCGTCGCCAAAGTCCCAGGCGCTCTCGGTGTAGTCGCCGGTGGAGAGATTGGTGAAGTCGACGGTGAGCGGCGGCGCGTCCGCCGAGATGGGCGCAGCGGTGAAGTCGGCGCGGACCGCCTGCAGGTCCATCCGCCAGAGCTCGCCGCCGTTGGCGTCGTTCCACGTGCCGACGTAGAACTGCCCGTTGAACATGATCCCCGCATTGTTCCACAGGCTAGCATAGTTGTTGGCGTCACCCCAACCATCCTCCCTGACGACATCCCAGGTCGCGCCGTCGTCACTGCGCCAGACCTGCGCGCCCGTGTCGCTATTGTAGGTGATGGCGTAGAGAGCATTGTAGGCCACGTGGAGTGACTCGATCTTTCCATTCGACTCGTCGCCGAAACCGTCTTGGGAAATGGGCGCCCACTCACTGCCATCAGCCGAGCGCCATAGCTGTCCGCTGGTGGTATTGTTGCGCGTGCCGATGTAGAGGTCATCATCAAAGACGGCGAACCCACCGGTCTGGGTGTTGTCGGAATCGCCAAAGCCGCCCGACACAACCTGCTCCCACGTGCTGCCGTCGGTCGAGCGCCAGATCTCCGCGCCCTCGACTTTGTTCTCGCAGGCGGCGTAGAGTTGATCGTTAAAAACGGTCAGGCCGGTGACGATGTAGGGGTGGGCGCTGCCGTGACCGTCGGTGAGCACCGGCTCCCACGATCCAGGGTCGCCGGTGGCGCTGCGCCAGATCCCAAACCCATCGGAGGTGTTGTGAGTGCCGGCGTAGAGCTTCCCATTGAAGACAGCGAGCTTGGCGACGGCTTCGTTGTCGCTGTCGCCAAAACCGTCGGACACGACGGCCGACCAGTTCGTGCCGTCAGTCGAGCGCCAGAGTTGCCCGGCGCCGCCGCCCCACCCTGTGCCGGCGTAGAGCGCGCCGTCGAAGACGATCAGGTCGTTGACGGCGTGGTTGGCCAAGGCATCGGGCGTGACCTCTTCCCAGGACGTGCCGGTGTCAGAGCGCCAGAGTTGGGCGTGGTTGCTCTCCCAATTGGAAGCGCCGGCGTAGAGCGCCCCATTGAATTCCACCAATGCAGACACACCGGTTGTCTTGGGATCCCCAAAGCCGTTGAGGTTGACGGGCGTCCACCCGGAGACGCCAGGGGAGAACGTCTGGATGCGATGATTGAGAGAATCAGCAACGTAGATCATACCGTCAGCGCTTACGTACATACCTTCGGGATTGCGGAACTGGCCCATACGCTTGCCCCACTGACCGCCGACGGTGGTGAGATAAGCCCCGTCGCTGTCGAAGACCTGAACGCGCTGGTTCCAGTAGCCATCGAGCACGTAGACGCGGCCCTGATCGTCCACCGCCACGTCCAGCGGCGCGCGCAGATGCGCGAAGTCATCGCCGATCACGCCGGTCGCACCGGCGAAGGTCTCACACGCACCACTAGAACCAACGACGGTGCAGCGCTGGACACGGGCATTGTCCAGATCCGCCACGTACACACGCCCTTCGCTGTCCACCGCCACGCCTCTTGGGTGGTCAAAACGGTTATTGTCACCGCCGGGTTCGTCTGTTACGCCCAGCGTGGCCTGATACGTATGACCGCTGTTGAAGATTTGGACACGGTGGTTCTCTTCATCGGCGACGTAGATGTTGCCATTGCCATCCACTGCGATGCCATATGGATCTTGAAACTGGTTATCGCCGGAGCCCAAACTGCCCAGCGTCTTCACGTAAGTGCCGCTGCTGTCAAAGACCTGGATCCGATGATTGCCGGTATCGGCCACATACACGTTACCGCTGCTATTCACGGCGACATCCGTAGGACCTCGCCAGTAATCGCCGAAGTGAGCATTGTCGCTGCCATACATGCCGGGCTCGCCGACGGCCCATTGCAGCTCACCTGCAGCGTTTAACTTGATCAGCCGATAGCCTTTTTCTTCGACGATAAAGATATTGCCGGTCTCATCTACCGCAACGCCGTAAGGGGTGTTGTAATGAGAATCATCCGGGACGTAAGGATCATCAGAAGCGCCTTTGAAGAGACTTAATTCGTTGCCATCGCTATCGTATGTACGGATGGTGTGGTCGTGGTAACTACTGACGTAAACCTTACCGGTGGTGTCCACCGCGACGCCGGCCGGCCAATCAAGGCCCTCGACGAAGATATGGCAGGTCCACCCGAACATATCGGCGGAACACTCTTTCACACGTCCGTTGGCGCTATCGGCAATATAGAGATCACCACTGCCGCCGGTCCCCAGCCCTGCGGCCAGTCCGTACGCCAGATCAAGCGCGTCGGATCCGTCTCCGGCGCTGCCGGTGCCATGGATCGTGCTGCACGTCCAGCCATCAGTGTAGGAGCAGCGCTGGATGCGATAGTTGTTCACGTCGGTGACGTAGAGGAAGTCGCCGCTGTTGACGAAGATCTGGGCCGGATAGTTGAAATGGGCGTTGTCGTCGCCTGGCTCGCCGGTCACGCCGATGGTGGTGCTGTAGACAGGGGTGCCCGCCACGTCGAAGGTATAGACCTGAATACGGTGATTTTCAGAATCAGAGATGTACATGCGCCCCTCGCTGTCGAAGGCGATACCGCGCGGGGTGTTGAAGTGCGAGTCGTCGTCGCCCGCGTTCCACGGGTCATCCGGTGGGAACTCCTGCAGGAAATGACCGCTGGGGTCATATTGGGCAACGCGGTGCCGATCCACCATCCAGAGATTGCCGCCGCCGTCGACCGCCACATCCTTAGGGTGGTCGAAGGTGTACGTGCCGCGATTCTGGAAACCGGCCGTGCCGAGGCTGAGAAGATTGGCGCCGTCGGAGGTATCGTATTTGAGCAGCCGCGCGCCCAATTCCTCTGCAACGTAGAGTGCGCCGTCATCGATGAAGAGTCCGTTAGGACCGTTGAGATAGCCGGTGTCGGCCGGATAGGCTGTTTCAGTCTCGCCCAACGTCTCGACGTAGCGGAAGGCGGTGCCGGGCTCGCCCAGTTCCAGCGAGGCCGGGCGGTTGCTGGTGATGGAGAGGCCGTACTCGGTGGTGCAGCCGTAGGCATACTCGTCCCAGTGGGTGACCTTGACGTAGTAGGTGCCGTCGCCGGGCGCCTGCCAGTCAAGGCAGGAGCTGGGCCAGCGGTCGGGGCAATCGTCGTTCTCGGCGAGTTGCGTGCTGCCGTCGGTGTCGTAGAGCGTCAGCACCGTGTCAGCGTGCCCGCCGAAGTTGGCGGTGGTGAGCGTATAGGTCACGCCGGCCTGCGCCGTAAACTTGACCCAGTCGGCGTCCTCCTCGATGTGCACGTTATGGATCTGCGACATGCCGTCGGGCGTGAAGGCAGTGGCGCTGCCGAAGGCGTTGTCGGATTCGAAGGCGTCGGCGCTCACGTCGCAGATATCGACGGTGTAGGAATCGACATCGGAATAGGCGCCGACGTTGCCGGCGTGGTCGCGCGCGCGGGCGCGGAAGTCGTAAGTGTGGCCGTCGTCGCCCACGTAGCGAGTGTAAGTCTCAGTGATGGCGGTAGCGAGATCCGCCCAGACACCGTCCGCGCTATCACGGACTTGGACGTCGTAGTTGGCGACGCCGGAGAGGGCATCCCAACCACCCCAATAGAGATGGAAATCTCGGAAAGGAGCATCACCGTAGGGTGCGTATGTATTAACGTATGCGCTGTCGGGCGGCGTGCGGTCGATGCCCAGATTCCAGGAGGCTGCGCCGGTCCAGTTGCCGGCCCAATCGAAGGTCCAGACGTAGAAAGCGCCGCCTCGCTGTTCATCCTCAGCGCTGGCATCAAAGGGCCAGCGCCAGCCGTCGCGTCCATCATAATCCGCGCCCAGCCAGACCCAATCGGAGTTTTCCCAGTCGGCGTCGTGCCAGAGGAATTCAACGCGGTTGACGCCGCTTTCGTTGTCGTCTGCGGAGACGGTGACGGTCACCGTCTCGGGATCAAGCCAGCTATCGGTGGGCGGGGACGTGATCTCGGCGGTAGGCGTAACAGCATCAGTCAGCAAGTGAATTGAATATGTGTAATCGGTTCCACCCTCATATCCGTAATCGCGGACCTTAATGTAGTAAGTCCCATCATGAGGCAACTCATGGCTCAGGTGCGCATCAAGAGTAGTAGGCTCATCGTCGTTCTGGGCCAGGACGGTCGTCCCGTCACTGTCCAGCAGATAGAGGTAAGAATCTAGCGACGATCCCTCACTTTGGGCGTCGATATCAACCACCACCTTATCGCCCGTCGCGCCACTGAAGGCGTAGAAATCTTCATCCCCGATGTAGCAGATGTCGGCATCAAGAGTCTGACCGTAGCTGAGATCCGTCGCCAAGTCAGGGGTATCGTTGAGTTCGTGTTCATCATTGCAGGCAGCGAGATCAACGGAGGTTACATAGCGTTCGATCAGACAATGGCCGTAGGCTACCTTGAAATACCCGTCACCGTTCCAATTACTCCCCCAACTGTTACGCACGATCCAGTAATTTCCTGCATCGTTATAGCCGACGATGGAGACACCGTGGTTGGTGTAACTCGGATCAGGGTCGCAATGATAGACACCGTTGCCATCAAAACTACCCCCCATATAAATCGAAACAGCTAAGGGACCATGTGCAAGTAAGATATTCTTGATCGTATCACGGGCAGGATACCACGTAGTATCCGCACGCGCCACGGAATACAGGCGTGCATCCCAATCGCTGCAGCGATCGCTGCATTGGTAATCACTGCACTCTGTGTCGCTGCAGTATGTACACATATCATCTCGGCAACCATTGCTGTTATACGTACAACCATCAGGATCCCCATCGTGATATGGAAGACACCCCTCATCGGGGACCCCATCATCCCGGATAAAGGACAATGCAGATGTTCCCCAACCACCAGCACAATCTCCGGCGTTGACGGCACAGTCGGTGACCAGATATTGCTCGGACATATCAGGATCAAGGGCCGGGTTGCGGTATCCAACGTTGGTGGCAGCTTCGGCCACGCCGACGGCGGCAAAGGCCCAACAGCTCCCACAGATGCCCTGGTTCTTAATCGGTGTCAGCCAGTCACCGCCATTATAGTTCCGCCAATCGAAGAAAGAAGGGGCACTGAGATTCCGAGTACCCAGAGAAGGGGAGGGAACAGAAGGTGCAACAGGATACGTGGATGAATAAGGCTCCGAAGCCCCCACTGATTTCTCAGCCAGGCTTACGGCCTCAGCCGCGGACACGATCTCCCGACCATCGGCATCCACACAGAGGGCAGAAAACGGCGAGAAAGGACTTGCGCTATCTCGCTTACTTATCGTATCCAAACCTTGACGCGCACAGGCATTGTAGGCTTGACCACAGCGACCTTCGAGAAAATCCCAAGCTTTACATGAGAGCTGGTCAGATAGCCGACAGATCCCCTGCTGGCTGCCGTCCGGTGCATCAACAACTTCATGCGTGTAGCCGAGCTCGGCGCAATAAACTGCCGCTGGGTTCCGCATGGATTGCATGTTATCGTAGGCAAACTCATCTTGAGCTTGTACGGAAGCAATTGTTGTCGACGGCAACTCGGATGTTTGGGAAGAACGCGCCGCAAATAAATTGTTAACATCGATGATCTGATCGTGCAAAGCCTTCTTGATATGCATCGCCACAAAGTTCTCCGGCACCGCCTCCACCCACTGCGGGAACAGCCCCTCCTCGCTGGGCAGCAGCGCCTGCCACGTGCCCTGCTCGTCGCGGCGCGCCAGCAGATGCAGCGGCCCCTCGGTGACCGTGGCCTCGCTCTGCCAGGCGGCGACGCCGTGCGCCCACGCGCCGTCTACCGCGACCTCGCGCAACATGGCGCGGTAGCGTGCCCCCAGGTGATCAAGGTACTTGTTCAACACCGCCTCCATCGCCTCTCGCGCCCGCGCTTCCTGTACCTCTTTTGGAATATCCTCAGGCGAAGGCGGTGCCGGCGCAGACTGCGGTGTCGTGTCTGTCGCCTCCGGCGTCGTTTCGGCCGTTGGTTCGACCGTCGGCGTCGGCAGGGTCGGTGCCTCCGCGCGCACCGATGACGTGGATATAGGATCGGTGGGAACGAGATTCAGTAAAAGGACTAAGAGTGTCAAGACCGTAAGTGACCTATTCATTTCGATCTCCTCATGAGAAAAATGTGTCAAAGTCAAGCATAACGATCAATGATGTTGAAACGTTCAAACGTTGGAACGTGAGTACGTTCCAACATTTGAACAGCTTCGGAGAACGTTACGATGCACTAGCGCCTTCACACGGCAGACCGACGATGTCGGCTACGATGACCATACTGTCGCCGCTGTCAGACGCGGTAGAGAGCGTGACCTGCGCGCCGCCGCCCAGCTCGTAGGTCACGGGGTCGAAGGCGGGGCCGGCGTCGAAGCTCATGCACTCACCGTCAATCTGCAACGGGATCGAGCCGCCCAGGTGAGGGCGAGGTGGCGCGCTACAGAGACCGGAACAGCGTCGACCAGCGGTCGCACAGGTGCCCAGCGTGAGCCGGTGCTCGTTGCCGGCGCCGTCGCGGACGCAGATCGATTGATCAGTAAATCTCGGTCCGGTCTCCTCCGAGTAGCCGAGATATTGAATGACCAGCTGCTCCTGCCACTGCGTCAAAGGACGCGGCGTCGACGTGGGGGTTGCCGTCGGCGGTGCCGAGGTCGCGGTTGGTGTTTCGGTCGGAGTCTCCGTCGGCGCTCGGGTGGGCGTTGACGTAGCGGTAGACGTCAACGTAGGGGCTTCAGCCGTCCGTGTCGCAGCACTGGAAACCACCGTCGCCGTGGCTTGCGCCTGGAGATCCGCTTCAGAGAAACCGCATGCAACCCCGATAACACTCAACACGATCAAAACACCGGCTCGAAGGACATGTCGATTCATCATAAGCCGTTCTCCTCCCTTTCTCATCTACCAGACATCACTCCAACTGATCCCAGACCGGTTGCACGGCGATGCCAAACAGGGCCAACGGAAGCAGGCCCCGCGCAGCGTCGGTCGTCGCGCCTATAAAAAGGTTCAGCAGGATAACGCCGGCGACACCGGCGATGTAGCCATAGGCCGCCCACTTCTGGCGTTTCCAGACAAAGACAGCACAGACGGCGGAAAGCAAATTGAGCGATCCAGCCAGATAAAGCAAAGGAACCTGATAGCGGACAGCCGAGGCGAAGGTAAGCCCGGCCAATGCCAGGTTGCCGACCAAGGCCAACGCCAGAAACGCGGTCAAGCACCCCCACTTCTTCTGTAACTCTGCCTCGGCTTGCAGTGCTTCGCGCTCCTCCTCCGTCGTCGCGTCAGCAAGTTGGGCTTCAAGCGAGCGTTCGCGCTTACTCTGCGCCTTTTTGTACCACACATACAATCCAATCAGCAATACACCTATACCGATGAAAACAAAAAGAACGGGATCCACAAGAACCTCCTGAAGTTCAGTGTAAGTTGGACCTAAACTGCGTACAATTGTCTTGAAATTACGGTATAAGGTGCAACGCACCTGCGATGACCCGATCATATTGGCTAAAAGACCATGCCAACGTGCACGAAATGGCTATTTTCAAACATTCGAAGGTGCGTCGCACCTGGCTACAGTCTAATACCGTAATTTAAGAATTGTCATTACTCATCATAAAACTCCCACTCCCACACGCCATCGGACCAGGATTTGATCCCCGTCGAAGGTGTATACCCCAACGCTGTCACCGTGTAAAGATACTCTCCCGACGGGATATTGACCATACGAGTCTCCCCGGCGGGCACGCTGTACTCCAGGTCATAAGGACCGGAAAGATCGAGATTGATCCGCGTGCCCAAGCGGTTGATGATGTGCAGCTCGACATCGCGGGCCAGCACTGGCGTGGGCGTCTGCGTGGGCAGCGGAGATGGCGTCCGGGTTGGCAAGGGCGTCGCGGTCGGCGGAAGCGTCTCGGTCGGCCGCGGTGTGGACGTGGGGCGGCGCGTCGGCGTCGACGTCGGCTTTGGCGTAGGAGTTTCAGTTGACGTTGCCGTTGGTGTCGCCGTAGACGTGGCTGTGGGCGTCAAGGTGGGTTTCGCAAGGAGCCCACCCTCCCCACACCCTGAAAGAAGAAACACAGTCACCATCAACAGCGAAAAAAGGGCCCCTATCCTCAACTTGTTCATTGTTCACTCCTTAACCTTCTGCTAAAGTGTGTTTAAGTTTTTGCCAGTTCTGGTGACCCATATCCAGTGTTCTGTTAGACGTCATTTGATGGATTGGATAGGTCGAGTTGCAGGCGTGCTCTGCGGTTTTGACGTCGAGGGGCAACGCACTTGCGAAATCACCCCGCTACGGTTCCTTTACGTAAGTCGCCAACCGTGTTCATACTATAAGCGAGGGTAGTTCATAAATCGCTTAATCCTTTTAGATATCCGCCGGTTTGACAACACGCCGGCTGGCGCCTGCGTGCTTGACTGCGAACCTTTCGCTCGTAGTAAGCGATGCAGCGTTAGCGGAGTCGCGTTTGGGTAAGTGTAAACCTCATCGACCGGGAACATGAACCATCCTTAAGCGTAAACGAAAATGCGTGCACCTGGGAAATGATAACCTTATCCGTCGGATCAGAGTCGACAAGCCAGTAGATATAAGAGTAGAGGATGCAAATCCCAGCCTAACACTTAGCGGAAACTAATGCAATCGACCCTCTTCTATAACGAAGAGCTAATCGTAGCCGCCGCGTTACACAAATCGGCGGCATTCGTCCATTTTGCCCGTTCGCCATCCTCATTTCCCTCCCAGATGACCTCCCCAGACGCCACCGCCTGCTTGACCAACGCCCAGAGCTCCAGTACAATAACAATGCGGTTGACCACTGCTTTTTACAGGACGTGCATTCGCGTCCGTCGTTCCTCGTGGAGGTGTGAGATGTCTACAATGACCCTGGTAGAAATCATCCAAGATATCCATGCGATGGATGAAGAACTCTGGCACTACGAGTCTCGTTATGGCCTTCGCTCCCAATACTTCTACGAGCTTTACCAGGCCGGGCAGTTGCGAGACGAAGACCCGGTCGAAGCGCGCGATTACGCCGACTGGGCCTCCTGCTACGAGATCAAACGTCATCGTGAGAAGCTCTACGATGATTTGGTACACAAGGTGTTGCAGGAAGTGAGATCGCAACAGGCCGTTTCGCTGGCCGACCTAAAGACAACCCTGGAACCGGAAGCCACTCCTGTTGGGACGTGATTTATGCTGTCGTCCATCGAGGGGTACAGTCGGGCCGTCTACACCCTCCTGGACCAAGCGACCGCTGTGCAAAGATATACGGTGCGTATTTACCCGCGCGGTGCACAGGTTGGTGTTCTGGAAGGCAGAGTCGAATTTGATCAAAATATCGTGTTGCGAGCCTACGAGCGTATCGATTTTGCCCGCCAACGGATCGTGGCTTACTCGTATGAAGTATGGCGAGCTCAGCAGCAGCTCTATGGTACGATCCCACCCCACATCCGAACGATTCATCATTAGCCTCAACCCATCCCCATCACAAGCACGTTCCCCCCGACGTGAAGCATCATCGCATCCCGGCCCCAGGGCTGAGCTTCACCCCCCAATCTGCCCTTCCTCCTCCGGGAAATTGAGCGCCAGTTACTGCGGCAACCGGGTGCCTAGGAACGAGAATCGAGCCCCTGTGCCGCTGCACTCGGCCAGGGTGTGCCCCGCGTAGCGGTCTTACCAGACCCGAACGATACATCGGCGAACTGCACATCCAAGGGCGCCTCACCGCCGGTACGTTACACCTCATGATGAAGATCTCACGAGTCGTGCTATAATGAAGCCGTGATAAAAAACAGCGACCTTTCAGCTAGATGAATATCGACGACAACACCAAGCGCCTCCCTTGGGAGGCCTACAGGGAGATTGCGCGGAACCTGCTGCAAGATTATCGTTGGAGCCTGCTGAGTGTAGATGCCCTGGCCCGCTTGATCAGGGACGGGGCGCCGGGCAGCAGCTCTGAAGATACCTTACGGCGGCAGGCCAAGCACCAGTACGCGATTGCGCTTTATAAAGCCTGTCGCCAATCTAATGACCCTGAACGCCGCGAGCGCGCCTACCGCGATCTCCACCACTATCTCTACCGTGCCGCCTACAATCGCTGGCCCGAGCTCGCCGAGGACGCCACGCAACGCGCCCTGCTGCTCGTCTACGAGCAGATCGACCGCTGTCAGGAGCCGGGCACGTTCCTCGCCTTTGCCCTCTGGAAATTGCGTCACGCCTTTCAGCAGGAGCAACGCGCCCGCCGCATCCTGCAAGATGACGAGGCGCTGATCGTGGAAATGGGACGGTCGCGGCCGTTGCACACCAGTCCCCCCTCCGGCAACCAAAAACTCCACCGCGAGGAGCAGACCACCTTGCTGGTGAATGCGCTCCAAAGCATCACCGACCCCCGTAAGCGCCAGGCCATCACCTTGAAGTATCTCGCCGATTGGAGCGATGAGGAAATCGCCGCCCGGCTGGAGGTCTCCGTAAGCTACGTTCGCGTCTTACGCCACCGGGGGATGGAGAGATTGCGCCAGGACAGGCGGTTGCGACGTTATTTCGACATCAAGAAGGACGAGAATCTTTGAGGAAAATCGGTGTAATATCTAACCCTTTTTCTGCTCCTATGGAATAAAGGCCGGTCATGCAAAGTAAGGATTGCCAAATCGCCCGTGAATCTTTGTTGCAGTATCTCGAGGACCCGATGTCCCACGAAGAACTGCTGCAGGTGGCGCTGCGACACATCGCGGCGTGTTCAGAGTGCCAACAACGGCTTCGCGGGCTGTTGCTGGACTTAGCACGAGGGACAGAGGAAAGCGATACACCGTTCTGCCCCTATGCAGCCTGGTTGTTGGAGTATCTTATCGTGGAAGCCCAAGGTAAAGCGGCTGGACCGCTCTGGCGTAACATCGCGGACCATCTGGCGACGTGCGAAAGCTGCGCGGCACTTTATGCAGACCTGAAAGTGCTGCAGGCTCAGGCGGAGCACGGCGCCGTCCCACCACGCTATCCAGAGCCCGACCTCACCTTCCTGCGCCACAAATCCAACGCGGCGTCCATCCTGCCGCCTTTTTGGCACGTTGACACCCTGGGACGGTTGATCGTGGAGTTCTCCAACACGCTGTTACACCGTCTGCAGATGCCGACGTACCGCAGGGCAGCCGCCGGACTGAAATCCACCGCCGCCCCGCAAGTGCTCTTCGAGGTAGAGATTTGCCCGGGAGACGAAGATCTGGATGTCACCCTCACCGCCGAGACGCCGCCAGAGGGCGAGCCGGCCTTCTGCACCCTGATCGTCGAGGTCAAAATCCCCGGACGCGGCGGCTGGCCTAACCTGGCCGGCACGGAGGTCATCCTTAAGCGCGGGGCGGAGACGCTGGCCTCTCGGCTGACCGACGCCTTCGGCAAAGCAGTCTTCCCCCGCATCCCGGTGTGCGACCTGCCGGAGATCAGCGTGGAGATCACACCAGCGTCAGATCCGCCAGACCCGTCATAACGAAAGCCGCCCAATGAGCCGGCGCGGCGAAGTCAGGATGCGCACGCAGATAGAGTTGCGCCTTTTGCAACGCCGCTGCAACGTCATGGCCTTCCATGAGTGCTTGACAGAACCTTTCCATGAGCACAATCGTCGCCCGCTCGTCGACACGCCAAAGCGTGGAAACCAACGCCGCCGCGCCAGCGTGCAAGAAGGCCCGCTGCAATCCGATGAGCTCATCACCGCGTCGCACGCGGCTCAAGCCGCTCTCGCACGCACTGAGCGTCACCAGAGCGCCATGGAGTTCCAACTCACCCAGCACGTCCAACGCCGTCAACGTCTCCGCCGGCGCCAGCTGCAACGCCGACCTCCAGGGCGCCATGGGATCGAAGGCCCCGTGGCAGGAGAGGTGCAGCAGCCGATAATGAGAGGCCTGCACCAACAGTTGCGCCTTCTTGGGAATGGACCCGATGAGCGCGTCGCCGCCCGTCAATTGAGCGACCCGCTGCGCCTCCTCCTCAGCCAGACGGAGCAGGGGGTGCTGACTGTTGTAGCCCAACGCCAGAGAGGAGCGTGGCGCCGGACCGGCAGAGGGGAGCAACGCACCCAAGAGCACCGTGGCGCTCGGCCCGTGGATCAGAACGGGGCCATCAGGACGCAGAACCGGCTCTCCGTCGGGCGCCAGTAGCGCCTGGAAAGGGATGTAGTGCAAGGGGCCGTGGGGCACGACGTACAGACGCTGCGCCTCCGCGATCTCCAACGCAACGGGCGCGAGGAGCCGGTCATACAGCGCCCGACGAATCTCTGGCTGCAGAAAGTGCCGCTCGACGACGCTATCTAACCGCGCAGGGCGCAGATCGTTGGGCGAAAGATCGAGCGTGTGGACGTGCATGTCGTCACGAGTCACGGCGAAGAGCACGGTCCGGGCCGGCGGAAAGCGGTGGCGCCGCGCCTCCGAAGGGGAACGTCCGCCATCGGGTGCTTCGATCAACCCCGTGGTGAAGTACTCCAGCAGCAGGGCGCCAGGCGGCAGCGCAGCCTGGACGTCAGAGAGCGTCAGCGTGGGCGCTTTGACGGCGCGGGCCAGCTCGGTGGAACGGGCCGCCAGCCCGTCGAGAAAGGCCCGCGACCGCGCGCGCTCGACCAGCGCGAAGGCCTGTTCATGCCGCTCCGTCTCCAGCGCGAGCAAGACGGCGTTGGCGTAGACGTCAGCCGTGGTGGTGGAGAAACCGGCGCGGGCCGCTTCTGAGGAGAGCCCGGCGCGCAGCGCTTCGATGAGCGCAACGGCCTGATCGTAGTAAGCGAGCGCCTGGTCAGCATCGCCCATCTGCTGGTGGAGATAGGCCAGATTGGCCAGCGCCTCGGTCTCCTCGTAGCGGTCGTCAAATTCGCGGATGATATCCAAAGCATTGCCGTAGGCCTCGTGGGCGGCGGGCCACTGATCCGGCCCCTGCGCCTGGTAGATCTCGCCGAGGTTGCCGTAGGTCAGGCCCATGCCGAAGCGGTCATCCAGCTCACGGCAAATCTGCAGGTCACGCCGATACGCATTCAGGGCCTTGTCCAGCCGGCCCAAGTTGCGGTAAGTGAGGCCCAACGTGTTCCAGATAGAGCCGATCAACCAGCGCACATCGGCTTCGGGATCGTCCTGCAAAGGCGCCAGCGCCTCCAGCGCCTGGTGCGCGTAGGTCACCGCCCGCTCCAGCGCCTCGGGGCCGAAGTCACCGTGGTTGAAGCCACGCCGGTAGGAGATGGCGATCTCTTTCCAGGCCTTGGCCTGATCGATCACCTGATCCAACTCGGCGAAGACGGGCAGACTGCGCTCGTAGACGTCGATGGCGTCGGCCCACCGTCCCAGGTAGTGATAGGTGCGACCCAGGGCGATGAGCACGCGACCGCGCAGCGGCAACGGGAGATCGGTCTCCAGCAGCGCCGTGAAGACACGTTCGGCCGCCGCCCAGTCGTGATCCCGCTCGTTGAGCAGGATACCGTACAGGTATTCCGCCCACCCGGCGTAGCGCGGTTCGGCGCGCAGCCGCTTCAGGACGTCCGCACAGCGTTCCAGGTCACGCTCGCCCAGCGCGTCGAAAAAAGCGTCAATCAATGCCGGACCGTTGGCTGTTTCTGACATGAGACATTATCTCCGGAGGTCATCTATGGATATGTGGCTGTTTACGTTCAGATCGCGCCTGGCCCGACGATCTCCTGGCGCTTTGGCGCTGGTTCTGGTTCTGACCCTTTCACTCGGCGTGCCCTGCTATTCTACCGCGAAATCCATTCCGCGACCAGCGCCGCCGGGCGCGAGCGCTTCTCCTCCCACGACGACGCTGGCGCCCTTCCTCGACCTCATCCCCAGCGAGGATGGACACGCACTCTACATCCACGCCGGCAAACTGGGCACATTGGACGGCGTGCTCACCGCCAATCTTGGCATCGGCCCGGGCCATGACAAACACTCCTACACCATGACCTACTCTGAGACAACCCAGAGCTACGTCACCACCGCCTTTGGGTTCACGCCGCAGATCGGTCAATCCGGCAGCCTCTACTTGACCACCACGCATGGGCTGTCCAGCGACGACGCGCCCTTTGACCGCTTTTACGTGCCCGCAGAGACGCTCAAAACCCTGACCTCGTCGGACAGCTATCTGACCCTATCGATCATCACCACCGACACGCTGCCCGCCGAGACGTACATTGCTGTGGCCCCGAGCGGCACCCCGCCCGGCTCACCATCACCGGGGCACCGACTCGTCAGCAGCGTCTACAGCGTGCGGGCGTCGGGCGCGCTGGTGACGACGGACGCCCCCATGAGCCTGCGGTTGCACTACACCGCCGCCCTCCTCGACGGCGCCGATCCCTTCACGCTGGACCTCTTCGGCTGGGATCCCACGCAGCGAGTATGGTACGCGCTCGAAGGACGGCTTTTCACGCGCGACAGCTATCTATCGGCACCGATCTCGCGCTTCACCACCTACGCGCTGCTGGCGACGCCGACCTGGCGCGATGACTTCGACGATTTTGATGGGCTAGACGCGGACGCTTCTCACAACGTGACCCTGGGTTTGCGCGAAGAACGCATCGAGACCGTCGTCTTGGCCGGCGACGCCACCGAGGGCGTCGCCGTCTCGCGCATCATCACGCCAAGCACCGCCTTCGCCCGCTGGGGCACGCTCGCCTTCACCGGCACCGTCGCTCCGCCGACCACCACACTGACGGTGGACGTGCTGACGCCCGAGGGCACGCCGGTGCTGACCGACGTCGTCTCCGGCGCCGATCTGAGTGCGCTGAACGCTGCGGACTACCCGGCGTTGCGCCTGCAGGCCACGCTCACCTCGACGGTAAGCGGCGAAAGTCCGGCACTGGATGCGTGGCGGCTGGGGTGGGAGATAGAACAACATACCGTCTTTTTACCACTGGTTGTGAAAGGGTAAGCGTTTAGCGTTATGAGGGCCAGGTGCAACGCACTTTCGATCCACAAGCTATGAGGGTGCATTGGCTTCCCGGGGCCCTTTTCCAATTCTCGGCGCCTTTTTCTTCGTAAGTGCATTGCACCGCTCACAACTAAACGGATACGTGAAAGGAAAGTAATCATGTCGGAAAATCAACGACAGCTTTTCAAGCATCTCATCTTCTCTCCATGCATATCCGTCATCTTGGCGCTTTGCGGTTTGCTTCTGGTGACGGTACCAACGGAAGCGGAAGCCCCCCCACCCTTGTCCTTCGTCTGGAATGATGGATTTTCCGACCACACGCACGCTCTGGCCTGGGGCGATTATGATCTGGATGGAGATCTCGATCTGGCCGTGGGCAACGAGAATGGCCCTAACCGTGTTTTCCGTAACACCGGCGGATCCCTCACACCGGCCTGGACCTCACCCCTGGAAGATGACACCCAAGCTATTGCATGGGGCGATGTGAACGAAGATGGCTATTTAGACCTCGCGGTAGGTAATCGCGGACAACCCAATCGCGTCTATCGTAATCAACAAGGTGCCTTGACCCTGATGTGGACAGCGCCCTATACTGAGGCAACGTTAAGTCTGGCGTGGGGCGACGCAGATGGCGACGGTGATGTAGACCTGCTCATTGGCAACAGCGGCGCCAATCGTCTCTACTACAATAACAACGGAGTCCTGGTAGAAAGCGGCTGGGAAGACCCTTTTGCAGCTGAAACCCACGATGTGGCGTGGATCGATATCGACGGGGACGGTGATCTTGACTTGATCGCCGGGGATGTCGGCAAGAATCACCTCTATCGGAACGACAATGGCGTCCTCGTCGATGCCGAGTGGACGGATCCCTTTGCCGAAGCAACACGCAGCGTCGCGTGGGGTGATTATGACAAGGACGGGGATTTCGATCTCCTGGTCGGCAATTATCTGTACCCTAACCGCACCTATCGCAACGAAGGCGGTGTGCTGGTCGATGGGGGGTGGCAGGATCCTCAATCAGAAGCTGCGACCCAGGACGCCCGCTGGGGGGATATAGACGGTGACGGTGATCTGGACGTCGTGTTTGGCGAGGAATTGGCAGCCAACCGACTCTTTTGGAACCAGAACGGCACTTTTGTAGCCTCCGATTGGGAAGATCCTTTTGCCCGAGATACTCAAGCCCTGACATTGGGCGACTACGATAACGACGGAGATCTGGATATTGTGACTGCGGCGGATATAGCCCCCAATGACCTGTATCGCAACAACGGAGGCGTGTTACAGGTGGCAGATTGGGATCTCCCTCTCGAAGAGCAACCCACATGTGGAGCCTGGGGTGACATTGATGAAGATGGGGATTTGGACCTGATCCTCTGTCAATCTTACGCCGCGCCGCGCCTATATCTGAATACTGACGGCATTTTGGAAGATAGCGGATGGACAGCGCCCTATACAGATACCACCGTGAGCCTCGCCTGGGGCGACTACAACGGCGATGGACATCTCGATTTGACAGTTGGCACCCGTAACATCAACGCCCACAGCCCAACGCGGATCCTGCGCAACGGCGGAGCGGGAAATCTCATCCCGGTTTGGGCCTCGCCTGAGAACAACCCCGCCGGTGACGTGGCCTGGGGCGATTATGACAACGATGGCGATCTTGACCTTGCCATTGGAAACTACCCTTCGGATGATGCCGGCTCGCTCCACGAGTATGTTCCCAGCCGCATCTACCGCAATGACGGAGAGACGTGGACTTTGGTATGGGAATCCGAAGCACAAAGAGATCAGGTGAATAATATCGCTTGGGGAGATTTGAAGGGAGACGGCGATCTTGACCTGGTCGTGGCAAATGACAAACAACCCAACCGCATCTATGAAAACGTCCAGGGCACCTTTAAGTTGCTATGGTCCGCCCCCGAACGAGACTACACGAGCTGCGCGCGATGGGGTGATGTCGATGGTGATGGAGACTTAGATCTGGTAGCCGGTAATTGGCTCAACCAGATTATCCGCCTCTACCGCAACGACGACGGCACGCTGGTTAGAGATGACTGGGTCGATCCAGCCGGCGCCTACGTGACGGACCTGGCCTGGGGTGATGTGGACAACGACGGCGATCTCGACCTCGCTGCCGGCAATTTGGGAGCGAATTTTCTCTACGGCAACCTCGGGGGAGAACTACAAGATATCGGCTGGCGGGATCCGGTAGATACCTATACATGGTATATCGACTGGGTCGATATTGATATGGACGGTGATCTCGATCTTGTGACAGGTGACGCGATGTGGTTGGATCCTGACACTCAACGTCTCAGACTGTATGAAAATCACCTCCTCGGACAACCTCTTCTTCCAAATCAACCCACAGTCGTGCAAGTCCACAAGCCGGGCCACACGGCCGATGCCTTCGGACAACATACGTCAGAAGTGTTGATCACCCCTATTATACCCATGACCTACACGTTGAAGGACCCAGAAAGCGACCCCGTACGGCGAATTGACGTTTATTTCTCTTCCAACAGCGGCGGGCACTGGCTGCCGGCGACGCCTACGTCCGACACACAGTTAAGCGATCTCCCCACGACACCTACCGGGACGGAACACGTCTTTTACTGGGACGCTGCCACCGATCTTATCAAAGATGACAACATTGTAATGCGGATCGTTCCTCACTCGAACCCCGATTACGTAGGAGAAATCCACCATCCGGCCCTGGGTGGACAAAGTTTTCCTTTTCGAGTTCAAACCGCTCTCCGGTACGCAAAAGTGATCGATGATGCGGGCAAACCGGTATCCAACGCCATTGTTTACCGCGATGGCGTCTTCATCACGGACGCAACCGGAGCCCCTCGTTATACCAACGCTAAGGGATTGCTTCACCTGGGAGCGACAGAGCCGGGCCAGTCCCTGATCGCACTCTCCCCATCGATTCACGAACATCCCACCGTTCGCGCCGCACACGAGGGTTGGGCTTACCGCGTCCATCTCGCCAGCCTTAACCTGGACGCCGATGGCACGCCTCATCCGCACATCGTCACCCAATCCGGTGAACAGCTACTGACTCTCCAAAAGGACCAGCCGCTCATCCTCCTCAACCTCGTCGCCTCCATTGAGTGGGACGCAACGCTCACCTACACGGAGCAGCTCTCGCGGGCCTTCCGGTCGGCCTCCGACTATCTCTACGATCTCACCGACGCCCAGATGGCCTTGGGCCACGTGACGCTCTACGACAACGCCGAGCACTGGGCCGATGCCGATGTGCAGTTTTCGGCCAACAACGTGGTCTGGCCCCACGCCTACGTCGGCGGGCTCACCTCTGAGGATACCTCCGAGGTGATCCGCCTGGGACGCGCCTGGGACGGGCAGAGCGGCAACCAGGGATCGTGGGACGCGCCCGAAGGTTATCGCACGCTGGCCCACGAGCTGGGGCACTACGCCCTGCACCTCTACGATGAGTATATCGGCTACACCTTCGACGAGCAGGGCCGTCTGACCGGTGAAGTCACGACGTACTGCACCGGCCCGGAGAACCGCTCAACTGCCACAGAGGCGACCAACGCCAGCGTCATGGACTACCAGTACACCAGCAGCGAGTTGAGCGCCCGCGACGTGCCCGGCCTCTGGTCCCCTCTGTGCGAACAGACCGCCCAGTGGCAGTTGCACGGCGAATCGCCCTGGGAAACGGTGGTCCGTATGTACACTGACACCGTCTCGCCGCCGCGCTGGACGCTCACCTCTCCCATGGAACGGGGCAGCGTGACCGCCGGGCCGACAGGACTTTCGACGCTGCTCCCGGACATCCCACAGCTCGACGTCGCGCAGAGCGGGAGCAGCGAGCCGCCGAAGACGTTGACGGTCATCGGGCCGGAGGGACCTTATGAGGGCGCTATCGTGGCGCTCTACAAGCAGGATGGGCGCGTCATCGGGCAGGGGTTCAGTGATCGTAACGGTGAACTAAAGATCTATGGGGCCGCCGCAGGCGATACGTTGCGCGCCGCTTCCTTCGATGGCGCGCTGGCGGGCAGCGCGACCGTTGCGGAGACGGCGACGTTGGAGCTCTCCCTGGCGCCGGTGAGCAGCACGGCCCTGCAGACCACCGTCACGCATCCGCACCTCCGTCTCATCGCCGAAGCGGGCCCCACGTCCGACAGCATCGACATCACCGTCTTCCTCTACGGCCTGGACGCAAGTACGCAGCCGCTGGTCCACCTCACCCCGCCCGGGACAGAGAGCGCTCAGGCGCTGACCACGCAGTACAGTCCGACCACCGGCGCCCATCGCGGCACGCTGACGGTGGACGCGCAGGCTCTAGGCACAGGTCAGGTTCGCGCCGTGGGCGAACAGGGGACCCGGCTGGTGCACCTGCAGGCCACGTACCACTTGCAACAGGTCACCCGCGCGGACGTCCACGACGTCTACGCCGCCGACGGCAACCTACGGCTACACCTGGAGCGGGGTAGCGTACCTGGCGAGAACGCCTACGTCATCGTCACACCTCCGGGTGCGCTCCCCGGCCCGCTGCCCCAGGGCCTGACGCCGGTCGGCGACGCCTACGACATCACCGCTTCCGGGGCGCTGGTCGCTTTCGAGACACCGGTCGCCCTGCGAGCGCGCTTCGACCCGGCACTGCTCACAGATGTCAACAAAGAGGCCCTACAGCTCCACCGTTGGAATGCCTATGAGGAACGCTGGGACTCTGTGCCGGCGACGCTGGACGCGGAACGCAACGCGCTGGTGGCGACGGTCATGCAGTTGGGGACGTATGCGGTGCTGGGGGAAGAGAAAAAATCCGGAGAACGGATCTTCTTGCCGTTAGTCCTGCGAGGCTATGAAAGATAATGGGGCGTCAAGCAAGCGTGTCACTCCCTGAAAGCGATACCGATCTGTAACAAAACCTTGCATCTCTACGCCTAATATTGTAGAATAAAATACTGACTCTACTGAAAAAAGTCGAAAGGTGCGAAATTTTGAAATTTAACTACCACAATATGTAGGGGGTGCGGTTGATAGGCCTCACCTTTTTTCAGTGGTGTCAATACTACATTCTGGAAAGAGGTATCCTAAAGTTACGGGGTAAGGTGCGACGCTCCTGCGCTTATCCAGTTATGCTGGATCCACATGCAGCCGGGCGTATGCAAACGGGCTATTCTCAAGTATCCGAAGGCGCGCTGCACCTAACTGAACTCTAATGCCGTAATTTCAGGAAAGAGATACCAACCTGTTCTCAAAGTCAAGAAAGGGTTCCTATGACCAAATTCTGTCGCTTCTGCGGCGCCGCCTTGCCCAACGCCGCCGCTCGTTTCTGCCGTTTCTGCGGTCGCGCACTCAAGCCCCCGTCCTCCGTTCCCTATCTGCTCCTGCGCATGCCGGGCGCGGCGGAGCGCCGGATTCCTCTGGATCGTCCGCTCCTCACCCTGGGACGCGCCACCGATAATGATATCGTACTGCCGCTGAAATACGTCTCCAATCACCACGGACGCCTGGAGCACAGCGGTGGGCACTGGCGTTACGTCGATCTGAACAGCACCAACGGTACCTACCTCAACGGAAAGCGTGTCAGCAGCGCCCGGCTGCGGCAGGGCGATATCCTGCGCATCGGCGACATCCAGGGAAACTCCCTCAGTTTGACGTTTAAGAGCCCCGCTCAACAGCACCACCAGCTGCCCCAGGGAACCATCCACCTGGGCCAGATGCAGTTGGGGACCCAACCCACGCTCCTGATCGGCCGCGATCCCCAGGCCCAGATTCCCCTTTCAGCCCCGGTGGTCTCCTGGCACCACGCCCGCATCCAGCAGCGTACGGGGGGCGCTTTCATCGAAGATCTCAACAGCACCAACGGCACCTTCGTCAACGGCCATCGGGTACGGGGACGTCAGTCGTTGCAACAAGGGGATCGCATCCAGATCGGCCCCTTCAAACTGCTCTACGAGCGCGCGAGCATCCAACAATACGCGGTCACCGATGGCGTGCGCCTGGACGCCACTAACATCGTCCGCGAGGTGGGACGGGGGCAGAGACACAAACGCATTCTCAAAGGGATCGATCTCTCCATCCAGCCCAAGGAGTTCGTGGCGCTGGTGGGCACCAGCGGCGCAGGCAAGAGCACGTTGATCCAGGCGCTCAGCGGCTTCACGCCCGCCGACGGCCAGGTGCTGATCAACGGGGACGACCTCTACGAGCAATTTGACCTCTACCGCACCATGATCGGCTACGTACCCCAGGACGACATCATCCACAAGAACCTCTCCGTCCACCACGCGCTGCGTTACGCTGCGCAACTGCGCCTCCCAGCAGACACCTCTTCCCAGGAGATCGAACAGCGCATCGACAAGGTCCTGCAGGCTGTCGGCATGACGGCTCAGAAGGAGCAGCCGGTGAGCAGCCTGAGCGGTGGGCAACGGAAGCGGGTCAGCATCGCCGCCGAACTGCTCGCCGAACCGAAACTGTTCTTTCTGGACGAGCCCACCTCCGGCCTGGATCCTGGATTGGAAAAGAAGATGATGTACACCCTGCGGCGTCTCGCCGACGAGGGTCGCACCGTGCTGTTGGTGACCCACGCCACAGCCAACATCAACCAGTGCGATCATGTCTGTTTTCTCTCGCAAGGCCGGTTGGTCTACTTCGGGCCGCCCCAGGAAGCCTTCCACTTCTTTAACGTCTCCAGCGGCGACTTTGCCGACATCTACGACCGACTGGACGCCGAAGATCCTCAGGAAGCGAGACGCAAAGCCCGGCAATGGGAGCAGCGCTACCGCCACTCCCCCCAATATCAGACCTACGTCCGCCAGCGTCAGCGATCGCTTTCCCCACCCCAACCCGCGCCTTCACCCGATGGGGCCGAACGCCAGGGGCCGCGCGTCAACCCCCTGCGCCAGTTCTCTATCCTCACCCGCCGTTATCTTGAATTGGTGCAAAGGGATCCTTTGCTGTTGACCGTGCTGGTGGCGGTGATGCCCATCATCGGCATCCTGCTGCTCCTGATCTCCGAGAGCGAGTGGCTGGTGGGCGAGAGCGTGAGCCAGATTACCGCGCAACTGGAAGCGGAGCTGGCCCGAGGGGAAGAGAGTGCCTCCTACCTCATCGTGGGCAACACCCAGACGCTGCTGTTGATGCTCTCCCTGGCGGCGGTGTTACTGGGGCTGTTCGCCGCGGCCTACGAGATCGTCAAAGAGCGTTCTATTTACCAGCGGGAACGGATGGTGACGTTGCAAATCGTCCCCTATATCGCCTCCAAGGTCACCGTGCTGGGCACGTTCACCCTGCTGCAGTGCTTCCTGCTACTCTTCGTCGTCGGACTGAAGGTCTCCCTGCCTCAGGACGGGGTGCTCTTCCCCGCTCCTGTGGAGATGTACGTCACCCTGGTCTTGGGCGCCGTTGCCGCCATCATGCTCGGTCTCTTCCTCTCCACACTGGCGCCCAACGAGAACACTGTCATCTATCTGGTCCTCCTGGTGCTCTTCTTCCAGATCATCTTTGCGGGTGTGATCTTTGAGCTGCCGGGTGTCTCCGCCTCCATCTCCAAATTCACCCTCTCCCGCTGGACGATGGAAGGGTTGGGGACAACGGTCAACGTGGAGCGGTTAAACGAGTTGAACCGCACGCGCTTCCGGCCCGATCCGGTGACCGAAGAGATCTCGATGGAGGTGCCGAAACTCGCCGAAGATTGGGACCCGGTGACCGTGGTCACCCAGACAAAAGAAGTCGCCGTCGCCTGTCCCTCGGGGGAGATCCAGGTGCCCATGGAGGTGCCGGAGATACGGGAAAATGAGGTCGTCACCGTCACGGAAACGGTGACGGAGACGCATACCGTGACGCCAGACCCGCAGGAGATCAGCAACGCGCAGACCTTCCAGATCGATTACACGCGGACCCCGCTCCATCTTCTGAAAACGTGGCTGACGCTGGGCGTTTTCGGCGTCGCCGCTGCCGTGGCGACATGCCTGGCGCTGCGCCAGAAAGATGTGATCCGCTAAAGACAACCGAATTCCAACGCCACCGCTGCAGATGGCGACGTGATCCAACCTCGACCTACTGAAAAACAAGAACGCCGATTTTTAGGAAAGCGAGGCCATTTAACATTGACTCTACTGAAAAAAGGTTTTTCAGTAGAGAAAGGGATACTATATGTTGTGGTTGGGCGCAGCCCAACCACAACATATACCCCATATTTTTCTTTGGCTGCCCCTTTTTTCAGGGCAGCCAACATTCAAACGTTAGAACGTTTACTCATACCGCAGCGCCTCAATGGGATTGAGTTTGGCAGCCTGATTCGCCGGATAGATGCCAAAAAAGAGACCCGTGAGCAGGGAGAACCCGACGGCCAACGCGATGGAGCCCGGGGTGACGACGGCGGCGAAAGTGCCGGTGAAGTTGACGAGATAGGACAATCCCATGCCCAGCGCGATGCCCAGCACGCCACCCAGCAGGCTCAAGATGACGGCTTCCATCAGGAACTGGAACAGGATGTCGCCTTTGCGCGCCCCCACGGCCTTGCGCAAGCCGATCTCTCGCGTCCGCTCCGTCACGGAGACCAGCATGATGTTCATGATACCGATGCCGCCCACCAGGAGACTGATTCCCGCGATAGCGCCCAGGAAGACCGTCATGGTCTCGGTGACGCTCGTCGCCGTCTCCAGCAGCGCCGCCTGGTTGATGATCCGAAAATCAGCGTCCTCCTCTGCCAGCAGCTTGTGTTGCTCGCGCAGCACCGTATCAATCTGCTCCTCGGTCAGAGCCACCAGATCCTCTGATTTCGCCGTGACGTTGAGGCGACTCACCTGCAGTTGGCCGATGGCGTTGCGCGCGTTGAAGAGCTTCGTCTGCGCCGTCGAAATCGGCACAAAGACACTGCCATCGATGCTGTTGACCATCGAGTCGCCCTGCAGCTCGATGACGCCGATGATCTCTACTGAGGTTCGCGTGCCGTTCGTGTTGGCAATCTTGAGAGTCTGGCCGACAGGGTTGAAATCGCCGAAGAGCTCCTCGGCGACAGAAGCTCCCAACACAGCCACCTTCGCCCGGCGATCGACGTCGTCCGCGTCGATAAATCGGCCCTCCGCCATCGTGAACTCGTACAGCGCCTGATAATCCGACGTCACCCCGGAGACCGTGGCGCTGAGATCCACGTCTCCGTAGATCAGCTGGCCATTGCCGTCAAACTGGGGCGCCACCAGTTCGGCCCCGGAGACGTTGTTGGGGTCGGCCAGGGCCTCAACGTCATCCATGGTCATCCCCAGGGAGCCGCTGCCATCCTGGGCCCGTCCCAAACTATAAGGGATAACGATAAGCAAGTTGGTCCCCATACTGCTGATCTGATCGGTAATCGACGCCGAGGCCCCATTGCCCACGGCCAGCAGCGCGATGACGGCGCCCACGCCGATGATGATACCCAACATGGTCAGCGCCGAGCGCAGCTTATTTGCCACCAACCCGTCCAGTGCAACGCGTACGTTTTCCCATAGATCCGCTAATTGTGTGATCATTCTCTCTCCTGATGAGTTGCGAGTTGTGCAACCACGCGAGCATAAGTTTATCAGATGACTTGCCCATCCATAAGATTGATGGTTCGCTCCGCTTCCGCGGCGATGGTGGGATCGTGGGTCACCATGATCAACGTGATGCCCTGCTCTTCGTGCAAGCGGCGGAAGATGTGCATGATTTCCCGGCCCGATTTGGAATCCAGGTTGCCTGTCGGCTCGTCGGCCATGATGATTTTGGGGCGGTTGACCAGCGCCCGCGCGATGGCCACACGCTGCTGCTGCCCGCCGGAAAGCTCTGTCGGCCGGTGATCCAGCCGGTGGCCCAAGCCGACGGCTTCCAGCGCCGCCTGGGCGCGCTCACGGCGCTCCGCCGGCGCAGGTCGGTCGCCGTTGCGGCTGTACTGCAGCGGCAGCATCACCTGTTTGAGCGCGCTGGTCCGCGCCAGCAGGTTGAAGGTCTGGAAAACGAACCCCACCTCGCGGTTGCGGATGGCGGCCAACTGCCGCTCGTTCATCCGGCTGACGTCGGTCCCGTTCAAGACGTAGGTCCCTGACGTCGGTGTATCCAGACAGCCGATGATGTGCATCAGCGTCGATTTGCCGGAGCCTGACGGTCCCATGATAGCGACCCACTCGCCTTCTTCGATATCGAGGGAGACGCCGCGCAGCGCGTGCACCTGCACCTCACCCATCTGATAGGTCTTGGCCAACTCGCGCACTTCGATTAAACTCATTTACGGCCTCCTCCCACCAAACATCCCCATGCCCGGCAAGGGCATGCCATTAGGTGCATTTTCCTCGCTCTCGGGCACGTCGGTGAAGACGCCCACAACGTCACCTTCATTCACGCCGCTCAGGATCTCCACGTTACCGTCCAGCATCTTGCCCAGCGTGACCGCGGTCTTGGTATATTCGTCCGAGCCGGTCTGCAACATCACAAAAGCCCCATCGTCCTCCAACTGGATGGCCCGCTGTGGCAGATAGCGCACGTCCTCCCACTGTTCCGTGATGATCTCGACGTTCGCCGTCATGCCGACGCGCACCTGCGCGGGCGTCTCCGCCAACCGCACGGTGACGGGATAGAGGACCACGCCGGACGCCGTCTCGCCCGTGGGCGCGATCTCGACGACCTCACCGGGTATGATCACGTCCTCGAACGCTTCCACACTCACCTGGGCTGCCTGGCCCTCGCCGATTTTGACAATGTCGGTTTCATCCAGCATGATTTCCACATCCAGCGTCTCCAGATCGGCGACGACAACCACGGCTGCGCCCGATGCCATCTCGCCCACGGCGAGGCCTACGTCAGTCACGAAGCCGTCAAAAGGCGCGACCAGCAACGCCTCTTCCAACCGCCGCTGCGCCTGCGTCAGCGCCAACTCCGCACTCTGCAGGGTTAGCTCGGCGGCTTCAACCTCTTCCTCCGTGGGGCCGGCGAGCAGCGCGTCCAGCTCGGCCTGCGCCTGCTCCACCTTACTCCACGCCGAAGCGAGGTCATTATCATCCACGTCCAGGGCGATCTCATAGGCCAACCTGGCCTGCTCGTAAGCCAGCGTCGCGTCCTGCAACTGCAACCCCACGCGCACGCTCTCCCCGGCGCGCTGGTAATTGCCCTGGGCCTGCTGCACCTCCTTGGCCGCCCGCTCCATCTCGGCCCGCAGCTGTGCCAGCGTCTCCTCAGAGGCGCCAGCCTTCACCTGAGCATAGGCCGCCTTGGCGCTACTCAGCGAGGCTTCCGCCGCTGCGATCTCGGCCTCGCTCGGCCCGGCTTTCACCTGGGCCAGCTGGGCCTCGGCCTGTTCCACGCTCAGCCTGGCCTGCTCCACGGCCTGTTCCAGGCTGGTCGTCTCCAACTGCATCAACGGCTGTCCTTCTGTCACGCGATCTCCTTCACTGACAAACACCTCATGGACCCGACCCGCACTCTCGAAAGCCAACGAACGCTCGCGGGCCGGAGCCAGGTTGCCCGTGGCCTCAATGGAGTCCTGCAACGTCCCACGCAGCACGACCACCAGCTCGGTCACCACCTGTTCTTCCTGCGCCCGGGCGCCTTCAGGCTTTAACCAACGGGAGTAGCCCACGGCGCCGCCCACCGCCAGGATCAAGGTAAGTACTGCGATCCACCATTTAGTTTTCATGCGTTCTCTCCGGTTAAATTATGGATTAGGGAATAAGGAATAGAGAATGGGAATTAAGGGCGTCTGCCCATCATACCCAAGCCGCCGCCAAAGGGGCGCTGTCCGCCCATCTGCTGCGCGACATCCTCCAGATTCACGAGGACGATCTCATCCCCCGCTTCCAGACCGCTGATAATCTCCACGTGGCTGCTGGAGCGCGCGCCGACCTCCACCGGCACCGGTATAAATCCTCCGGCGCCCGACATGCCAGCGCCTCCCGCTCGCTCACCGGTGTTCGGCATCTGCTCCACGTCGCCTTGCGGCGCACCCTCAAGCGCCTGACCGAATCCGGGCCGCTCCACAGCCTCGCCCTCCGCCAACTTACGCAGCACGATGGTGCGGCCGTTGACAGACTGCACAGCCTCGGCAGGGACGAGCAGGACGTCCTCGGCGTTGACAGTGATGATCTCCACGTCCGCCGTCATGCCCACGCGCACCGGCATATCGGTCGGATCCAACGCAATCGTCACAGGGAAAAGCACAACGCCCGATTGGATGTTCGCCGTCGGCGCGATGTGCGCGACGGTTCCAGAGAGGGTTACGTCATCGAAGGCGTCCAGGGTGATCTCGGCAGGCTGCCCCATGGTGAGGTGCGCTACCTCTGTTTCGTCCAGCACCACCTCCACGGTGAGCGCGTCGAGCGTGCTGATGACCACGGCGACGCCTGACGCCACCTCGCCCGCTTCGACGTTGACGGCGGTCACGACGCCGGCCATGGGCGTCGTCAGCGTCGCCTGCGCCAGGTCATACTCGGCCTGCGCCAGATCGAGCTCGGCCTGCGCCACGGCGATTTCGGCCAGACGCACCGCTTCCTCGGTGGGCTGTTCCAGCAGGCGGTCCAGATTCGCCTGCGCCTTCTGGACACTCGCCCACGCTGCCCACCGCTCGGTCTCCGTCGCGCCGTTCACCGTCTCATGATACGAGGCTAATGCTTTTTCATACGCTGCCTGCGCCGACCAGAGTTGATTGGCCGCCGAGGAATAATCGGGGTCTTCGTAAGGCTTCCAGGCAGCCGTGCGGTCGTAGGCACTCTGCGCCGAGGCGAGATCGGCTTCGGCCTGCTCCAGTGCAGCCTCGGCCTTGGCGATTTCGTTCGCCGTAGCCCCATCGACGACGCCGGCGTAGTCGGCCTCAGCGGCGCGCAGCGCCGCCTCCATGGCCGCGATGTCCTCATCCGACGCCCCGTCCAACGTCTCCTTCAAATCAAGTTTGGCCTGCGCCAGCGCTATCTTGGCCTTGGCCACGGCATCCTCGAGATCATGTGTCTTCAGCCGCGCCAGAGGCTGACCGGCCTCGACGACGTCACCGACCTCAACCCACACCTCGGCGACCTCGCCGGAGGACGGGAAACTCAGCTGTACCTCCTTCTCGGCCTCGACGCTTCCGCTGGCGCTGACCGTGGCGCGCAGATCCCCGCGCTCGACGACGACAGTTTCCAGGTCCAGCTGCGACGTGGTTTCCGCAGGCGCGGTCAAGCGCCGGTACAAGCTGAAACCACCGTAGCCCAGGCCCGCGACCAGCACGATTGCGATTATCCACGACCATTTTTTCATCGATATCCTCCTTATCCATGACCATGGTCATATTAATGCATAATTATGGAGAAAACATGGAGATTCAATGGAGAGAACTTATAGATCGAGAGAGTGACCGTCAGCGCGAGTCGGACGGCAGGAGGGCCCGGGGAGAAGCGTTGAAAAGGGTGAAACGCGCGTCCTCTCATGCCCTCCTTAATGGATGGCGAGGCAGAGCGTCATTTGCACTGTGTTAAAAAAAGAGTAAGATAAGGATACAGCCTGCTGCTGTAAAATTTCATGAGGGCCTTTTCTCTCGCCCGGCTTTGTTTATCAAAACATCGTCCGTGATGGACAAAACTCGCAGTCATTCGAACCACGCCCGTGATGGGCAAAGGGGATCCACATGTCCGTGGAAATCTGGTACGGTAGTAAGCCCCATCACCCTGCCGAGCAGAAGACATTGCTCGAGCTTTACGAGTATCTCACCCGGAAAGAGGAGTATTACGTACTCCTCTTTAATTTCTTCGCCGGGAACGGCAACGAGATCGACCTGGTCGTGCTCAAAAAGGAAGGTATCTTTCTCGCCGAGCTCAAGCACGTCTGGGACCCCATCTTCGGCACTCGCGAGGGAACGTGGTACGCGCAGCGCGCCGACGGTGAGCGCATCACGCTGAACGCCGACCGCCTCAATCCCTTCAAGCAAGCGCAGCGCAACTACTACAGCTGGAAAACGTGGTGTCAGGAGACGCTTCAAGATCTCAACCACCCCCCTCACGCAACCACCGATTGGAGTAAGGTGATGACCTACATCGTGCTCTATCCAGATCTACCCGAGGGGAGCCAGATCGACATCGGTGAGTGGCCCGTGAGCGCGGTAGGGCTGCCACGCTTCGAGCGGGCGCTGCAGGTGCGCACTTCGCCTCACGTGCACCTCACCCGCACGCAGATGGTGGAGATCCCTCAACGCCTGAACCTGCAACGTTCAGAGCTGGCTGCCGTCACCGAGACACTCTTCGACTGGTCACCGGAAGATTTTGCGGCCCTCGTCGCCCGGGGCCACGAGCTCTCCATCCCCTTCTTCCGATTGGATCAGGAGAACAAGACAATCTACACCGTCGGACGCACCTCCGAAAACGACCTCGTGATCACCGCGCCCTCCGTTTCGCGCCGCCACGCCCAGATCTTCCAGCAACACGGACGCTGGGTTGTGCGCGATCTCCAGAGCACCAGCGGTACCTTTGTGAGCTACCAGGGCGATCCCCAGAAAGCAGTACCTGTTCAGGGACGGGATTTTGCCCTCAAAAACGGCTCCCTCGTGCGCTTTGGTCCGGCCTCTTACACGTTCCTTTTACAGAGTCAGGAGGGAGAGGGCCCATGATCTGCCCCCACTGCGGCGCCGAGAACCGGGACGACGGGCGTTTCTGCAAACAGTGCGGACAGCCGCTCGCAACGATGTCCTCCTCTGGCGACGAGAGGCGCTGCCCCCAGTGTGGCACATCTTTGCGGGCCGCAGCCCGCTTCTGCAAGCAGTGCGGTGAGGCCGTGCCTTCCGTTCCAAAAGCACAGCGGAACCCGGCGAACCGCTGCCCACGCTGCGGCATGCTCCTGCGTCCTGAGGCGCGCTTCTGCCCCAAATGCGGCGTCACCCTATCGAAACTCAGCCGTCCCTCCGGCCCTGTCTGTCCCCAATGCGGAACGCCGCTTCGTCCGGGCGCCCGTTTCTGCAAGCAATGCGGCGCGACCCTCACTACCTCCGCGCGACCTGTCGCTGACCCGATCAACCACCCTGCCCCACCGCCGCCTGTTCCCCCTTCGGACAAACGTTATTACAGCAGCTCCGGTCACTTGCTACCCCAACAAACCGTCACCGGGCGCTACCTCATCGTCGAGCAAATCGCGGAAGGCGGCATGGGCGCCATCTACAAAGCAAAAGACCTGCACCTGGAAAGCAAGATCGTCGCCCTCAAAGAGATGTCGGAAGAGAAAATCCCCCCCCTGGAACGCCCCAAGGTGTTAGAAGCCTTTGAGCGCGAGGCCGAGCTCCTGGCGAACATGCAACACCCTAACCTGACCCGCGTCACGGACCGCTTTAAGGAGCAGGGGCGCCACTACATGGTCATGGAGTTCATCAACGGAGATACGCTGGACGAGCTCCTGGAAACCCGAAGTCAGCCGTTCCCGGAGGAGCAGGTGCTGGCCTGGGCTGAACAGCTGTGCGAGGTGCTCTCTTTTCTCCACAATCAGAAACCTCAACCCATCATCTACCGAGATATCAAACCCGGCAACATCATGATCGTCCGAGAGAGCGATCAGGTGAAACTGATCGATTTCGGCATCGCGCGAATCTACAAGCCGCACAAAAAGAAGGACACCATCCCCTTCGGCACGGAGGGCTATGCGCCGCCGGAGCAGTACGGCAAGGCCCAGACGGATGAACGCGCTGATATCTACGCCCTGGGCGCGACACTGCACCAGCTGTTGACGCTGGAAGAGCCGCGCACCCACTTGATGAACCTCCCACCGGTGCGCAAGCTCAATCGCAACGTCAGCCGGCGCGTGGCCGAGGCCATCGACAAGGCCGTGGATATGGATAAAAGGAAACGGCATCAATCGATGGCCGAGATGTGGGAAGCGCTCTCCGGTGAACCGCCGCGTTGGCCACACCTGACGCCGCCTCCCAAGGCCCAGGAAGAAAAGGAAGACGTTATCAAGACCCGGCCTGGATCCAACATTCCCATCGCCCGCCCAACGCCGGCAGGTGCATTGCAAGTGAGGCCCGTCTACGGGGAGATCACCACCGGACAGCGGGGCGTGCAGCTCGTCCACACGCTACACTTCGAGCCGGGGCAGACGGTGAAGCTCAAAAGCGACGCCGATTGGGTGAAACTTTCCTCCGACAAAGTCGGACCTCGCGGAGGCAAGGTGACGCTGATCATCGAGACCGCGCAGCTGGAGCCCGCGCACCTGGAACTGCAGGGAAATTTACTCACCCGCTGGATCGGCTGGCACACCAGGGAACTGGTGCCCATCAAAGGCACCCACCGCACCGAGGTTGTACTGCGCGCCGCCGACGGCAAAGAGGATCGCTTGCCGGTGACCGTAGAGGTAAAACCCACCCTGGGCCAGCAGGCCGCCGGCTGGGTGGGGACGATGATCGCCATGCTCATGGAGCTCGGAACCGCCGGCGCCATCGCGGCGACACTCTTGAGCGCCATGGGACTGCTGTGAGGGGACATACGCTTATTGAGGAGAAGACGATGAATCAGCAAAGATGCCCCCACTGTGGCAGCCTCAATCCACCGGGAAACACGCGCTGTCAGTCCTGCCGAAGGTACCTGACGGTGCCTCCCGCAACCCGCGCCGCCGAAGAGGGGCGTCCCGGCTCCGGTCGGACCTCGGCTTTTCAGCGGCTGAAGGGGACACTCAGCCGGATGTGGACCCGCGTGACCGGGCAGGGTTCACCACCGCCGGCGCGACGCTCGCCGCGTCAGGGCACCGCCGCCTTCTCATCCACACCGCAGCAACCCATGAGCGTTCGCCCACGCCCCACCCCCTCCTCCCCTCCACCGCGCGCAACACAACCCATGGCTCTCCGGCATCACGCCCAGGCAGCCCCACCGCCCGTCCCGCAAGAGAGGCACACAAAAGGGCCTCCACCACCGCTCCGCCCTAACACGCCCTTCCAGGACGGGCGTTTTCTGATCCTCACCCCCCGTCAGCTGGAGCACGTGGTCTACTACGACGCCCTCGACCTCCGCTGCGGGCACTGTCAGACACCTCACGAGCGGGTGCCGCCCAACGGCCTCTGCCGCGCGTGTCATCAGCCCTTGCAAACCGTCCTCATCCACGAACACCACCTGCCGGTGCAAAGCCACCTGCGGCCTCAGATGCTCCAGATGGGAAACGTCGGGCACCCGAAGATCCTCCACCACCTGGACGTGCTCACCTTCACGCGGGCGACGTTCACCGTCTTGCAACATCCCGGCCAGTGGGGCGTGGTCGTGCGCGGTCGGCGCCCGCGTCCCATCGACGACGCGCTGGCCGTCGTCGGGCAGGTAGCGCACGCCTTCACCTACCTGCATCAACAAGGCTTCGCCTACACCTCCACCGATAGGGGCAGCTGGCAGTTGGCTTTGGAAAACGTACTCACCCTTTCGGGCAACGAGGCTAAAGTGGCCGACCTCTCGCCGATCCGCGCCCTGCCCACGGACGCGCAAGCGCGACAGCAAGCCATCGCCGCCGACATCGCTTTTTTGGGCCAGCTGCTGCTCTTCCTCAGCACCGACCTCACCCACTTCCCCGGCCATCAGGAGGAAGCGCCCCCCCTGCTCCATCCGGTGATCACCGACGCCCTCCAGCACCGCTATCCTTCTGTGACCGCGTTCCTGCAGGCGCTGCGCGAGATCCCTGAGGCCACGACGCCACCCCGCCCTCTCAAGCCTCTACACGGACAGGCAACCCATCCTGGCCGGCGCCATCAGCACAACGAGGACGCCATCGTCACCTTCACCTACAACAAGGAACAGGGGGGAAAATCGGTGCCCATCGGCTTCTATCTGGTCGCCGACGGCATGGGAGGACACGAGGCCGGCGACCTCGCCAGTCGCACCGTCAACCAGATCGTCACCGAGTGGGTGCTGCAGACGAAAGTCCTACCCGACCTCAGAAAAACCACGCGCAAGCTCACCAAGGAAAGCATCACCGAGGAGCTGCTCCAGGAGGCTATTCAGCGGGCCAATCAGGTGTTGCTCCACCGCGCAAAAGCCCAGAACAGTAACCTGGGCTCGACGGTCACCGCCGCGTTGATCATCGGCAACGCCGCTACCGTGGTCAACGTGGGCGATAGCCGCACCTATTTGCTGCGTCAGGGGCAACTTCAACAGGTGACGCGGGATCACTCCCTGGTCGCCCGACTCGTGGAGGCCAACGTCATCACGCCGGGAGAGGTGCGAGAGCATCCACGTCGCAACGAGATCTACCGCAGCCTGGGCCAAGAGGACGAGATCGAAGTGGACACCTTCACCTTCCCCCTGAAGCGGGGGGACCGGCTGATCCTCTGCTGCGACGGCCTTTGGGAGATGGTCGAGGATGCGGAGATTAAGCGGATCATTGAAGCCGCCAAGTCCCCACAACAGGCCTGTGATGCACTCATCCACGCCGCGAACCGGGCCGGGGGCGAGGACAATATCTCGGTCATCGTTGTGGAGATGGAGTAAAGATCCGCAGATTTCACAGATTCGCACGGATTGCCAGAAGTCCGCGAAAATCGGGGCAATCCGTGTTACACATAGGAGAACCAGCCTAAGAAGCGTATGCCAACGAAGAGATCCATCTTGATATTCAGCGTGAGCCTGCTTTTCCTGGCCGGACTCGGCTGGCTGGCCGGGTGGGGACTGCATGCCCTGGTTGCGGGGAGCCGGCCGGTGGCGCCGACGCCGACGCCGTCTATCACGTCCACCGTCACGTCATCGTCCGGTAAGCCCGCTCAGCCCACGGCGACCGGGACGCCGGCGTCAACCCAGGCGACCTCGACACCCGCGCCCACCTCGTCGCCGACGCCGCGCAGCGATAGCATCACGGTCTTGCCCGGCGAGGGCCTCTACGAGGTCTGCCGTCGCCACTGTCCTGGACGTTTCGATGGGCCGGATGGCGAACAGGTTTTGGATGACTACGCTCGTCGCGTCGCCGACCACAACGGCCTACCCTGGGGCTGGCGGGGACCAAATCTTGAGCCCGGCCAGAAACTTGACATGCCACCCTGTCCAGAAGAATGATCCGAAATTCGAGCCGAACGCGCTCCGGGACACGATGAGGACAGACCTATGTTGAACAAAGACACCTTGCTCCAAAAACGCTACCGTATCCTCCGCCAGATCGGCGGAGGCGGGATGGGCACGGTCTATCTCGCCGAGGATACCCGCTTACAGGGCCGACGCTGCGCCATCAAGGAGATGTCTCCGGCGCAACTGGCCCCCGCCGACCGCAACTGGTCCATCGAAGCCTTCCGCCAAGAGGCCCAGATGCTCGCCAACCTCGATCATCCCGGCCTCACCCGCGTGACCGACTTCTTCGCCGAGGGCGGCTGCTGGTATCTGACTATGGATTACGTCGAAGGCGAGACGTTAGAAGCGCGCCTGGCACGGGCACGCGGGGGTCGTTTGCCCCTCGATCAGGCCCTGCGCATCGCGCGCCAGCTCTGCGACGTGCTGACCTACCTCCACAACCGCAACCCCCAGGTGATCTTCCGCGATCTGAAGCCCGCCAACATCATGCTGACGCCGGACGACGAGGTGAAACTCATCGACTTCGGCATCGCCCGCTTCTTCAAACCGGGGAAGTCCCAGGACACCATCCAGCTGGGCACGCCGGGCTACGCCGCCCCCGAGCAGTACGGCGGCCTGGGCCAGAGCGATCCCCGTACCGATATTTACAGCCTCGGCGCCCTGCTCCACCAGATGGTCACCGGCTACGATCCCACCACGGCGGCCTCGCCCTTCCCCCTGCCCGACCCCCGCTCGGTGAGGCCCAACCTCCCGCCGCACGTGGCCGACGTCATCGTGCGCGCCACGCAGATGCGGCCCGATTTCCGCTACAGCACCGTCCAGGAGATGCGGCAGGCACTCTTCCCGCCGACCTATCCGCTGCCGGGACAGACACAGGTCTATCCCTCGCAACAGCCGACGCCGCCGCCCGCCGGCTCCTGGGGCAGCACGCCACCGCCCGGTCAGCCGCCCGTGCAGACCGGGCCAACCACCGGGCCGACAGGACAGACCGCACCGACGGGTGGATCGGCCCGCGGGCTGTGGATGGGGTTGGCCATCGCTGTGGCGGTCCTCGTGCTCTGCACCGGCGGGGCACTGGGCGCCATCGCCACGGGCATCATTCCCCTTCCTTCCCAAGAGACAGCGACTCCGGAAAGCCCAACGACGGTCGCCCCCACCGATCCACCCACGACGACGCTTGCTGAGGACTCTACAGTTGAGCCAAAAGAGGAAAACGCGCCGCCGACCACGGAGGCGCCTACAGAGGAGGAGACCTCACCCCCCACCGATACGCCCACGGCGCCGCCATCGACCACACCCCTTTTGATCGCCTACGTGCGTGGAAATGTCGGCACGACCGACATCTACGTAGCCGATGCTGACGGAAACAACAGGCGCTGTGTCGCCTGCCAGAGCTGCGACGAAGCGGAACCGGCCTGGTCGTCCGACGGTCAATGGGTGCTCTATCAGGCTGACTGCGGCGGCAGTTACGACATCTGGATGGTGAGCAGCGAGGGCGGGACGCCCCAGCAGCTCACGCGCGCGTCAGGCACGGATGAACGGGAACCTGCCATGTCGCCGGACGGAAGCCGCATCGTCTACCGCATCCAACCGGCAGGCACAGGCCGCAATGAGGACGGAGAACTGCACGTTATGAATGCGGACGGAAGCGGTAGCTACGGCCTGGGCATCTGGGGACGTTCGCCCGAATGGTCACCGGATGGGAACCGTCTCACGTTTATGTCAGAACGCGACGGAAGTTGGGAAATTTACGTCTACAATTTCAACAACGAAACGACCACTAAACTGAGCAATTGCAGCGCCAACTGCCGCTGGCCTGCCTGGTCGCCGGATGGCAGCGCCGTCGTCTATCACAGCACCACCAGCGCGAGCAGCGTTACTGCCGAAACGATATGGATCACCGAGCTATCTGATAAAGCAACGACACAGCTGGTCAGCGGATACCACACGGGACGTCCGTCATGGTCCAGCGAAGGGTACATCGCGTTCAACTCCGACCGGGGGATCGAAGTCGTCAATGCCGATGGCGGACAGCGGCGCATCCTCATCGCCAACGACATAAACTGGGCCCCGGTCTGGTCGAAATAATGATATTGCATACAGTGGGGAAACATGATGAGTAAAGGTATAAAAGAGTTGACCAGAAAAGACGTTATCCTCGGACTGGGCCTGGGTCTGGGCGTGGGCCTCCCGCTTGCCGCTCTCATTCTCATACTCCTCGGCCCTTGGAACAACGCCGCACCGGCCGCCACGCCGTCCCCTACGCTGATGCCCACAAGCACCATCATGTCCGCATCTCCGACGGCAACGCCCACCCCAATGGTCGCACAGCCTACCGCGACACCTGCGCCCACGTCCACGCCACTGGCTGCTTCAGAGACAATTACGCACGTGGTAGCCCCGAATGAAGTACTGGGTGGCATTGCGTTGGAGTACGGCGTCACCGTCGAAGCCATCCTGGAAGCCAACGATCTGGACGATCCAGACAGCATCTGGGCCGGCGCGGTGCTCATCATCCCCGGCGCTGACTATGAGCCAACACCTGAGGAGACGCCCTTTGCCGTTGACGAAACGCCCGACGCAACGGAAACACCGTGGTCGTTCTCTACCATTGAGGGGGATTTGACCTCAGCCTATCCCGCCACCGTGGACACCTCACGATTCACCATCCACTACACGCCGGGCACCTATCCCGAGGCCGATATCGAGAACGTCGAGGCGATGTTGGAACGAGGACTCGCCCACATCGAGCGAAGCCTGCAAACGAACCTGAGTGGCACTTTCGACGTGTACGTCGCCGGCTCCGTCTTTGCGCCTCCCAACCAGGCATTGCGCGGCCGGAGCTTCTCCGCCGCCCGGTACTACTTCTTCCTCCACGACGGCACAGGGAATCCGTCGGATCAGCAATACATCGCCACACACGAAATGACGCATCTCTTTACATGGAACACCTTCGGGCGCCCGGTCTCGGCCATGTTGAGCGAGGGCATCGCCGTGTACACCGGTATGACCCTGATCGCAGATTCCAACCACATGCCCATCGAGACCTTCTGCAAAGCCTACCGGCAGGCAGGCCAGCTACCCCGTGTTTCCGGCAGTCCAAGATTCTACGGTCATATCCGTGACTTGGAAAATTATTACACCGCCGGCTGTTTCGTGCAGTATCTCGTTGAAACCTACGGTCCGGCGGCCTTTGGCGAGCTCTATCCCACAGGCGATTACACTACGGTTTACGGAAAATCGCTGAGTGTCCTTGAGCAAGAGTGGCTCGCGGCACTGGATAGCAATGTTGAAGAGGTGACCTTTAATCCGCAAGAGCTCATTGACGCCGTCAACGCCGTGAGCCGAGCCTACTCCGAGTTGTTTGATGGCTTCAGCGGCACGCCCGAAGAGCAAGCCGCGTACGAAAAGGTGGATCAAGCCCGTATCGCGCTGTTGGAAGGACGTTTCACGGACGTTGACACGCATTTGGCTCAGATACCTTAGTACCTTAGAAGGAGATCCCCAATATGCCTATGAACTGCCCTAACTGCGGACAACAACTGCGGTCCGGCGCTGCCTTCTGCCCACGCTGTGGACAATCGATCAACAGCGGACCTTCGGGGGGACAGCCCCAATATCAACCGCCCACTCAACAGCCACAGCAGCAACCGCAGCCATCACCGCCCTATGATCCATCCTATTCATCCCCCGGCGGCGGACAACCGCCCGCGTGGTACGGCGCGCAGCATGCCCAAAGCAGTGGACACGCCGACCCCATCCAGTCACTGGGAAGCACAGGACAAACAACCAATCTCTGGGGCCCCTTCGCCGGTTACGGCACCCGACGCACCCACATCGCCTGGCTGCTGGAGGGCATGAGCGGGCGGGCCGAGACGCTGCGCGACACGGTAATGAAGCGCTTCAACCAACGTCAGATCCCCGACGCCACTGTCACTCAGGTCCACTTGACCGGCAAGGGCGTCGACGTGGAACGCCGTCCCTTTTACCGCATTCAGCGGGGTACGGCGACCGTCTGGCTTTACATCGCGCGCTTTGGGGAGGATCTCTACATCTCCCAGGCCTCCTACATCAAAGGCCCCATCAGCAAAGCGCGGGTGATCTTGGCGGTGGTCCTTGTGGGCTTCGCGGTACTCTCCATCCTGAACATCATCGCGGTCTCGGCCAACCTTGCAGCGGTGGCCGACTCCGCCTCACTCTTCGGTCCAACCCAAGAACCCAGCGGCTTTTTGCTCAGTGCTACCTGTTGCACCGGGCCTTTAGGTGCGATTTCTCAACTTGCCCTGCTGGTGGGCTTTGCTTTCAGCGTCTACAAATTCATCACCGAGAAAGACTTCTTCGCCCTCATGCGCGCTGAGCCCAACGAATTCCAGGAAGACGACATCGTCTCTCTGGAGAAAGCGGTCAATGAGACCGTACGACAAGCGGCGGATCTCATCGGTATTGATCGAAAACTACTGGCCCCCGACTTAGCCTATCTGGCGTCGAGCAACCGCCAACGACTCATCTGACGTTTTCGGAGCTCTCATGCGACGGTGTCAACACTGCGGAACGCAACTGCGCCCTCGGGCAAAATTCTGCCCCCGCTGTGGCAGGCCGGCACCCCTCGCCCAGAAGCAGAGGAAGGCGCGGGATGCCGGGCTGGCAACCTGCTTTTTCCACCAGGAAAGGGTGCAGCAGGAGCAGGGTTACATCCTGGCCCCCCGTCCTGCGGGCGCCCAGACCCTCTTCGGGTACGAGTTCGAGCACCTGCCCGATTGGCTCAGCCTTCCGCACATTATGGGCAACGCGGAAGAAGAAAAACTCACCGCCGTTCTGCGTCAATGGCAGCAGTTTGTGGCCCAGCTGTGGAAATGGAAAGGAGCCGCCTTTGCCCTGCGCTTTCTCTCCCACCCGGAGACCCACAGTGTCACCATGGCGTTGTTGGTCCGCGTGCGACATCACCACATCGCCCAGGCGCTCTCCCAGGAGCTCAAAGAACAACTGCAAGCGCAGCATTTGACGCCCATCCCCATCACAGACGGAGAGAGACTGGCACACTGGCGGCGCCCCGTCCCTCTGACCACCTGTCTGCTCGAAGTCAGGCAACAAGAAGCCGTCGTCCCGGTCAAATTTGGGGACGCTTACGTCGTCTACCCTTTTCCCCCCGCCACCGGCGACTTCAGAATGGTATGGGAGACGCTGGCACACACCACAGCGCCCACCCTGTTGAGCCTCTACCTTGAACCCGTCACGCTGACCCCAAACGAGCGCACCATCCTGGCCCAGGCCGCGTCCACGGCGCAGACCCTGGCCGACTTTCAATACAGCGGGGAGTACTACCAGGGACACTGGATCGACCCCCAGGCCGGGTTGGTGGGCACGGCCTACCAGGAGCTCCTGCGCCGCCTGGGACAGCCGTTCTTAGCCGTCGCGCACCTCGCCGCTGCGCATCCACCCGCCGCCTGGGGCGTCGCGCGGGCGGTGGAGGGCGCGGTCACGGCGTCCGCCACCTCACAGGCAAAGTCGCCGGAGGTTCCCGCGCACTGCGACATCGTCCAGGCGCTGAATCCACAGGCACAACATACGCTTCGACACTCCATCGCTGATCTCACCCTCGGTGGCTGGGAGTTCAACCAGGCCAGTCCGGGCAAAGAGAGACTCCGGTACCTGACGGACGCGGCGGGGGCGACCGCGCTGTTCCGCTTCCCCGTCGTGCGCCCCGGCGAAGCGACCGGGGTCACCGTCAAGCAGGTGGCGCCGGGAGGCGCCCAGGGGCCGGCCTACGCGCAGCCCGCGCCCGATGAACTGAGCCTGGGTACTTATTTGAACGGCGGCAAGGCCACCATCCACCGTCAGGCGCTGAACCGCCACGGGCTCATCGTCGGTTTCACCGGCAGCGGAAAAACCAACACCTGCCTCTACCTCCTGCAGCAACTCTGGCAAGGGCACCAGATCCCCTTCCTCGTCATCGAGCCGGCGAAGACCGAGTATCGAGGGCTGATGAAGATGCGGGGCTACGAAGAGCTCCTGGTCTTCACCCTCGGCGACGAAGCGACCTCTCCCTTCCGCCTCAATCCTTTTGAGCTCCTGCCGGGGATTCGCGTCGAAGCGCACATCTCCGCGCTGAAAACCTGCTTCAACGCTGCCCTGCCCCAGTTCGGCATCCTGCCGTCTATTATCGAGGAAAGTCTGGGGCAGATCTACGAGGAGAAGGATTGGTACCTGACGGAGCGAGCCGGTGAAGACGAACAGCGCCTCTTCCCCACTATGCAGGACATGTACCGCACGGTCATCCGCGTCGCGGAACAGCGAGGATATGCCGGTGAGGTACACGACAACATCCGCGCCGCCGTCGGCGGTCGCCTTGGAAGCCTCCTGGCGGGCAGTAAAGGCCTGATGTTCAACTGCCAGCGCTCCATCCCGCTGGAGATGCTGTTGCAGCGCCCCACCATCCTGGAATTGGATGCGCTCAGCGACCAGGACAAAGCGCTGACCATGATGTTCCTGCTGACCCAACTCCGCGAATACTGCAAGGTCAACCGCCCGGACAGCCGGCTCAGACACGTCACCCTGATCGAAGAAGCGCACCGCATCCTGGCGGAGACGCCGTCCCTGGCAGGCAGCGAGGTCACGGCGGACACAAAAGCCGAGGCCGTGCGGTTTTTCAGCGGCGCCCTGGCGGAGATCCGCGCCTACGGCGAAGGTTTCCTTATCGCCGAACAATCCCCCGGCAAGCTGGCCGCCGACGCCATCCGCAACACGAACCTCAAACTGAGCCACATGTTGATGGACGCCCAAGACCGCGAGGTCATCGCCGGCAGCATGATGATGGATGAAGAGCAGAAGCGCTTCTTGGGCAAGCTGCCGGTGGGCCAGGCAGCGATCTTTATGACGGGCTATGAGAAAGCCACCTTTGTCCGGGTCCCCCTGGCGAAGAAGGACGGCTACGTCGAACGGCTCTCCGACGTGGCCGTCGGCGAGCGCATGCAGCGATTCCGTCTACGACACCGGTCCGTCTATCTGCCCTTTGACGGATGCCGGTTCTGTGGTCATCCCTGTCAATTCCGTGGGCGCATGGCGTCGGTGACCCGTGAGACCCCTTTGCACGCCGAGTTTCAGGAGGCCCTGCTCGCCTTCGACGAGCGCGCGGACCCCGCCCACGAGGCGGAGAACTGGCGAAACATCGTCCGCGTCTGCGCCAGAGCCGCCCGGCGGGCCGGATATGGAGGCCACATTGACGGAGCCTACTGCTATTTCGTCCACGAGATTGACTTTCCTTTTACCCGTCACATGCGCGACAAGTTCACAGCCGCGTGGCGCGAGATCCACGCACAACCGTAGATGGGACTGAAGAGCATGCGAGACTATCAACGAACCGAATTCCGCGAGGACGACCGAAACGTCGAGCGGCGGCCCCGACGCCTGAGCGACCGCGGGCGTCAGGCGATGCAAGGCCTTGGCGATAGAGAAACGGCAGAAGGGGAAACCCCAAAACGCTACCTGGACGCTGCCCAAAAAGGGGCTGCCGAGCATCCCGACCCCTGGGCCAAAGCCCAGGGGCGCGCCGGGGAGCGCGTCGCCCTGCAAGCGATTGAAGACGAAGCGGGCACCGCCGTTGACCTCAACGACACGCCCGCCGCCAACGCTGCTATCTACGACGTAGCCGGTCCGCACGACGTGGCGTCCGTCAAAGTCCGGGGCCTCGGAGATGGGGCCCGGCTCAAAGAGAGCACGCTTGGTCAGTATCGGAAAGACTTTGCAGAAGCCATCGGGCGGGGCAGCGGTGAAGTCGAGCCGACGGTACTGGGAAAGGAGACCACCGCCCCTCACGGGCTCAGGAAGTTCAACCAGGCGGCCCGCGAACTCCACAGGAGAGCCCAAACGGCCCCTGAGGGACTGCCGACCGAGCTGGCCCCGGGGCCCGACGAGGCGGCAGATTACCTGCGCAGAGAAGCTAAGCTGATGATCCCCGACGATCACGCCCGGCAGCTCCGCGATGACCTGCGAGAAAAACTGCTTTCGGAGGACGAGATCACCCGCGATGTCTACGCCTCCAACCTGGGCCTGGACGTCCATCACGAAGCATACGATGAGAAAGTGGAGGCACTGCTGGGACGCATCAAAGGCTTGCCTATCCAATCCCACGAGATACGCCAATCTGTAGAACACAGGAAGGAGCACCCATAATGTCGAGGAACAGACGCAGCGATGGAAGGAGCGCCCGTGCGTGACATCCGCGAAAGTCGAGAAGCCACAGAGAGCCACCGAGACGAGGTGCGGGAGAAGGGCAGGCTCAGCGAGGCCGGTCGACGCGCCCTGCAAGGCCGCGACACTTACCGTCCCCGCCCGGATGATACGAACTTCACCGACGCCCAGGGCAAGCCCATCACGATTCGAACATTCGGTAGCGGCGACCAGAAATACATCCGCGCTTATGACCGCGACCGTCAGCCGCCGCCAGAACGCCTGGACAGAGGTCAAGCGGGCCGCGCCAACGTGCACCTGGAGCGAGATCTCCATACAGACCAAATTACCCGCGCCAGGCTTCAAGATATCGAGACCGATCCCGCTTACCGAGAAAGCGGGATCGGCAGCGCCATGCTCAGCGTCGCAGAACAGCAGGCGCAGCAAGCAGGAGCGCGGGAGATGTACGGCTCCTTCGATCCGACTCAGAAAGAGCGCGGCAAGCTCCGCGATTTTTACACCAAACGAGGGTACCACCTCCGGCCGACCTCCGGTGGTGGCGTAGAGATACACAAGAGATTGCGGGAAGAGACGTGAGCGACGTAGAGACCATCTTTCATCCATAACACAACCGTGAGATAAGATGCAACGATCCATGCCCACCCTGCCCATGGGGCACACGCTGCAAAAACGCTATCACATCCTGCGCAAGCTGGCCACCGGCGGCTTCGGCGCCGTCTACGTGGCCGAGGATGTGCGCCTGCGGGGACGCAAGGTCGCCGTTAAAGAGCTCAGCGACGTTTCCCTGGCCTCCCGGCAGCTCTTCCAGCAGGAGGCCCGCGTGTTGGCGGCGCTGGATCACCCGGGCCTGGTGCACGTCTCCGACTTCTTCGAGGAGGGCCGCAGCGTCTACCTGGTCATGGATTACATCCAAGGGCGGGATCTTCTGGAACTGGCCATCGAAGCCGAGGAGAAGAAACAGCTGTTGCCGCACGAGCAGGTGTTGCACTGGCTGGTACAGGTCTGCAAGGCCGTCGCCTACCTGCACCGCCACCAACCGCCCATCATCCACCGGGACATCAAGCCCAACAACATCCGCTTGGACAGCAGCGGACGCGCGATTCTGGTGGATTTCGGGATCGCCAAAGTCGGCGCGCGCTCCAAGACCCAGCGCATGGCCGAGGCCGTCTCCCAGGGCTTCTCCCCGCCGGAGCAGTACCTCAGTGGACTGAGCACCGACACGCGCTCCGACGTTTACGCGCTGGGCGCCACGCTCTACTCTCTGCTCACAGTCTCCCGGCCGCCGGACGGCCTGCAGCGCCTGACCCAGCAGATCCCCCTGCCCTCCGTCCACAAGCTCAACCCCAAGGTCGCACCGGAGGTAGAGGAGATTATCAACACCGCCATGGCTATCCAACCCGAGCAACGCTTCGAGGACGCCGGCGAGATGCTGGTGGAGCTGCAGCGCGCTTTGGGCTTGCCGGTGACCGCCCTGCCGCCCAAACCACCGGAGGAGAACGTCGTGCACGCCACCCCACCTCCCCCGCCCATCCGCAGCCGTACCACCTGCCCCCGCTGTGGGTACCCCGCCCGCGCCGGCGCGCACTTCTGTGGGAAATGCGGCGCGCCGCTGCAAAGCGGTCCACGCTGTCCCCGCTGCGGGGCCATCAATCGCGCCGGCGCGCGCTTCTGCGCACACTGCCGCACACCTCTTACCTCTGTCCACGCCACCCCACCGCCCTCCCCCGCCAGACGTCGCCCCCAGAGCGAGGCACAGAGACAAAATCTGCAGGCGCTGGAACATGCTCATCAACGCCAACCCCAGGACGCGAACGCAGCCTACGCCCTGGCCGACCGCTACATGGAGCTCGGCAACCACGCGCAGGCGCTCCCCATCCTGGAGCGCCTGGTCCAACAGCATCCACATAAAGCGGAGCTACGTGCACAGTTGGCTATTTGTTGTATAATTGAAGGGCAGCTGCAAAAAGCAACGTCATTAGTCAATGCGCTCCAGCGCGAGCACCCGGAGAGCACCGAGATCGCCTTCCTGCAGGGGATGATCGAGTTCAAGCGTGGGAGGCTGAAGCGGGCCCTACGACACTTTCAGACGGTCGCCAACCGGGATCCGGGACACGCCCTGGCCCATTACTTCATCGGCGAAGTCTACTTCCGTCGCGAGCAGTGGCAACGCGCGCTGCGGGCTTATCAACTCAGCGCCCGCGCCAATCCCAAAGACGCCGACACCTTTGCCAGCATCTGCCTTTGTCACCTGGCGCTCGGCCAAAAATCGGAGGCTCTGAAGGCGCTGCAGGAAGCGCTGCGCATCGATCCTCATCATCCTTTGGCGCAACACATTCGACAGGAATTAAAGTTATGACTCCATATTGGCGCATCCCATGCAACACACCCACTGTTAGGAGAGAGCTATGCAACGCTTAAACACCGGCCAAATCGTGAACGGACGCTATCGCATTGCCCGCCTCTTAGGACAAGGTGGGATGGGCGCCGTCTACCGTGCCTGGGACCTTTCGCTCAACATCCCCGTGGCACTCAAAGAGATGCTGCCCGATCCCACCCTTAACCTGGAGATGCTCGCTGAATTGCGGGCGCAGTTCCGCCAGGAAGCGCAGGTTTTGGCTAACCTGCACCACCCCAACCTCCCGCGTGTCACCGATTTCTTCGCCTGGCAGAACAACGATTATCTCATCATGGACTTCGTCGAGGGCGAAAGTCTGATGGAACGCATCCGGCGCCAGGGCCCTCTCCCGGAGCACCAGGTGCTCGCCTGGGCCGAGCAGCTGCTGGATGCCCTCCACACCTGCCACCAACACGGCATCCTGCACCGCGACATCAAGCCGCAAAACATCATCATCCGCCGCGACGGGCGGGCTGTTCTCGTCGATTTCGGCCTGGTCAAGCTCTGGGATCCCAACAAACCCAAAACTCAGCGCATCATCCGGGGGATGGGCACGCCGGAGTACGCCTCACCCGAACACCTGCACCTCAACAACCGCCACACAGAACCGCGCAGCGATGTCTACAGCCTGGGCGCCACGCTCTACCACGCCCTCACAGGCTATCCCCCTCCCTCCTGCATGGAGCGCGCCGCTCAAGGCTCCTCGCTGACCCCGCCTCGCCAGCTGGGCTGCGACGTCCGTCCCGAGGTGGAACGGGTGCTTATGCAAGCTCTGTCCGTCGACATCAACCGGCGTTTCGGCAGTGCGCAGGCCATGAAACAGGCCCTGAGTCAACGCTACACGCCGACTCCGCCCCCACCCACGCCATCCCCTCTCCCGGACAACCAGACGGGGGAAAAGCGCCCCAAAATAGTGCGCGGGCGGAGCCATGTGTGGATCGTCGAAATGTTCACCGGCATGGTCATGGCCGTGCTGGGCACGCTTTCCCTTAACGCGGTACTCTTCGGCGACCGCATACCGCCTGAGCAGTACGTGGGACTGAGCGTCGGTTCAATCATCCTGGGCGGCATCGGATGGTTTATCGGCGATACCGTCTTCCAGGCACTGACCATGCCGGAAAGCGCGCCGGCCTACGGTGCGGGCGGCGGCAGCGGGACCGCCAAGATGCCCGGCAAAAGTCCCACCCAGCGGCTGGTGATGTCCACACGTAAGTTGATCCGCCGCCTGACGCCGGCGCAACAGATCGGCATGCTGATCGCGCTGGTCATCGTGGCCGGGCTGTCCGCCTGGCTGCTCGGTCCCGTCATCGCCGAGATTCCTTTCCTGTGGAACTACCTGCCCTCCTACGCCTTCGCCGCACCACTGGCCTACGCCGCCATGGGCAAACGCCTGGGCCGCGCGGGGCCCACCCACCTGCTGGTGACCGTCATCGGCGGCCTGGCCCTCTCCGCCAGCACCGGCACCTCATCCACGTTAGGCGAACTGCTCGGCGCCGGCCTGGTGGGCGCCGCGCTGATCGAGGGACTGGCCCTGTTCGCCCGCAACACCTATCTGCGCAGTCAGTAATCCGGAGACCACATCATGCTTGAACCCGAAACCGTTCTGCAGAATCGCTACCGTATCGCCGAGCAGCTGGGTGGCGGCGGCATGGGGGATGTTTATCTGGCCTACGACATGCGCCTGGCCGACAAACGCTGCGCCGTCAAGCAGCTGACGCCCAACCCCGATCTCTCACCGGAGGAGCGCGCCGAGGACGCGGAGCTCTTCCGCCGGGAGGCCGCGACCCTGGCCCACCTCAATCACCCCAACCTGCCCGACGTCTACGACTATTTCGAGCGCGAGGAGAGCTTCTACCTGGTGATGGAATACGTCGAAGGGGAGACGTTAGCCCAGCGGCTGGACGACGCGCCGGAGGGCCTGCCCCAGGAAGAGGTAATCCCCTGGGCGCTGCAGCTCTGCGACGTGCTGACGTACCTGCACAGCTAGGATCCGCCCGTCATCTTCCGTGACCTCAAACCCGCCAACATCATGATCACCGGAGACGGGCGCGTCAAGCTCATCGACTTCGGCATCGTCCGTCTCTTCGATCCCACGAAAAGCACCGACACGTTGAAGATGGGTACCGCCGGCTATGCGCCACCGGAGCAGTACGCCGGCCAGGGACAGACCACACCCCGCTCCGACATCTACAGCCTCGGCGTGACGCTCCACGAGCTGCTCACCGGCGACGATCCCACCGCCCACCCCTTCGTCTTCACGCCGCCGCGTCGCCTGAAACGAGGGATCTCGCCCACACTCTCTGACGCCATCATGCGCGCCGTCAACCTGGATCCCGAGGCGCGCTTCCCCTCGGCCCAGGCCATGAAATCCGTGCTGGAAAAGGCCACGCGTCCCCGACGCTTCACGTTGCCCTTCGTGCGCACGGATCGGCAACCGCGCAGCGTCATCGGCCCGACCGGCACCCTGCCGGAGGTCGAACGCCGCCCCTCGTTCATCGTCCGTTTTCTCAAGGGCGCCGTCCGACTCATCGGCACCGTCCTGCTCGCCGTCACCCTCACGGCGCTCATCCTGATCACCGTCATCACCTTTGCCCTCTCTTTCATCGCGGAGCGCGCCATCGCCGGCGCCGACTGGTATCTAGAATCAAACGCGCAACTTCGTTACGTTGTGGAAGAAGCCGTCATTACCGAAAATGTTCAGGATGCCATTGAACCCTATCTCTTCGACGCCGTCCAAGATCCCCGCATTGAGTTCGAGCCTCCCGACGAAGTCCAGGTGCATTTCAAACTCAACCACAGGTCGCTCGCCCTGTACGCGCAGGTAGGGATAAAGGACGGCATTCCCGAGGTGATACTGGAGCAGATCAACGAGACCCCACTCTACATTGTGGGCGGCATCATCTCCAACGGCATCCGGCGCGGCTTCGAGAGCGCCTGGGAGAACGCCGAGGTCTACATCGACACTCTGGAAGTGAACGAGGACACCGTGATTATCGAGTTAACGAACCAATAGAAAGGATGTAGCGTATGCCCTTAAATCGAGGCCAAATCTTACAACAGCGTTATCGCGTGGAAGGCTCACTGGGCGAAGGTGGCATGGGCGCCGTCTATCGTGCCTGGGACCAACGGTTGCAGATGCCCGTGGCTATCAAGGAGCTGGTGCCGCAGCCCGGTCTCAACGCCCAGACTCTGGCTGAACTGCGCAAGCAGTTTGAACAGGAAGCCATCGTGCTGGCCCGCCTCAAGCACCCGCACCTGGTCAGCGTCATCGACTTCTTCGAGGAGAACGGCTTCGCCTACCTAGTCATGGAGTTCATCAAGGGCGAGAGCCTGGCCGACCGCATCGCGCGCGAGGGCGCCCTGCCCGAGGAGCAGGTGTTGACCTGGGCCCAGCAGCTGCTGCAGGCCCTGGCTTACTGCCACAAACAAGGCATCCTCCACCGCGACATCAAGCCCCAGAACGTCATCATCACCCCGGACGGCGACGCCGTGCTGGTGGATTTTGGGTTGGTCAAACTCTGGGACCCCAACGATCCCCGCACGCGCACCGCCATCCAGGCCATGGGCACACCGGAGTATGCCCCGCCGGAGCAGTACAGCTTGCGCTCCCGTCACACGAATCCACGCAGTGACCTCTACAGTCTGGGCGCCACACTCTATCACGCCCTGACAGGCACCGCGCCGCTGAGTGCCACCGATCGCATGGCCAGCCCCAGGGACTTCAAGGCGCCCACCGAATTGCGCTCCGGGATTCATCCCCACGTAGAAGCGGCTATCCTCAAGGCCATGACGCTTTCGTACGAGGATCGCTTCCAGGACGCCTCCACCATGCTGGACGCCTTGGAAGGCAAAGCCATCTCCGAGACCCCTACGCCGTCCACGCCGAAAGGCACGTGGTACTACGCCCTTGCCGGCCTCGGTATCGTAATCCTGCTCGTCATTGGCCTGCTCTGGAACCGCTTGCCCCTCTTCGGTGCGACGACGCCCACCCCCTCGCCTTCTCCAACCGAAACAACGCCGCCCACCGCCACGCCCTCCCCAACGGACACCGTAGAACCGACCGCTACGCACACCGAAGAGGCCGTCCCTACCTCCACGCCACGCCAGACGGAACCGGCAGCCACAGCCACGACCGCCCCCACGACCGGCCCCACCGCTACGCCGCGACCCGTCGCTCCCGCCGCTCCGACCCTCGTTGCACCCCAACAAAACACCACCCTGCAAAGTCCGGTGACTTTCCAATGGGAAGGTCAGCTTTATGCAAACCAATCCTTCCTGGTCATTGGGCGTAACACCCGGACCGGCTACACCCACCAGAGCCCCCCTCTTCAAACCACCAACTGGACCACAGATCTGCCCGGCACGGCCTACGGTGAGTGGAAGTGGACCGTTTCCGTCATCCAGGGCGAGCAAACGGTCGCTGTATCCAACGAGAGCACCTTCTGGTTCGACCCTTTCCTCGGTGGAGACGGCGGTGGGAGTGGCGAAGCTCCTGTGCGTACTATCACCCAACCCCCCCCCCCTTAATCCGTGACGATGCCACGCCACCGGAGTGTTACCGTGAACCTTGAACCCGCATCCAACAACAAACGTGTCATTTCTCAGCAAGGAGCCCCCACATGCCCCTGACTCAAGGCCAAATCCTACAACAGCGTTATCGCGTGGAAGGCTCGCTGGGCGAAGGTGGCATGGGCGCCGTCTACCGCGCCTGGGATCTGCGGCTCGACACCCCCGTGGCGCTGAAAGAGATGGTACCGCAGCCGGGACTGGACGCGAGCACGCTGGCCCAACTGCGCGAGCAGTTCGAGCAGGAAGCCAAGGTGCTCGCCCGCCTGCGCCACCCACATCTCGTGGGCGTCACGGATTTCTTCGAAGAAAGCGGCAACACGTATCTGGTCATGGAGTTTATGGAAGGCAAGAACCTCGCCGCGTATATCGAAGAAGAAGGACCACTTCCTGAGGATCGGGTACTGGTCTGGGCGGATGAACTGCTCGATGCGCTCGCCTACTGTCACAACCAGGGCATCCTCCACCGGGACGTCAAGCCCCAGAACATTGTCATTCAATCCACCAAGGATACATCCCCCCGTAGCGGGGGGACCGAGGGGGGTGTCATCTTGGTCGATTTCGGTCTGGTGAAGCTCTGGGATCCCACGGACCCCAAGACGCAGACCGTGATGCGCGGCCTGGGCACGCCGGAATACGCGCCGCCGGAGCAGTACAGCGCCCGTCTCGGTCACACTGACCCGCGTAGCGACGTGTACAGCCTGGGCGCCACGCTCTACCACGCGTTGACCGGCGAGGTGCCCTGGAGCGCCACCGACCGCATGGCCGACCCGGAGCAGTTCCCGCCCCTGCGCGACCTGCAGCCCTCCGTCAGTGAGGAGACCGCCTCCGTCGTGATGAAAGCGCTGAATATGGCGCGCTCGCAGCGTTGGCAGAGCGCCGACGCGATGCGCCGCGCCCTCCCGGCACCGTCCACGATCCCGGCACCGCCGCCCCCGGAAGAAGAAACGGTCGCCGAAGAAACCGCCCCCGTGGACGGTCACGGCGGCACCGTCAAGATGGAAGAGAAAGAGACGGTGGACGTGGTCGAGCCACCGCCACCGCCGCCCGTTGTCGAACCCGAGCCGACCCCGGAGCCCACGCCTTGGAAGAAGTTGATCCGGGAGATCGAGGAGGAGGAAGAAGCTCTCATCGAGCCCTACCCCGAGACGCAACCCTTGGGTGAGCGGCTGGCTCAATTCTGGGATCGGGTACCGCGCCACGCGCGCTGGCTGGTCCCGCTGTTCGGCCTTCTTTTGATCGCGGGCATTGGGCTGATGACGAGAGGCGACGGGGACCTCCTCGCACCGCAGAGCGTGCTCTTCACCTCCACGCGCGACGGTCGCCGCGAGATTTACCGGCTTACGGCCGAAGGGACGACCGAGCGCGTGACCCAGACGCCGCTCAGAGCCGAGAGCTGGGACCCCGCAAGAGCTGCCAACGGCACCCTCCTCTTCACCTCCAACCGCACCGGAAAGCGTGAGATTTATCGCCTCAACGTGGACGGTGAGACGGAACAGGTGACCAATTCGCCCACAGGTACCGAGAGCTGGGCACCCATCATGGCTTCTAATGGCGCCGTGCTTTTCACGTCCACGCGCAACGGCAAGCGCGAGATCTACCGCCTCACTGCCGAAGGCACAACCGAACAGGTCACCCACACGCCCGGCGACGGTGAGAGCTGGGCCCCCTTCATGACACGCAGCGGCGGCCTGCTCTTCACCTCCACCCGCGCCGGAAAACGCGAGATCTACCGCCTTACGTCAGATGGTACAACCGAGCGCGTGACGCAAACGCCGGGCGACGGCGAGAGCTGGGACGCCACGGTGACGTCCAACGGCGCCGTGCTCTTCACCTCCACCCGCGACGGTAAGCGCGAGATCTACCGCCTCACTGCCGAAGGCACAACCGAACAGGTCACCCACA
>JBNGCW010000005.1:125747-142784 GCA_049975525.1 Anaerolineae bacterium
CGCCCGGCGACAGTGAGAGCTGGGCGCCCATCCCGACAGCCGGAGGCAGCCTGCTCTTCACCTCCACCCGCGACGGCAAGCGCGAGATCTACCGCCTCACTGCCGAAGGCACAACCGAACGGGTCACCCACACGCCCGGCGAAGGTGAGAGCTGGGTCGGCTGCGATACGGAACAGGGCGGAGACTAACATGCCGTTGACCACCGGACAGGTATTGCAAAATCGTTATCGCGTGGAAGGCTCGCTGGGCGAAGGTGGCATGGGCGCCGTCTACCGCGCCTGGGATCTGCGGCTCGATATCCCGGTAGCGTTGAAGGAGATGATTCCCCAGCCCGGGCTGGACAGCAAAACCCTGACCCATCTGCGAGAGCAGTTCACCCAGGAGGCCAAGGTCCTGGCCCGTCTCGACCATCCGCACCTGGTCAACGTGACCGATTACTTCAAGGAAGGCCCCAACGCTTACCTGGTCATGAAGCTCGTGAAGGGCGAAAGCCTGGCGGAGCGCATCGCGCGCGAGGGCGCCCTGCCGGAAGAGCCGGTGCGCGCGTGGGCCTTGCAGCTGCTGGACGCGCTGGTCTATTGCCACAGTCAAGGCATCCTCCACCGTGACATCAAGCCCCAGAACGTCATCATCACCCCGGACGGCAACGCCGTGCTGGTGGACTTCGGCCTGGTCAAACTCTGGGACCCCAACAACCCGCGCACGCGCACCGCCATTCAGGCCATGGGCACGCCGGAGTACGCTCCGCCGGAGCAGTATGACGCAGCCCTGGGCCACACTGACCCGCGCACCGATATTTATAGCCTGGGCGCGACGCTTTATCACGCTCTCGCCGGTCAGGCGCCGCCGACGGCCACCATGCGCATCGTCAATCCTCAGGCACTGACGCCCCTGGACGCCGCTCGACCCGACGTCAGCGCATCCATGAAAACAACCGTGGATCGGGCCATGGAGTTGCAGCCGGCGGCCCGCTTCCATAGCGCAACAGAGATGCGCGATGCGCTGAGCGGTAGCGCGTCGATATCTGCCGGACCCTACCAGACCGCGCCCCAGGCGACGCAAAGGATGCCACCGGAGCAACAGGCAGTCCCCTCGCGATGGCCGGGCCTGCCGAGGGCGGTTTGGGGCGTGGGATGTTTCGTTCTGGCGTTGCTGCTGGCGGTGACGGGCGCCCTGGCGCTAATCGTTCCACCCCTGTTGAGACAGGCCTCGGAAGTCACACCGTCTCCCACTACTATCATGCCCGCGACCACCGAAAGCATGAGCGCAGATGCGGTCACCACACCGACGCCCCTGCCGCCGACGTCCACGCCCCTCCCGTCCCCAACACCAACCCCCGTTCCCACCGAGCAGAGCGCGCTCATCGCCTACGCCGCCGGGCCCCAGGGCGCCTGGCAGATCTATCTCGCCGATCCGGCCACAGGCGAAACCTGGCGGCTCCCCGGGCAACCGGCCAACAGCGGCGTGCCGGCCTGGTCGCCGGATGGGCAGCGGATACTTTTCCGCTCCGATGCCAGCGGTACCTGGCAGATCTATACGCTGGACATCGAGGGACAGGATCTGCGCCAGCTCACCTCCGGCGCGTATAACAACTACGAACCGGCCTGGTCCCCGGATGGCGCGCGCATCGCCTTCGTCACCGACCGGGACGGCGATCGGGAGATCTACGTGATGAACGCCGACGGGAGCAATGCCCAGCGCGCAACCTTCAACCCGGGAAACTGGGACGATGATCCCAAATGGTCGCCCGACGGGAACTGGTTGGTTTTCGAAAGCCATCGCGGGGACCGGATGGATATCTACAAGATACGGCCCGACGGCGCAACCCTGACGCGACTGACGCGCAGTGGCGGCGACCTCAACAGCACGCCGGCGTGGTCGCCCGATGGGACGATGATCGCCTTCGAGCGCAAGAGCGGCTCCGTATATCACGTCTGGGTGATGAACCCCGACGGTAGTAATCAACGGCAGATCACCTTCGCGGGCACCACCAATTTTCGCCCGGCGTGGTCACCCGACAGCACACAGATCGCCGTTGCATCCAACCGGGACGGTGAAGAGGCCGTGTGGATCATATCCGTCGATGGCAGCGCGACGCCCCGGCGCCTGAGCCCCGGAGAGGGCTTCGATCCGGCATGGGCACGGCGCTGAACGTGAAGAGGAGGAGTCGGATGCGAGCAGACGTGAACCGGCCAGGAGCAGATCGTCCACGCCTCACGCGCCTTATACTGGTGGCGCCGCTCGTGTGGATGCTCACCTCCTGCGCCGACGCGCCGGCACCCACTTCCACGCCCACCGCGACAGCCACGCGCCCGCCGACGAGGACGCCGGTCCCAGCGGAGCCCACGGTCACCGAATCTGCACCCAATCCCGTGCCCACCGCCACGGCGACGACAGAGGCGCCCCGGCAGCCGCCGGAGCGCACGCGCTACACGCTCTCGGCGCGCCTGAACTACGACGCGCATCACGTGACGGCGTCGGAGGTGGTCACCTACGTCAACCGCACGGACGAACCGCTGGCGGACTTACTGCTCGTCGTGGAGCCGCAGCGCCGGCCCGAGGCCTTTCACTTGAACAATCTGCGTTGGGGCGACGGGCAGCCGGTGGTCGGATACATGCTTGAGGATGGCACGTTAAGCCTCCCACTGCCGGAGCCGCTGACGCCTGGCGCCTGGATTGCCCTCTCCCTCTCTTTCGATCTGCACCTTCCGGCGGAGCCCGATCCCTTTGGCTATACGGAGCGCCAGACCAATCTGGGAAACTGGTATCCCTTTCTCCCACCGTATCGGCCCGGCGAGGGTTGGCTGGTGCACGCGCCCTCGGCCGTCGGCGAGCACCTGGTCTACGACGTGGCGGATTACGACGTCACCCTTGAGCTGCCCGATCCGACTCATCGCTTCACCCTCGCTGCCGCCGTGCCCGGCGAGCACAAGGGGGAGACGCACCGTTACCGCCTTGAGGCGGCCCGGACCTTCGCCTGGTCCGTCAGCCCCGATTACGAGGTCCTCACCGAGAGAGCCGAGGGGATCGTGGTGACCGGCTACGTTTTTCCCGAGCATCTGGCGGCCGGAGAGGCAGCGTTGCGCGCGAGCGCCGAGGCCCTAGATCTCTACGCGCGATACTTCGGCCCATACCCGCATCCCGGCATGGCGATGGTTGAGGCCACGTTCCCCGATGGGATGGAGTACGATGGCCTCTATTTTCTGGGCCAAGAATATTACGAGGCCTATCCGGGCACGCCACAGGGCTACCTGACGACGATTGCGGTCCATGAAACCGCTCACCAGTGGTGGTTTGGCCTGGTGGGCAACGACCAGGCGCAGGAGCCGTGGCTGGACGAGATGCTGGCGACCTACAGCGAGGTCCTCTTCTTCGAAGCGAGGTACCCCGAGCTCATGGCGTGGTGGTGGGACTTCCGCGTGAACCGCTTTGAGCCTGCCGGGCGGGTGGACAGCACCGTCTACGAGTTCGAGGCCTTCCGTCCGTACATCAACGCCGTCTATCTCCAGGGCGCGCGCTTTATGGAAGCGTTGAGAAATAGGATAGGAGACGAGCAGTTCTTCGCATTCTTGCGTGCCTACGCCACGCAGCATCGGCACCAACAGGTGACCGGCGGGGATTTCTTCACGCTGCTGGCCAAATACGCCGATGACGATATTAACCCAGTGGTAGGCTCATACTTTAATAAAGAGTAACTACGTGGTGCAGCAGGGATGCCGACCACGACCAGAGACATTTTTCATTTTGAATTTTATCTGAGTTTTCCCAAGGAGTCACATGCCAAATCAGATTTGCCCAAAGTGCCACGCCGAGAACCGCACCGGGGCCCGCTTCTGTGCGACCTGTGGCACGCGTTTGCCCCCGACACCCGCAACGTGCACGGCGTGCGGCGCTGAGTTGCGTCCGGGCGCCGCTTTCTGCCCCCGCTGTGGTGCCCCGCGCGCGGCGGATGCGGCGACGTCGGCGGCGCCCCGACCGCTCCCACCACCGCCTCCTCCCGCTTACCGCGCGCCCCCCCCAGTCCCCACCCCACCCCCTGAACCATCACCGGCGGCACCCGCGCGCGCCAAAAAGTCACCTTACCCGATAGCCGCCCTCGCCGGCGCACTCGCGGTTCCACTCACCCTCTGCCTCGTGCTGGGACTGCTGATGGCTCCGGCCCTTGACGTCTCCGTGCCCACTCCGCCCCCCTTGGATCCCAACGCCCCTAACGTGACGGTAAGCGTCGTGGAGACGTACCTCAACGACGCACTGACCCGCGCCCTCCCCCAGGGCGTACCCGGCGAGGCAGAATTGGACGTCAAACCCGACGGTCTGCTTGTCATCCACGCCCACTTTCCCCTGCTGCTCCTGGATCTACACGTCACCCTCAGCACCCGCATCTCCCTCGTGGGGGAGCAGATCCAGATCCGCGTCGAGAGCATCGAGACCGGCGGGGAAGAGCTCCTCGACCTCATCGGCGTCGACGAGATCACACTGGGCGAAAACCTCAGCGCAGCGCTCAAGCGACGCTTGGAGGCGGAACTCGGCGAGGCCTCGCGGATCCTGGAGATCCGCACCGACGAGCAACACATCACTCTCAGCGCCCACCTGGCGTTGCCCTAGAGAGGCATTATGCAAACCTCAATTCCGACCTCAAAACACACCTGGCTCATCGGCGGGCTGCTCCTGGGCTTTTTCCTCGGCCTGCTCTTGAGTGGCGCGATGCTGCTGATCCTGGACACAAAACCCAAGGAGGTAGAGATATCCGGTCGAAAAGGAAGCGTAGAGATCAACATCGCGGAGGACTACTTCAACCAGGTCATCAACGACAACTTGCCCTCGCTGCCCGGTCCCTTCTCTCTCCAGACAACCCACCTGAATCTGCGCACCAACGGACGCGCAGCCTTCGCGGCCCGCCTGAAGCTCGGTCCCCTCGAACCGGTGGTCGAGGGAACGTTGGGCTTCTACGCCTCGAAAGCCGGAGCGCTGGGCGTGCAGCTGCGGGAGGTCAAGGTAGGTCGGCTGGCCCTCGGGCGTCTGGTGCCGAAAGGGCTCGTCGACAAAGTCAACGCGATGCTGGAGGAGGAGATCCTGGCGCGGATCGGCTCAACGGGGTTGCACATCGTGGGCGTAGAAAGCGACGCCGACCGGCTGACCATTTACCTGGACAAGCCGTAGTCCCGCCCGGGCCAGGCGGAGCTACGGAATCCAAAGACCGCCGGTAGGGCCATGAGGGGGAAAAAGTTCAAAGCCGAGTCTCTACAGCAGGCGGCTTCTTATCCAAAAGGAGGAATATAATGTTAATCATTCATTACACCATACCCGGTCAGGCAACGCGGACTTACAAGTCCACAGCGGCGGAGGTACTCATCGGCCGCGACGCCGGTTTTGATAATCCCCTGGATCTTGACCTGGCACCGGACAACACCGTCTCCCACCGACACGCCCGTCTCGAGTTACGCGAGGGAACCCTGTGGATCGAGGATCTGCACAGCACCAACGGCACCTTTATCAACGAGCAACGTATTCAAGGCAAAGTGCGGCTGCCCGCCGGAACCCCGGTCCGCCTGGGACAGACGGAGATGCGCATCGAAGTGCAAACGCCAGACACCGTCCCCGAAGAGCCGCCGGACGCCGAGGCGCCGCCGGTTGCGGCAACCACCCTGTTCGTCGCCGGCTCCGAGGGAGAGGAGGGCGAGCGCTTTACCGAGACGAGCGAACCCGACTGGCAGCGGCTGAAAGCCTTCTACCGCCTCAGCCGCTCCCTGGCCCACGCCAAAGACATCTCGATCACGCTGCAGATGCTGGTGCGTCAGCTCCGTGAAGCCATCCCCAACGCCCGACGTGGTGCGCTGCTGCTGGCCGAGCAGAACGACCGACTGTTGCTCAAGGCACACTGGCCGCGCGGCAGCCAGTCGGTGAGCACGACGTTGGCCCAAGAGGCCTTCCGGGAACACACAGCCTTTATCTGGTCAACAAGCACCGATCGGCGAACCAAGAGCTCGCCCAGCATGGAGCTCACCCGGGTACAGGCCGCCATCTACGCCCCCCTGCTCTTCGAAAACGAGGCCCTGGGCGTCCTCTTCGTCGATAACGACCAGGACCCTCACGCCTTCAGCGGAGAGGACTTGGCCCTGCTTCAGGCTATCGCCGATCAGACGGCCATCTTCATCAAAAAGCAGCGCTTGCGCCAGGATCTGCGACGCGATGAGATTCTACGGGCCAACCTGAGCCGTCAGTTCTCCCCACAGCTGACGGAACAGATGCTGGAGGAATACAATCGCCTGCGGCTGGGCGGGGAACGCGTCGCCCCGGTGACCACGCTGATTTCCGATATCCGCAACTTCACCGTGCTCAGCGCCGATCTGGCCCCGGAGAGCGTCGTGCGCATGCTCAACGAGATGTTCGACGCCTTCGTGCCCATCATCTTCGACCATGACGGCGTGGTGGACAAGTACATCGGCGACGCCGTGCTGGCAGTCTTCGGCAGCCCGGAGCCGGACGACGACCAATGGGAGAAAGCCGTCCGCGCCGCCCTGGAGATGCAGCAGGCGATGCGCAAGCTCGGTGAGGGTTGGCGCGTGCGCCGTCTCCCTATCTTCCAGGTCGGGATCGGCATCCACAGCGGAGAAATCATCCACGGCTTCATCGGTCCTGCCGAACGCACGGAGTACACCATCATCGGCGATACGGTGAACCGGACCAGCCGCTACTGCAGCGGCGCCGGACCCGGTGAGATCATCATCAGCCCTGCCGTCTACGAGCGCATCTACCGCCTGGTGAACGTCGAAGCCCGACAGATCCAGACGAAACACCCGGAAAAAGAACCTGTCATGGAAGCCTATCTTATCAAAGGACTTTCCTCTTACGCACGAGGCGATTGATTCAAGAAAGGAGTGAGTATGTCCCAGATCTGCCCTCAATGCGGGTTACCCAATCGCTCCCAGGCACAGTTCTGCGCCCGCTGCGGCGCGTCGTTACCCGGAGCCGGTGCGACCTCCTACTGTCCACAGTGTCGAGCACCGCTGCGCCCCGGAGCGCGTTTCTGTCCGGCCTGTGGTTTTCCACTCAGCGGAGGAGCACGCAGCGTCCAACCCCAGCCCGTGGTCCAGATAGAGGCGCGGGTTCTTGTCGCGCGCTGGCCCGGCGGACAGACGCGAGAGCATCAGCTCATCCAAAATATCGTCCACGTGGGGCGGGGGCCGACCAACGACGTGATCCTCGACTACCCCACCGTCTCCAAGCGTCACTTTCGACTGGACCTCAGCTCGCAGCCCCCCCAGGTCACCGATCTGCACAGCACCAACGGGACCATGCTCAGAGGGCAGCGCATTCCCCCCGGCGTGCCGACAGCCTGGCAACCCGGAGAGATCTTGCGCGTCGGCGACCTGCGTGGCAACTCCATCAGCCTGGAGCTCAAAAGGGCCGGCCCCACGCCGGCGCTGCACACCTACCCCCTGGGCATGCACCGCCTGGCCCAGTACGACCGCGTGACCATCGGACGCGATCCCGGCAACCACATCCACCTGAACCATCCCACCGTCTCCCGACAGCACGCGGAGATCGTGCAGCAGGGCAGCGCTCAACTTATCCGCGACCTGGGGAGCAGCAACGGCACCTTCCTCAACGGTCAGCGGGTGACCCAGGGCACGCGCCTCACCATGGGCGACGTCATCCAGATCGGACCGTACAAGCTAGTCTACGACGGCAAGGCGCAGCGTCTGGCCACTTCGGTCAGCAAAGGTCACCGGCTGGATGCCATCGACCTGGGCTTCCAGATCCCTGACGGGCGCATGATCCTGGAACAGATCTCCCTCTCCGTACAGGGCGGTGAGTTCATCGCCCTGGTCGGGGGCAGCGGCGCCGGCAAGAGCACGTTGCTCAAAGCCATGAACGGCTATCAACCCGCCACCCACGGCCAGATGCTTATCGACGGCCTGCCGCTCTACCCCAGTCTGGACGCCTACCGCACGCTGATGGGCTACGTGCCTCAGGACGACATCATCCACAAGGTGCTGCCGGTGCGCCGGGCGCTCTGGTATGCGGCCAAACTGCGCCTGCCCGACGCCACCCCGGACGAGATCGAGCGGCGGATCGGCGCCGTCTTGGACATGGTGGAGATGACGGCCCACGCGGAGAAGCCCGTCAAGGTGCTCAGCGGCGGACAGCGCAAGCGTGTCAGCATCGCCGTGGAGCTGCTGGCGGAACCGGACCTGCTCTTCCTCGACGAGCCAACCTCCGGTCTGGATCCCGGGCTGGAGAAGAAGATGATGTACGACCTCAACCGATTGGCGGATCAGGGCCGTACCGTCGTCCTGGTCACTCACGCGACGATGAACATCGAGCAGTGCCACCACGTGGCCTTCCTGGTGCAGGGCAAGCTGGCCTACTACGGGCCACCGCACGAAGCCATCTCCTTCTTCAAAGCACAGGACTTCGCCGACATCTATCTGAAACTCAGTGAGGAGATCAACCCCTCGGCGGGCAAGCCTCTCGCTTCCGAGATCCAACCTTACTACGCGCAGATCCAGGCCCACCATAGCGGCGACACGCTGCCCGCCGGCCTGCTGTGGGCGGAACACTACCGCCGTTCGCCCATTTACCAGACCTACGTGGCGCAGCGCCAGGCGCAGGTGGCCCACCGGTCGGCTCACGCCGCCGCTTCGCAGCATTCGCCGCCGCAAAAGGCCCACGACTCCGCGCTCCGCCAGCTCTTCCTGCTGGCCCGTCGGCAGTTCGACCTCATCCGCCACGACGTGCGCACGCTTTTCATTCTGCTGTTGATGATGCCGCTGATCGGCCTGCTCTTTATGGCGGTAGGCAAGCCACACGACCTGGTCGGTAGAAATGTCACAGAAGAGTCCCTCAAGCGAGAGCTGTTGAGAGACCTTGGCATCGCCGACGAAGCGGATTTAACCGCCGATCACGTGGGAGAAGGGGTGCGCTACACGCCGGTGGAAGACGCCTCCACGCTCATCACCATGCTGGGCCTGGCGCTCACCCAGGCGGGGACCTTCGGCGCAGCCTACGAGATCGTCAAGGAGCGTTCCATCTTCAAACGCGAAAGCGCCGTCAACCTGCGCGTCATCTCCTACGTCCTCTCCAAGGTTTTCGTCCTGAGTGCCTTCGCCGTCATCCAGGTCGCCAGCGTCCTGCTCATCGTGGGTCTCAAGGTCGATATGGACTTTCAGCCCATCCTTGATCTCTTCCCTTCTGGAGGCGCGGAATGGTTCGTCACCCTGCTCATCGCCGTCATCGCCAGTATCATGCTGGGACTCTTTATCTCCGCCGTGGTACCCGGTCCCGATGTGGTGCTCTACATCATCCTCATCCAGCTCTTCACACAGATCATCCTCTCCGGAGCCATGTTCCCCCTAGACACTCCCATCGCCAAACTGATGATCTCCCACTGGACCATGGACGCCATGGGCTCCAGCGTGGACGTCCCCGGGCTCAACGAGGACAGTCTCTCCTGTAACGTGTGGGAACAAGAGGTTCCGAGACCCGACGGCGCCACCCAGGTTGAGCGGGGAATCCGGTGTGAAAGCGCCGCAGCAGCGCCTGAGGATCTGGACCTGGACTACGAACACTCGAAGGAGCATCTGCTTACAAGCTGGGCGGCCCTCGTCGCACAGATCGTCTTCTGGGGCGTGCTCACCACCATCGTCCAGGCGCGACGGAGATCTCACTGAGACGCGTCGAACGGCACACCACTCCGTTTCGCGCCTGACGACAAGTCCTATTTCACTTAAGAGGACAGGACGAAGATGACATTGAATAGAGGAACGGTCCTGCAAGGCCGGTATCGCATCGTCAGCCTGCTCGGCCAGGGTGGCATGGGGGCCGTCTACCGCGCCTGGGATCTGCGCCTGGAGATCCCGGTGGCGCTCAAAGAGATGCTGCCTCAGCCGGGGCTGGATCAAAACACGCTTCAGGGGCTGCGGACGCAGTTTCGCAAGGAGGCCGCGCTGGTAGCCCAGTTCGACCATCCCCATCTGGTCAACGTCTCCGACTTCTTCGAGGAAAACCGCAATGTCTACCTGGTCATGAACTTCGTGGAGGGCGAGGATCTGCAGGCACACATCGCCCGCCGGGGTGCCCTTCCCGAAAAGCAAGTGCTGACCTGGGCAAAGCAGCTCCTGGACGCCCTGACCTACATCCACAAGCAGGGTATCATCCACCGCGACATCAAACCGCAGAACGTCATCGTGCGCCCCGACGGGCAGGTGATCCTGGTGGACTTCGGCCTGGTCAAGCTCTGGAATCCCAACGATCCGCGCACCCAGACCGTCATCCGCTCCATGGGGACGCCGGGCTACGCGCCGCCGGAGCAGTACAATCCCTCGCGCGGTCACACCGACCCGCGCAGCGATCTTTACAGTCTCGCCGCAACCCTCTATCACGCGCTCACCGGCCAAGCGCCGCCCACCGCCACGGAACGGATGGTCAACCCGGGGAGCCTGCGCCCCATCCGCCATCTCAACCCCGGCGTCAGCCCGCACGTCGAAGCCGCGCTGTTGCGGGCGCTGGCACTGCAGCCCCAGGACCGCTTTCAGAGCGCCCCAGAGATGCGCCGGGCGCTGCAGCAGCCGGCTCCGCAGCAACCCCAGCCGCCTCCCTACACGCCACCACCGGTCGCCCCGCCGCCGGGGCAGAAGGCCCCTTCCACGTCGCCGCGCCGCACCCCCCCGTGGATCTGGATCCTGCCCGCCGCGGCGTTGCTCCTCTGCCTGCTGGTCGGCGGGGGCAGCGCCCTCTACCTGGCCCTCCGCCCCACCCCGGAGGCGCCGAGCGACTCGTCCGGGCGCGCCACGCGCACCTCTACCGCCACCGTTTCCCCGACGACCGCCGTCCCCGCAACCCCGGCGAGCTCGCCGACCGCTACGCCCCTTCCTCCACCTTCCACATCCACCTCAGCGCCGACCGCGCCGCCCACCCTCCCCCCCACATCCACGCCTTTTCCCACGTCCACCCCCCTCCCCACAGCGACACCGGCGCCGACCTGTCCTGCCGTGACAGGGACCTTCGCCGACGTCTGGCAGCAATATCAAAGCCGGTTGGGCTGCGCCCGCAGCGGCGTCTACAGCACCTGGGCGGCTCAGGAGCACTTTGAAGGCGGCGCAATGCTCTGGCGCCAGGACACCGACGGCATTTGGGTGCTCTACAACAATGGCACCTGGGCCGGTTACCATAACGCATGGCAAGAAGGCGACCCCACCTACTCCTGCCCGGATCTCGCGCCCAGCCAATCGCCGCCCACTCCGCTGCGCGGTTTCGGAAAACTCTGGTGCTCGCAGGCCAACGTGCGCAAGCGGCTGGGCAACGCCGTGGACCCCGAACGGGGGTTCGACGCCTTCATTCAGGACTTCGAGGGCGGCACGGTGCTGAGGACCGATGGAGGAAAGACGTACGTCGTGTACAACGATCAGACGTGGACGCAATAGTAACTCACCTGAAAAAAGGTCCAAGAAATCGGATTTTTAGGTGGCCATGCACTACCTCTAGTGATTTTGGTCATGAGAAACCCACATATAGTATCAAGTCGTAGAAAAATCCGATTTCTGCTAGTTATTTCAGTGGACGCAATAGTGACTCACCTGAAAAAAGGTCCAAGAAATCGGATTTTTAGGTAGCCATGCACTACATCTAGTGATTGGGGAAAATCGGATTTCTGGTCGATCATCCCCTATATCTCGTGGTTTTGGCCGCGAATTTTACTACGTGGGGTCTACTGTTCCGTCAGGTGTGATCTGATGGATAGATGGGTGATCATGTTGGAGCATCAAGTTCAGGGATACCCGTGTTGCACCTTACTTATACCGTAAATTCAGTCGCCCTCCTGGTCACGTCATTCCGAGGAAGCGAGCGGCGTCGTTTGTCGGGAGCGAATCGAGGCATCTCCCCTCTACGACGTAGGTTTGCCATCGGGGGAGCGGTGGCGCAGTGGGAAACACTACACACATTTGTGGGGACATGTCGATGAGGTTAAGTTATCCCACTAACGCTGCCTCGCCTACTACGAGCGGAAGGTTTGTAGTTAAGTCAGCCGGAGTGCTGTTAAACCGAGAGATTGTCAAAGCTGCTTTTCGTGTTATCCTCTAATAGAAAGGTTAAGCTGCACTTTATCGCAACTCGAACAAGCTCGCCCACCCCCTGAAAAGCTAAGAGACCCGAGTACAGTGAGAAGGAGTGCTCCATGAAATGTCCGCATTGCGGCACCGAAAACCGAGCCGGGGTACAATTCTGCAAAGGATGTGGTCGCCCTTTAAGCCAGGTGAACGCTACGCCGTCCTCTGAAAGCTCACCTGCGTCCTCGTCTGGGGCATCCACCGGACGCAGCTGCCCTCACTGTGGAAACCCGGTCAAGCCCAAGGCGCGCTTCTGTCCGCGCTGTGGAGAAGCGCTGCCTGCAGCGCCCTCCCCACCTCCCTCCGCCCCAGCAGGAGAAGGAGCAGCGCGGCCCGTGACCCCGCCCTCCCCCCCTCGACCTCAACCTCAGCCGCAGCCTCAACCTCACCCACAGCGATCTGCGGATCAAACCCGACCCACGTCGCCCGCCAGAGCCCAACCACCTTCCTACTCCTATGCTCAGCAACAGGCCGCCCCGCCACCTCCGCCCTCCGGCGGCCCTCCCGTCGCCCCCCCCCCCGACGAGGAGACGTCGGGCTTTCCCACCTGGATCTGGATCATCATCGGCGCTCTCGCCGGTATCTTGTTGCTGGTCGTCGCCTTCGTGGGCTACACATTGTTATCCAACGCGGAAGAGGCCACGCCTACCCCCACGCCCACCGAAACGGTGGTGGAAGAAACGGCCCCGACGGACCCTCCGGCGACGGAGACAAACACACCTACACCCCCACCGACCCTCACCGCTACGCCGCCGTCCACCCAATCCACACCCACCCCTCAACCGGAAGCCGGCGGACCGCCTGAGGGAGGAGGGGGAGAAGAGAGGCGCTACGCCGCCGAGCTCGCCTTCGACCCGCCGCCGCCCCAGGTCAACCTCAACGTGCCCTTCACCCTGACCGCCACCCTCCGCAACACTGGCGACGTCGATTTTGAGGTCCTGAACTACGACCCACTGGGCACTTGGGAGCACTACCTGACGTGGGAACAGAAGCCCGAAAGAGTCAGCCTTCCCCTCCCTCCCCAGGAGTCGCGCCGGGTGACCTTCATCTTTCGACCCCATCAGACAGGCGAGGCCGAGATCAAACTCACCGCGCAATTGCTGATCAATCAGATCCCGCCCGCCCGAGAGATTGTCGAGGCCGAGCCGATTCGCATCACCATCGTGCCCTGAGAACGAAGGCCCCCCTGGAGAACGTGATATGTTGCACACAGGCGCAGTCTTACAAAATCGCTACCGGATCAAAGACATTCTGGGTCAGGGCGGGATGGGCGCCGTCTATCGCGCCGAGGATCGCCGTCTCAACGTCGAGGTGGCGATCAAGGAGATGATCCCCCAACCCAACCTCGATCCCCAAAGTCTCTCCGGGCTGCGCCAACAGTTCCGGCAGGAGGCGATGGTCCTGGCACGGCTCAGCCACCCCGCGCTGGTCAACGTGACGGACTTCTTTGAGGAGCAGGGCAACGCCTACCTGGTGATGAACTTCGTCGCCGGGGAACACCTCGCGGATCTCATCCAACGGGAGGGAGCGCAGCCGCCGGACCGAGTGCTGCGGTGGGCTACGGAGCTGCTGGAGGCCCTGGCGTACTGTCACGGGCAAGGCGTGCTCCATCGCGACATCAAGCCGCTCAACATCGTCATCCGCGCCGACGACCACCCTGTGTTGGTGGACTTCGGGCTGGTCAAGCTCTGGGATCCTCAGTCCCCCCACACGCGCACGGTGATCCGCGGTCTGGGCTCGCCGGAGTACGCCCCACCGGAGCAGTACAGCGTACAACATGAACACACCGACCCGCGCAGCGACCTCTACAGCCTGGCCGCCACGCTCTACCACGCGCTGACCGGGCAGACCCCCCCCTCGGCCACGGAACGCATGGCCCGCCCGGAGCGCTTCGTCCCCCTGCGACAGCTCAACCCCGACGTACCGCAGCACGTCGAGCGGGCGATCCTGCGGGCGATGGAACTGCGGCAGGCCGACCGCTTCGCCTCCGCCCGAGAGATGCTCACCGCGCTGACCCGGCCGAGCCCGGCCGCACAGCCGGCCCCGGTGCCGGCTGTGCCCCAGGCGATTCCGGGCACGGCGCGGCTCTTCCCCACCCCTCCCCCGGCCCCCAAAAAGCGCATGTCCAAAAGCCGCTGGTGGATCGCCGCCGGCCTCCTGCTGTTGCTCGCCTGTTGCGTCGGCGCAGGCCTGCTGAGCGACAGGCTCTTGAAAGCCACCTCCCCGGTCCCTGTCAGCGCTTCCCCTGCTCCGTCCGCCACCGCCACCCGCACGCCGCCCCCCACCCGTCGCCCCACCAGCACGCCACGCCCGACGTCCACCAGGCCCGCCGCGCCTCCCGCCTATTCGAGCAACGCCGTCCAGCCCGTGCTGCTCTCTCCGCAGCAGGACAGCACCCAAAAAAACCCGCTGATCTTCCAGTGGGAGGGTGAACTCGGCCCGGGCCAGGCCTACGTCGTCAAAGGCATCAATACCCGCACCCAGTACGAGATCAGCAGTCCGCCTCTGAGCACCACGGCGTGGCGCACCGAGGTGCCGGCCGAGGCCTTCGGCGAATGGCGCTGGTCCGTCAGCGTCGTCCAGAACGAGACTGTCTTGAGCACGTCGGAGGAGGGGAAGTTTTGGTTCAACGAGTTTAAGTAAAAGGCCGACCGTAAAGAGCGTACATAGCGATCTCCAAGGTTTAGAACCCCGCGTTCACATTTCGATTTCCTGTTCTCAGAAGCCTTCTGCGACTGCTCTGAAAAAGGGGCTGCCAAAGAAAAACATAAGGTCCTAATCGCTCACCGGCCTACCCTGAAGGTGGGAGGCGTTTCACCTTCTGTCGGAGGTGCAACGCACCTTCGCTTCGTTACAGCCTCTACAAGAAAAGGAGTCGAACATGCCAAAGCGCAGAGTCGCGATTATATTGCTCGTGGGCGCCCTGGGACTGATCGGCATCGCCGTCGGGATCCTGCTCCTCACCGACACCACCCTGATCCCCCGTCGCCCCTCCCGCCCGGCGATGGCGCTGACGCCGCCGGCCTCACTCACGGAGCTGGCGGAGAGGTACCCGGAGCTATCCGAGATCCTCCAGGATCCTGAGCTGGGCTCCATCTACAAAGAATTCCTGGTCGCCTATCAGGAAGGGGGTGAAGAGGCCGCCCGGACGCTGGCAAAAGAGCGCGGCCTGCTCACCCCAGACGGGGAGAGTCTGCGGGTCATGTTGGTGCTAGACACCGAGGAGAGCGCGCCCCTGCAACAGCAGCTCGAGACCCTGGGCGTGAGCGTCGTCAGCGCTTATCAGGATCGCGTCAACATCTCTGTACCGGTAGCGCTGATCACCGAGGCCATGACCTCAGAGGAGACAGATGATGTCTTCTCGCGGCTGACCGAGCTGCAACACGTCATCGCCGTGCGCCTGCCGCCGCAGAGCAAGCCCGACGAGCAGAGCATCTTCGGCGAAGGCATCCCGGTGATCAACGCCGACGCCTGGCACGACGCCGGCTTTACCGGGGAAGGCCTTCACGTCGGCGTCCTGGATCTGGGCTTCGCCGATTACGAAGCGCTGCTGGGCAACGAGCTGCCGGCAGAGGTGAACGTTAAGACCTTCGGCTGGTACGATGACGAAGAGGTACACGGCACGGCTTGCGCCGAGATTATCCACGAAGTGGCACCCGACGCCCGCCTGAGCTTCGCCTGGTACGACGGCAGCGATCCGGCGATGGGCGAGGCGGTGGAGTGGTTGGTCGACCAGGGCGTAGACATCATCTCCCACTCGGCCGGCGGCGTGGTCAGCCCCCGGGACGGCAGCGGTTGGGATGCCCGGCTCGTCGACAGTCTGGCAGACCAGGGGGTCCTGTGGATCAACTCGGCAGGCAACGAGGCCGCTTCTCACTATCGAGGGACGTTTACCGACGAGGACGGCGACGGCTACCACGAGTTCGCGCCCGGCGAGGAATTGCTCGCGCTGTACAACGAAGGGTATCTCGAAGTCTATCTGATTTGGGACGACGTGTGGACGGCGCCCATACAAGATTACGAGCTCTACATTGTCAACACCGACGGGGAGACGCTGGCCGCCTCTGAGGACACCCAGGATGGGAGCGCGGGCCAGCGTCCGGCGGAGTGGGTGCAGCTCCAGCCGCAGAAACGAGAGGTCTACGCCGTGGTCATGGCCTACGACAATACCGTCCACGCTGTGACCTTCGACATCTTCGCCCACGGACCTAATGTGGAAATCTTCGATTCCGTGCCCGGCTACAGCCTCGGGACGCCGGCCGACGCGCGGGGGGCGTTGGCGGTGGGCGCTGTGGGTTGGAACGACGATCTGGTGGCCTTCTACAGCTCCCAGGGGCCCACCAACGACGGACGTCTCAAACCGGAGATTTCGGCGCCCACAGGTGTCTCCGGCGCCACCTACGGCCGCTACGGCTTCGATGGGACCTCCGCCTCGGCGCCCCACGTGGCGGGCGCAGCCGCGCTGGTGTGGCAGGCGCACCCCGAGTTCGAGCGCGCCGAGGTGTTCGATTATCTGGTCGCGTCCACGCTGGATCTGGGACCGGCGGGGCCGGACACCGCCTACGGACACGGGCGGCTGGCATTGCCCGCGCCACCGGCTGCGATCGTTGCCACACCGACGCCGTCGCCGCCGACCGTCACCCCCCCGCCCGAGGCCACGGCAACCGCCCCACCTCCTACCCCCACCGCCGTCGGCTTCACCACCCCCACCCCCACTCCCAAAGACGATGAAGAGGTCATCTTCGGCCTGACCGCCATCGGCCTGATCATCGGCGGTCTGGGCCTGGGCGGCATCGGGCTTCTGATCGGCGGCACGCTGCTGCTCCTCGTCACCCGTTCATCCTCTACAGGAGCACAACGCCCGGCCCCTCCCCCCCCTCCATCCCTCGCACCGCCCCCGCCCCAATCCGAACCGCCTCGCGTGGCG
>JBNGCW010000006.1:0-140776 GCA_049975525.1 Anaerolineae bacterium
AACTGCTTGCCCTCATTACCCCCCTATTCTTGTCCCCTCCGTGTTACGCTCGCGGACGTCGTGAAGCAGCACATTCAAAGGCTCCACTTTCCTCAGGGCGTGCTGCTCAGCGCGCAACTGGGAAAGGGCAATGAAGGAAAGCAGTATATCCTCCGCAAACCTAACGACGGGGATCGGAATTGGCTTCAGCGTCTTTTCGCCCCGCGGTCGCCGACCTATTCCTATACCCTCCCCCCTCGCGATGACGCGGGGGCGCGCGTGCTGGGTGAATTGCGCGATCGAGGTCTCGCCCGTGTGGCCAACGCCGTTGCCCAGGCCGCCGAACATGTGGAAAGCTTCTTCAACGTGTTGCGATGGGAACTGGCGTTTTACATGGGCGGCCTAAACCTCTACGAGCAACTGACGGCTCTGGGTGAGCCTATAGCCTTTTCCCAGCCTGTGCCTGCCGAGGAGCGCCGATTTTCATGCACAGGCTTGTACGATGCCACCCTCGCGTTGACCATGGGTAAACGGGTGGTAGGCAACAACATCTCCACCGACAGGAAATCCCTGGTGATCATTACCGGACCGAACCGGGGTGGCAAAACCGTCTTCTTGCGTAGTGTTGGCCTGGCCCAGTTGATGATGCAGTGTGGTATGTTTGTCCCGGCTGAGTCGCTCTTGGCCGACCTGGCCACCGGCCTGTTTACGCACTTCAAGCGTGAAGAGGACAAGACAATGGAGAGCGGTAAGTTCGAAGAGGAACTGAAGCGCATGAGCGTGATCGTTGATGACCTCACTCCAAACGCCTTGCTTTTGCTGAACGAGACCTTTGCCTCCACCAACGAACGCGAAGGCTCAGAGATCGCCGGGCAAATCGTCAGTGCCTTGCTCGAAAAGGGAATCAAGGTGTTCTACGTCACCCATTTATATGAATTCGCTCGCCACTTTTACGAAAGTGAGGGGGAGAACGTCATTTTCCTGCGCGCGGAGAGATTGCCGGACGGAAGACGTACCTTCAGGCTTAAGGAAGCCAGGCCGCTCGAAACAAGTTATGGGGACGATTTGTATTGCAAGATATTCGGAGTGGAAAAACAACGGAGCATGGCCAAGTAAACCTGCACGCCCTCAACGCCGGCCTGGTGGGTCTGCTGGCCCTGCGGTTGCACGGGCGCGCAGAACGACGTGCCTGGTCGATCCTGGCGGCGCCCCTCCTGTATGCCGTCCACCCCGCCCAGGTGGCCTTTATCTCCGGCCGCTTCGACCTGCTGCTGACCACCTGGCTGCTGCTGGCCCTGCTGTCCGACCACCCCCCTGCGCCACCGGGGTGTGTGGCCGCTGGACGGGGTCGCCGGCTCATCCGCTTTGCCGGAGGACGCTGGCGTTGTTCCCACGCCAACCGCCTGACCCGGCGTTCCCGATTCCGTTGCGGGTTGTGGGCCGGGCGGACGCGGCGCGGCAGCAGCACCAATTGCCAATCCCAGAGGGGCCCCGCGCCGCCCTGGGGCTGAACGTGCATGACAAGTCTTGCAAACCGGCGCTAGGTAGTGCGCGATTTAGAAATCGCGGCTACATTTCCCCCAATAATTTATCCTATTCCCGCGATGATATCCTCCCTTGACAAATCTCAGCATGGAGAGTAGAATATATTCGTTTTATTGAATATGATGGCGTGAGAAGAGCCTCGTCCATCCTTTCAAGTACCTATACCAGGAGGTATCCTTTGAACATCGTACAATATCTGGGTCATCTGATTCAAACCGGGTTGGGTAGCCTGGCAGCCTATCTCGCTGCGCACGTCCTGCTCTGCCTGTTACCCGCGTTCTTCATCGCGGGCGCGCTGGCAGCGCTGATCCCCAAGGAGGCCATTACCAAATATCTGGGCCGGAACACGCCCAAGTGGATCTCGTATCCGGCGTCGGCGCTGGGCGGCTTTGTGCTGGCCGTATGTTCCTGCACCGTCATGCCCCTCTTCGCCAGCATCTACAAGAAGGGCGCCGGGATAGGGCCGGCGATCACCTTTCTCTTCGTGGGTCCGGCAGTCAACATCTTGGCCATCTCTCTCACTGGGGTCGCCATCGGTATGGACATCGCTCTGGCGCGCGTGATCCTTTCCGTCATCTTCGGCGTCGGCATCGGCCTGTTGATGGCCTGGTTCTTCCGCAAGTCGGACGCGGCGCACGACGCGGCGACCCATCAGCGCGATATCTTCGGCCAAGAGGCGGTCGTCCCGGCGCGAACGTGGGTTTTCTTTGCGCTGCTCTTGGGGATTCTCATCGCCGGGACGCTGCAGATCGGGCTGCTCACCGACACTTATCTGACCTTCGACTTCGGCACAAGCGCAGCGCTGGCTGCCGGCGACGTGACGGCGCCTACGCATTGGGCCTACGCGCTGCAAAGCACCCTGAATCGCCTCGTGCCTCCGAATCCCGCCCTGGGCATCGAAGGTGTGAGTGTGCACGGCGTCTTCCTCATCGGCCTGTTGGCGACGATTGGGGTGACGGCCTGGCAGGGGTTGAACGAGATAGACGAAGGGTTTAACGTTTGGACATCCGTGGCGTTGGGCCTGGTGACGTTGACGCTCTTAATCGCTTCGTTCAGCGTCACCGTCTCACAGACACAACTGACCCTCGGCGTGACCGGGAAACTGCTGGCCGAGATCGTGCTGTTGGGCGCGGTCTGGTGGATGGCGGTGACACAGTTCGAGGCGTACGAAATCCAGATGTGGCTCTGGGAGATGTGGCGCTTCGTCAAGCAGATCATGCCGCTGCTGCTGGTGGGCGTCTTTGTCGCCGGGGCGGCACGGGCGCTGATTCCTGCCACCTGGATCACCAGGGTGGCAGGGAGCAACACCGTATGGGCCAACCTGGCCGGCGTCTTCTTCGGCGTCTTTATGTACTTCCCCACGCTGGTGGAGGTGCCCATCGCGCAGACTTTCCTCTCGCTGGGGATGCAGCGCGGGCCCCTGCTGGCCTATCTACTTTCCGACCCGGAATTGAGCCTGCAATCTATTCTCATCACGCAGAAGATCATCGGCAAGCGGAAGACCTGGGTCTACGTGGTGCTGGTGGCTGTGTTTAGCACGCTTTCAGGGTTGTTGTTTGGTTGGTTTACCGGATAAGTGAGGAAGAATCATGAGCAAAACGCTGATTCTCGAGGCCAGTGGTGTGGTCTACGTCATCGCGCGCCAGCGGGAGATCAAAGTCACGGTGCCGGATCATGCGACCTGGCGGGATGTCATCGCGGCGTTAGCCCAGGCGGCCCCCGCGCTGGTGGGCGAGGTCATCGCGCAGGACCATCGCGCCTTCCTCGGCGACTATATGCTCAACGTCGAAGGTCGCCGGACGATTCAAGATCTGGACACTCCCATCGGTGAAGTGGCCCAAAATGCTCGCTTGATGCTGCTATCAGATTTGTGTTAACTTTAAAATCTCAGGGAGGATGGTATGGAGATCAAGATTCTTGGTAGTGGTTGTCCAAATTGTAAGCGGTTGGAGGCGCTGACCCGGCAGGTGGTTGAGGAGTTGGGAGTGGAGGCGACCTTGGGGCACGTCAGAGAGATGTCGGAGATTATGACGTACGACGTCTTTATGACCCCCGCGTTGGTTATCGACGAAAAGGTCATGGCCTCCGGGCGCATCCCGCGCAAGGACGAGATCCGCACCTGGATACAAGAAGCGCAGGCGTAAAGGAGAGAGCCCCATGCGATTGTATGCCGATGACGCTAAGTGTTCCGGGTGCCGGGCCTGCCTTCTGGCCTGCTCATTGCACTTGTTCGGCGAGAACAACCCAAAAAAGGCCGCCCTGGCCATCGTGCCCCACTTTCCCGCGCCGGGCACCTTCGAGGTCCGGGTCTGCACCCAGTGTGGGCTGTGCGCCGACGTCTGCCCCGTGGGCGCCATTCACCAGAACGAGGCGGGCGCCTACTACGTCGAGCCGGAGGAGTGCACGCTCTGCATGCTCTGTGTGGACGAATGCCCGGAAAACGTGATCTTCACCCGCCCTGACGTGCCCCACGTCTGGGAATGTGACGCCTGCGGCGACTGCGTCGACGTCTGCGGGACCGATGCGCTGTCGCTCGCCGAGTAAGAGGGAGGCATGATGATGGATGGCTATGCAGGACGCATCTTGCGTGTGAATCTGACCGAAGGCACGATCATCACCGAACCAACCCCGGAGAAGGTTCTTCGGGAGTTCCTGGGAGGGCGCGGCTTGGGGGCCTATCTTCTCTGGACCGAAGTCCCCGCCGGCGTCGACCCCCTGGGGCCGGAGAACAAACTCTTTATCTCACCGGGGCCGCTCTCAGGCACGCTCTTCCCCGGTACTGGGAAGATGGACTTCACCACCCGCTCGCCTCTCACCGGCGGCTACGCCGACGCCAGCATGGGTGGATTGCTGACCGCCGAGATCAAGTATGCCGGTTATGATTCCATTATTTTGGAAGGGGTCAGCCCGGAGCCGGTTTATCTTTACATTGACGACGACACCGTCGAGCTGCGCGACGCCGGCGCTTATTGGGGCATGGGCTCCTTCGCCCTGGAAGCACAGCTGAAGGAGGATCTGGGCGAGGCGTTCCAGATCGCCACCATCGGCCCGGCCGGCGAGCAGCTGGTCAAGTACGCCTGCATCAACCACGATTTCGGGCGTCAGGCCGGACGCGGTGGCGTGGGGACGGTGATGGGGGCCAAGAAGGTCAAGGCCATCGCCGTGCGCGGCACGGGTGGGATTCCCATCGCCGACGTGGAGGCCTTCACCCAGATCAGCCGGGAGGCCTACCGCGAGTGCAAGGAGGCCCAGGCCCTCAAAGCCTGGACGCGCTATGGCACCATGATGGTTACCTCGTGGTGCGATAAGAACGGCGCGCTCCCCACCCGCAACTTCCAGTCCGGCTCCTTCGAAGAGGCTGCGAACATCTATGCCCCCGTCTTTCGCCGCACCATTGTTGTGACCGACAAAGGCTGCTTCGGCTGCCCCAGCCCCTGCGGCAAATACTCCCATTCCAAGAAGCACGACATCTACGTCGAGGGGCCGGAGTACGAGACCAACGGCATGTTGGGCTCCGATCTGGGGCTGAGCGACATCGAGGACATCGCCAAGGCCAACCAGCTCTGCGATGAGCTGGGGCTGGATACCATCTCCGCCGGCGGCTGTATCGCCTGGGCCATGGAGTGCTACGAGCGCGGTGTCCTGGATCAGGAGCAGACCGGCGGGCTCGACCTGCGCTTCGGCAATGCCGAGGCGGTCTTCACCCTCATCGAGCGCATCGCCCGCCGCGAGGGCTGGCTGGGCAATCTGCTGGCGGAGGGCGTTCAGCACGCCGCCGCCGAGGTCGGGCAGGGCAGCGAGAAGTGGGCCGTGCACGTCAAGGGGATGGAGCAGAGCGCCTACGACACCCACAGCGCCACCTCTATGCTGCTGGCCTACATGACCGCCGACGTGGGCGCCCATCACAACCGCGCCTGGGCCATCACCTACGACATCGCCGAAGGGCGCGACAAGGTCAGCCCGGAGAAGGCCGCGAAGGTCATCGAGCTCCAGCACATCCGTCCACTGATGGACGTGCTGGGCTGCTGTCGTCTCCAATGGGTCGAACTGGGGATGTCCCTGGACTACTACCCTCGGATTATGACCGCCCTGACCGGCGTGGAGTACACCTGGGAGGACCTGCTGCACATCTCCGAGCGGGTGTGGAATCTGACCCGCATGATCTGGGTGCGGGAGTTCGAGGACTTCGGGCGCGCCTGGGACGCGCCGCCGCCGCGCTTCGTAAAGGAACCGGCCACCGCAGGCCCCACCAAGGGCCAATTCACGCCGCCGGAGGCCGCCCAGCAGATGCTCGACTACTACTACGAGCAGCGGGGCTGGGACGAGCAGGGTATTCCCACGCCGGAGACACTGGAACGCATGGGCCTGGCCGATCTGGTAGGGGCGACGTCGCCGTGAGCGTGACGTTGATCCCCGTTGGCATGCTGAAGGACTACACCGGCGGTCAGGAACGGCTGCACCTGACCGCCGGGCCCACCGTGGAAGCGTTGTTGGAGAGGGTCGGAATCCCCTCCGAGCTGGTCGCCGGGGTCATATCCGACGAGGAGCTCGTCTCCCTGGCATATCGACCGGAAGATGGAGAGACGCTCAAGGTGTTTACGGTCATGGGCGGGGGATGAGGTCCGGCGCAAGAGACGCCATACAGAACTACTTCCTTATTTTCGTGGTCGAGAAGCGTACACGGAGAGGCTATCGTGACGCTGGAAGAGCGTTGTCAGGACATAGCCGAACTGGGTCAGCTGCTGGCGCACCCGGCGCGGGTGCGGATTTTATGCGCCCTCCGGGAACGGGAGCTCTGCGTCCAACATCTGCAGAAGATCCTTCACCGCCCGCAACCTTACGTCTCTCAGCACCTGCAAGTGTTGCGCGAAGCCGATATCGTCAGCACCCGTAAAGAGGGCGTGAACGTCTTTTACACCCTGGCCGATCCCCGCATTCGCGCGCTGCTGGATACCTGGTTCGGTCCGCCGCGAGGGCAATCCAACGGCGTGTGCTGCTGTCGTGGGCCATCCGAGCCTTCAATATGATCCCCTGTCCCCTTGGCTATTGCGGTGAAACACTCCTGACAATCATAAATAAAATGACGCGCCGGAGGACTCAATGACAGTAAACGTGAAAATCCTGGGGCCGGGATGCCCCAAATGCAAAATACTCAAGCGCCATACCCAACATGCCATAGAAGATTTGACCCGCGAGATGCCGCACCTCGACGTGACGCTGGACGTGGTGCAAGATATCGAGGAGATTATGCGCTACGATGTCCTCAGCACACCGGTGCTCCTCATCAACGAGCAGATCATCACCACCGGTAAGGTCCCTCGTACGCAGAAAATTCTGGCCTGGCTGCGGGCAGCGACGTCAGAACGTAGAGAGGATTAAGACGCTGGCGACCCCGACACCGCGACGGCGCGGTGATTCCCTCTATCTCTCCGCCACCCGACGGTGACTTGACAGGGCCGTCGTCTGCGGTACAATCACATTCAAATAAATGAATACGATTGGGAGGACATGCAATGGCAAAACCACCTGTAATTGGCGAGGATCAACTGGGCCGCGAAATCCGCGATTACGCGCACGGCGAATGGTTCGGCGTCCCACGCACTGAAATTCACTGGGGCCCTACCATTGACGCTGACAAGTGCATCGGCTGCGGCCTCTGCTATGTAACCTGTGGGGGGCGTGTAGTCTACGACTGGGACGTGACCGCTAAGCGGCCCATCGTCGCGCGCTTCGATAACTGTTCACCAGGATGCAACACCTGCGCAAACCTCTGTCCCGCGGAAGCCATTATCTTTCCTGAAGTCGCCGACATCCACGCACAACGGGATCAACATCGTGTCGTCGCCAAAGCGCGCAAGAAAGTTGTCGCATTGAAGGACGATGCCGGAGAACAGGGGTAGTTTTCATGCAAAAAAGCGATGTGTTAGACTCAGGCGTGACGAACGAAGAGCTGGCGTCCCTGTTCAAGGCGTTGGCTCACGCTAACCGGCTGGCGATCCTCCGTCTACTGGAGGGCCGCGAGCTCTGTGTCTGCGAGATTGAGGAAGCCCTGGATCTGCGCCAAGCGTACGTCTCCCAACAGCTGAGTGTGCTGCGAGAAGCCGGCCTCGTCTGCTACCGCAGGGACGGCTGGAACGTATGGTATCGCATCGCGCGCCCGGAGGTATACACCCTCCTGGAAACTGCGGAATCCATCCATCAACACCTGGGGACCTGCGCGGTTGCGCCCGAGGAACTTGTCTCTGGCTTGGGTGCCTGCCGCGAGCAGCGGTAAGAGTCTGAGAAAAGTATGTAGGTGATCCAATGAACAGACGCTGTTGGCGAATCCCAGGCTTTTGTCACCTGGGCTCACGTCCTCCTTAAACTCATCTCATTTGATCTATCGACGGGGTGAGGATGAACAAGATGATGAAGTGACTGCTTTCAGAGAGGAGACGAATCTAGAATGGCGAAAAATTGGTATCCGATTATCAAAGAGGATCAGTGCCTGGGCTGTGGAACCTGTGTAGAGTTCTGCCAGCATGGCGTGTATGTCATGGGGGATGATGGCATTCCCCAGGTGGTCCAGCCCGATAACTGTGTGGAGTTCTGTCGTGGCTGTCAAAAGATCTGCCCGGCGGAGGCCATCATCTACTTTGGTGATACAGAGGCGTAAGGAACGATTAACATATTTCGATAGGAGGTAAACGATGGGAAAGAAGGGTTTGTTGTTGTGTGTCTGTCAGGGTAATTGCCCCTCCTTTCAGCAAATGAATATCTTTGAGGTGGGTAACGCCATCCGGCGCGAGAAGTTGGTGGACTACGTCGCCATCCATCCGCAGTTATGTGCCACCGACGGCGACGAGTTCCTCAAGACCTTGCTGAGTGGGGTCGATAGCGAGGAGACCGACGAGCTCTACGTAGGCGCCTGTGATCCCACGATGCAGGTCAAGATGTACCGTGACGCCTTTGAAGCCGTGGGTTTTGAATCTGATAAGCTCCACGGCGTCGATATTCGCAATATGGACACAGAACAGGCGGTCGAGGCTATCAAAGCCTTGATAACCGGGGAAGCTGCTTAACCGATATCTTTTTGTGTGCACCTTGCCAGGGGCGGCAATGCGCCGCCCCTGCATTCTGGAGGGAACGATCCATGAATATTGTCTTGACGGCTAGAGGTCCCGGGCTGGGAGCCTGGTTGGACCCGGACTTCGGTCGCTGCGGCCATCTGATGCTCCTGGATGCCGATGATAACTTCGAATCCTGGCCCAATCCGTATCGAGAGTCAGAGGTGGGTGCCGCTGCGCTGGCTCAGCAGTTGGTTGAACGCCAGGTGGACGCTGTGGTGACCGGTGTCCTGCCTCCGGCGGCCTACGCGATCCTCTCAGAAGCCAACATCCCCGTCTACCTGGCCGAGGTGGACGCGATTTTGACGTTGGCCGACGCGGTGCGGCAGGGCGAGCTGCAACCCGCCGACGCGAGCACGGTCCAGGCGCGTTACGACGCTTATCAGCAGCGGGCGTGATGTAAGCCCCGACCGCTAGACGGTAAATGTAGAGATGGACACAGAAATTCTAGAGACATTCGTGCAGTGGCGTCAGGCGGGCCGCGCGGTCGCCGTGGCGACGATCGTGCACGTGCAAGGCTCGGCGCTGCGGCTGGCCGGCGCGCGCATGGGCCTGACCGACCGGGGCGAAGTGACCGGCTCGGTAAGCGGCGGCTGCATTGACAGCGACGCGCTGGCGCAGATGGAAGCGCTGCTGCAGGGTGAGCTCCCGCGCGGCCAATTGTGGTATGGGCCGAGCGACGATCCCCTTGTCCCTGCGCTCTCTTGCGGCGGCGCAGTGAACATCCTGGTAGAACGGTGGACCTCGCTGCACGACGCCTGGCTGGCCGAGGTGCAGGCGCGGCGCGCGGTCGGCTTCGCCGCGCAACTCGATACCGCCGAACCTCTGCACCTGCTGCGCCTGGAAGACGGTAGCACGCTGGGCGCGCTGAGCACGCCGGAACTGACGCAATCTGTACTGGCGACAATGACCGCCGTCTGGCCGGGGCCGCACGCCGAAACCCACAGTTATCCCCAGGGGAAAGTCTATGTGGAGGTCACCGCCCCGCCGCCCACTCTGCTGATTTTCGGCGCGCTGGACATTGCCCAAAAACTGGCCGAACTGGGACGCACGCTGGAGTATCAGGTCATTGTCGCCGATCCGCGCGCGGCGTTCCTGACGCCGGAGCGTTTCCCTAACGTGGAACGGCGGCTGGGCTGGCCGCAAGACTTGTTCACGCCGGAAGATTTGGATGCAGGCTACGCCGTGGCGGTGCTCTTCCACGATGAGAAATTCGATGTCCCGGCGCTGAGCCTGGCCTTGCGCAGCCGGGCCTTTTACATCGGGCTGTTGGGTAGCCGCCGGACGCAGGCGGCGCGACAGGCGGCGTTGCTGGACGCGGGCTTTACGGCAGCAGAGCTGGCGCGTATCTACGGGCCGCTGGGGCTGGATTTGGGCGGCTACGAACCGGCGGAAATCGCCCTGGCGACGATGGCCGAAATCGTCACGGTTCGGCGCGGCAAAGCAAAAACCATACACTGATATCTTGTTAGCAGGTGACGTATGAACTATCACGTTGATGTTACCATTCAAGACGAGTCTCACGCTCTGGCCGAGACGCGCGGGCATCAGCTCACGCTCAACGTCAAAAGAGGGTCGGGCGAAGCGGGCTTCAACGCCGCCGAGACGTTGCTGGCGGCGCTGGGCGCCTGTATCCTCACCAACGTCAACGCCATCGGCGCAAAAATGCGCCTGCGCATCGACGCCGCCCGCCTCGAGTTCGAGGCCGACCGCCGTGACGATCCACCGGCTCTGACCGAAATCCGCTACCGTCTGATTCTCGACAGCCCTGAGCCGCACGGAAAATTGGAAGAACTGCACCGCTTGGCTCTCAAGTGGGGCACGGTGACCAACACCGTCATCAACGGACTGACACCCCAGGGTGAGTTGGTGGTCGAGGCCAAGTAAAGACGCGCGCGAGTACAGAGGAGTCTATAAGTGGGAGATCAGGATGCACTGTTGAAAGTCGAGGGTTTGCAGCTCACACGAGAGGGCTACGAGATCCTGCGCGAGGTCAATCTGACCGTGCGGAGCGGCAGCGTCCATGTAGTGCTGGGCTTGAATGGCTCCGGCAAATCCACGCTGGCCTACACCCTGATGGGGTGCAGCGGCTACACGCCTGACGCCGGACATATCACCCTGGATGGGGTGGACATCACCCCGCTCAGCATCACCGAACGCGCGCGGCAGGGCGTGACCCTGGCCTGGCAGGAGCCGGCCCGCTTCGAGGGGCTGACCGTGGCCCGCTATCTCAGCCTGGGAATGAAAGCGCCCGACATGGCGCGCCTCCGTCAGGCATTGGAGGCGGTGGCGCTTGACCCGGAGACCTACCTGAGCCGCTATGTCGATGCTTCGCTCTCCGGTGGGGAGCGCAAGCGCATCGAACTGGCTGCCGTCTACGCCATGCATCCTCGGCTGGCGATCCTCGATGAGCCGGACTCCGGCATTGACGCGCTCAGCCTGGACGACATTGCCGGCCTGATTCACCGGATGGCTTTAGAGGGGACGACGGTGTTGTTGATCAGCCACCGCGACGAGGTGGTGGCGCTGGCGGACGCGGCCTCGCTTATCTGCGAGGGGCGCATTGTGGATACCGGAGATCCGGCACACGTTTGCGACCGGTACACGCATTGCTGTCAACCCTGCAACCACCGCGAGCTGGTAGAAGGGGAGGTGGCTTATGTCTGATCAGCCTACACTGCGTCATCGCCCCCGTCCACTTCAGATCGAGAGCGACTTTGAGGCCATCTTGCGCGCCTATGAAAAGTCCGGCGGCAACCCAGAATTCCTCAAATCCCCCAACATCGCCAGTTTGATTATCAGTGGCAACCAGGTGTTGGGTCTCAATCGGCTGCCGGGCATCAGCGCTCAGGCCGAAACGCTGCCCGACGGCGTCAAAATTGCCCTGACGATCGCACCGGGGGCGCGCTTCGAGCACCCCATCCACCTCTGCTTCGGCGTCGTGCCGGCAGAGGGCGTGCAGCGTATCCTGGCCGATTTCGATATCGGTGCGGATGCTGAAGTGGAATTTATGGCCCACTGTACCTTCCCCAACGCGATGCGAGTTCAGCATATCATGGAAGGGAAAATTCACGTTGGCTCCGGCGCGACCATGCGCTACCAAGAAACGCACTATCACGGCGAGACCGGCGGTGTGGAGGTGTTGCCCAAGGCGCAGGTGACCGTGGACGAGGGCGGCAAGTACTTCACCGAGTTTAACCTGAGCCACGGGCGCGTGGGACGTATGGAGTTCGATTACGTGGTCGATGTGGCTGCCCACGGCCTGGCCGAACTGACCGCCAAAGCCATGGGCTACGGCGACGATGAGATCATCGTCCGTGAGACCATTCGGCTTAACGGCGAGTACGCGCGCGGCTTGGCGAAATCGCGCATTGCTGCGCGTGATCACGCCCACAGCGAGGTTTACGGCACAACGGAAGGCAACGCGCCGTTCGCGCGTGGGCATGTGGATTGCATCGAAATTGTGCGCGGTCAGGCCATGGCCAACGCTGTGCCCATCGTCAAGGTCACCGACGACCGCGCGATGGTGACCCACGAGGCCGCCATTGGTAGTGTGGGCAAGAAAGAGTTGGAGACACTTATGGCGCGCGGGCTGGACGAAGAAGCCGCCGTGGATGTCATCGTGCGTGGCATGTTAGGAGCCTAAAAGTGACAGAGCATACTAACGAAACTAAACAAAAGCGTTTTATCCTTTCACTCAGCCTCACCGGGTTCATGTTCCTGGCGGAGGTGCTTGGTGGCTTCTGGACGGGCAGTCTGGCGCTGCTGGCCGACGCGGCGCACGTCTTTATGGATGCGTTTGCCTTGGGCCTGAGCTACCTGGCGCTTCGCGCGGCGGCGTTGCCTGCCAATGACCGTCATACCTATGGCTATCATCGCCTACAAATCCTGGCAGCGCTCACCAACGGCATCACGCTTTTATTCATCTCCTTCGAGATCCTGCGTGAGGCCTGGGCCCGCTGGCAACGGCCACAGCCCATCCAGGCCGGGCCGATGCTGATCATCGCGGTGATAGGCTTGATCGTCAACGTTATCGTCGCGTTTGTGCTGCACGAGCATGACCACGACGATGTGAACACGCGCTCGGCCTTTTTGCACGTCCTCGGCGACACACTGGCCTCGGTGGGCGTCATCGGCGCGGGCGCGGTCATCCTCTTCACCGGTTGGACATGGCTCGATCCGCTGGTCAGTGTACTCATTGGCCTGCTTATCCTTGTCAGCGCGGGCCGCTTGCTCCAAGAGACCGTGCATATTCTCGCCGAAGGGGTGCCTCACGGGATGACGGCTTCTGCCGTGGCCCAGGCTATGGGCGCGGTGCCCGGCGTCGGCGAAATTCACGATCTGCACGTCTGGACGGTGGCCCCCGGCTACGTGGCCCTCAGCGCCCACGTGCTGCTGGACGACCAGGCGTTGAGCGAGACGGCGGATGTGATGGCTGATCTAAAAACCATCCTGCGCGAGCAGTTCAACATCGAGCACACGACGATTCAGTTCGAGTGTACGGCCTGCGACCAGGGGATATGCCTGCTGGCGAGAGAGGCGCCGCAACCCCGATCACGTTAGAGATGCGATGCAATTTTTGCGGACATACCTGCGTCTCCTTTGGATTGGATGGCTTGGAGGATAGTTGATCACCTGGAGTTCCCCATTTCCACCGGTGAGCGTCACGCCTGTGCCCAGCACGCCGACGGTGACGGTTACATCGGTCCAAGCTGGGCAAACTCCGGCTCATTTGATAGAATAGTAGCGCTCACGGCTATATACCGGCAGGCGGGTGACTTATGTTCCGAACTAACAATACCCACGGGCAACAGAGTTTCTTTGACGGTCGCCAGTGGCTACCCGAGGCCTTGCGTCAACGGTTGGAGGATTCCTGGGCGGGCACGTTCTATCGGGAAGTCTTTTGTCGGATTCCCGAGGAACCGTTTGCGCCCCTCTACAGTGACGGTGAGGCCTTGCGGCCCAATGCGCCACTCAATGTGCTGATGGGCGCGGAGATCCTCAAGAGCGGCTTTGGCTGGAGTGACCTGGAGTTGATCGACCACGTGCGTTTCGACCTGCAGGTGCGCCATGCGCTGGGGCTGGACGACTTGCGAGAGGAGATCTTCACGCTGCGGACGCTGTACAACTTCCGGCGCCGGGTGCGCGAGCACGCGGAGGAGACGGGTACCAATGTGTACGCCAAGGTGTTCGAGCAGGTCACAGACAAGCCATGGGCGCAATTGCCCATTGACAGGGGTCGGCAGCAGATGGACCGTACGCAGGTGCTGAGCACCCTGGCGGATTGGAGCCGCCTGGAATGGCTGATCGCGGTGGTGCAGCAAGTATACGCGGACCTGCCGCCGGAGGTGCAGGCCCGGTGGGCCGAGGAAGCCGGGCCCTATTTGGAGGGCCGGCCACGCCACGTGAGCCAGCGCCTGAAGAGCAGCGAGACGGAAATGCATCTGCAGCGCCTGGGGGAGCTGCTCGTCGCCTGGGAAGCGGTCCTGGCCCAAGTAGCGCCGGAGAGCGAGGCGTTGGCCCTGGCGCAGCGGGGGCTGCGCGAACCATAATTTCAGCCTGGGAAAGCATGCGGCATATGCGCGCTACTTTCGCTTCGTTATCGTCCCCAGAGTAAGGGGGACGCTTACGTGAGCAAACCGCCGTATTTTCAGCGTGTCTGATGTTTTTTTGAAGGAGGAAAGATGAATCGTCTTTCTCAACACATCACGTTCTCACTGGGGCTTCTGCTCGTGTTACTGAGCGTCCCGGTATTGTCTGCTCACAACGTTAGTGCTGCCCCGCTTCAGCAGGCGGGAGAACAACCCGTCGTACTCTACCTCTTCTGGGGCGACGGCTGCCCGCACTGCGCGCAGGAGAAGCCCTTCCTGGAAGAGTTGAGCAGACGCTATCCCAACCTGGAGGTTCGGGCTTACGAGATCTATTACGACGAGGAGAACCGTGATCTCTTTCTGAAGATGGCAGAAGCGGTTGGCTATGAGGCCCGGGGCGTACCCACGACTGTCATCGGGGAGAAGTACTGGATTGGCTATTCAGAGGAGATCGCGCGGGAGATCGAGGCGCAGGTCGTTGCCTGTAGCACCTCGGGCTGTCCCGATCTCGGCGTGGGCATCGTCCCGGAGGCCTCCTTGCCCGAACCAACGCCTGCGCCGACCTCTGCCCTCCCGGTCGAGGAGAGCGCCGAATCAGAGGAGACGCCCGTTGAGGCGAAGGAGAAGAACGCCGACCCTACCATCACCGTACCGCTGCTGGGAACCGTCGATCTGGGCGCCCGCTCGCTGTGGATCAGCACCGCTATCATCGGCTTCGTGGACGGTTTCAACCCCTGCTCTTTGTGGGTCCTGACGATTTTGATCGCCCTGACCTTGCGCACGGGCTCGCGCAAGAAGATCCTTATCATCGGGTTGACCTTCATCACCGTGACGGCGCTTGTGTACGTGCTCTTCATCGCCGGGTTGTTCACGGTGCTTACCGTCGCCAGTTTCCTGGGTTGGATTCAGGTGGCGGTTTCGCTGCTGGCGGTGTTCTTCGCCCTCGTCAACATCAAGGATTACTTTTGGTACAAAGAGGGCCTTTCATTCACCATTGATGACGCGAAGAAGCCGGGCCTGTATAAACGGATGCGGCGCGTGATGCGGGCCGGAGACTCACTGGGCGCGTTAGTTATCGCCACGGTGGGGCTGGCAGCGGGTGTCTCGCTGGTGGAGTTCTCCTGTACAGCCGGCTTTCCGGTGCTGTGGACAAATCTGGTGGCGGCGCAAAACGTGACCCCCTTGACGTTTGCACTCCTGTTGTTACTCTACATGGTTATCTACCAGATTGACGAGTTCGCGATCTTCATGGCTGCTGTGGTGACCCTGCGCGCCACCAAATTGCAGGAGAAACATGGTCGCATGCTCAAGCTGCTTGGCGGCACGCTCATGTTGACCCTGGCGGCGGTGATGCTCATAAACCCAAAGCTGATGAACGATCTGTGGGGATCACTCCTGGTGTTTGGCATAGCTTTCGGCGTGGCGATAGGGGTGCTGGTCCTGCATCGCAAAGTACTGCCGCATTTCGGCATCTACATCGGCACGGAGTTGGAAGCCACCGGCAGTAACTGAACCCCCAAGCCTGTTTCCTTTCACAAAAGGGGGCGAACTCTACTGAAAAAAGGTTTTTCAGTAGAGAAAGGGATACTATATGTTGTGGTTGGGCGCAGCCCAACCACAACATATACCCCATATTTTCTTTATCTGCCCCTTTTTTCAGGGCAGCCAATATTGACTCCACTGAAATAACTAGCAGAAATCGGATTTTTCTACGACTTGATACTATATGTGGGTTTCTCATGACCAAAATCACCAGATGTAGGGTATGGTCACCTAAAAATCCGATTTCTTGGACCTTTTTTCAGGTGAATCAACATCGGCTCTACTGAAAAAAGGTTTTTCAGTAGAGAAAAGGATACTATATGTTGTGGTTGGGCGCAGCCCAACCACAACATATAGCCCATATTTTTTTGGCTCCCCCCTTTTTCAGGGCAGCCAACCTCATGATGTTGGTGGCTGGCGACCTGTGGGGTTCGTAGCACGGGCGCCCGGCAAAGAGACCCTGATCAATGCTCCGCGTGGGCCTGAAATAGTTGAGAGTCGCAGCAGAGGTCCCGATCCGGCGTCGGGGCCTTTTGTTTTCATCCCCCGGAATTGCTCAGAGGGAAGCATCGGTCGGAGACATAAGTGCGTCTTATCTCTTCCTCTTATTGAATCACCGGGACAACGACTTGCGCGAATTTGGCGGCGGGCTATAGTAAACGCTGCTGCCTTTGTTCTCCAGGAGCGTTTCCGCGCTGTTTGGGGGGTTAGTATTCGCGCAGAGGCGGGACTTTGCGTGCCTGTTGAGCTCGCACGGCCTGGGCCGCGCCGCGAAAGCGCGCCGGGTCTGTGATCTGATGGCGGTACGGCTTCTTCAGATCGGCTTTGATAAGCCGACGTAATTTGCGGACCGCGACATCCGTTGGAGGTGTACCTTGCAAAGCCAGCCCTGTGGCATAGTTAGCGGCGCCCAACGCCCAGGCCCACTCGCGTCGCAGCTGATCGGCTTTGACGTCGTAGGCCCGCTTGTCCCAGGCGCGGGCGGATTGTTCTGCGTCGTCGTAGGTGGCGCGCAGCGCTGTGCCTACAACGGCCAGCAGGTCGCGTGTGAGCCCTATATCACCCGCGTGCAGGCGGGCGGGAATGTGGACGAGAAGCAGCTCGGCGACGACGCGCAGTTGGCGGTTTCGATCTTTGACGGTCATACACGCTCCTGTGTTGGTGATCATGCCGACAGATCCGCTCGTCGGCCCCAGTATGAAAGCCGAGGCTCAAGATAACACATCCTCTCTCGAAGTCAACGTTGACGTGGGGCATCCGTCTGGCGGTGAGCGCCGTACTGGTTGCCAACCTCTCGGCGGCGGTGCCCTTCTGGCTGCATCCTGCAGCTTACGCCCCGGCTTTCGAATTGGAAGGAAGCGTGGGCGAAGTGCTGGTGCGCAGTCTCGGTCTGCTGTTCGCCATGTGGGTCGTGCCCTATCTGCCCGCGATCTGGGATCCGGTGCGTCACCGTGTCTGTCTGAGTGTGATCGTGGTCCAGCAGCTCGTTGGATTGACGGGCGAGCTGTGGCTGTGGTGGACGTTGCCGCCCGGGCACGCGGCGCTGCGCGCTACGGGTTTGCGCTTCATCCTTTTTGACACCGCCGGGCTGATACTGTTAAGCGGGGCCAGGTGGCTGGCGCACCTGCGTCGGCGTCAATCTTCTCCCAACAACGCCGTCAGCCGCTCGCGCAACCCGGGCTTCTCGGCCGAGACCAGGCCACCCTCGACATAGTACCCCACGCCGATGGCGCCTGGGCCGGCGTGAGCTCCCAGGGCCACGGGAACAGGGGTCAGGTAGCTCTCCACGCAGTTGATCTGGGAGCAGAGGCTTTCCAACAATCGCTGGCCTTCCTCCTGCTCCTCGGCGTGGACGACCACATGGGTGGGGCGATCGCCGGCATTGTGCACGACGCGCGCCTCCACCTGCTTAAGCCCGGAGGCACGACGGCGCACCTGCCCTACGAGGCTGACCTTGTTGTTGGCCACGCGCACCAGGGGCTGGATTTTGAGCAGGCTGCCGAGCAGGCGGGCAGCGCTGGCCAGACGCCCACCGCGCACGGCGTACCCCACGTCCTTCAGCAGTGCGATCAGATCGACGCAAGGCACGACAGACCGCGCTACCTCCGCGACCTCCTCCGGTGAGCGCCCGGCCTCTGCGGCGCGGGCCGCCTCCAGCACCACAAAGCCTTCGGCCATCGCCGTCGTCTCCGTGTCGATGACGGTGACGGGGATGGGGCTCTCACGGGCAGCCAGGCGGGCTGTGTCGCAGGTGCCGCTTTGGGCGCCCGCGATGTGGATGGAAACAATGGCCTGCGCCCACCGCGCGGCCTTCCGGTAGACCTCCAGGAACTGTCCGACGGAGGGCACACTGGTGGAGACGTCCGGCTCCTGTTGAGCGCGGAGCATGGCGAAAAAGGTCTCCGGGGTGATGTCCACGCCGTCCCGATAGGTGTGGTTGCCGAGGTGGACGTCAAAGGGCACGATGGTGACGCCGTATCGCTCCAGGAGATCGGGGGGCAGACTTGTACCCGAGTCTGTTACAATGGCTACAGAAGCGTGCTGATCCATAGTTTCCTCTTTGAGTGGTAAATGTCTCGATTTCTGATAGGATTGGATGTGAGGTATCTTACTCTCTGCTCGACGGAAAGCAAGCGCGGGAGGCAATCTTGCGCAGCAGAGGAAAGCCCGGATATCCGGTGACGACAACGAGGGGGATGGATTTTGGCCACTGCAGCGGTATTTGCGGGATTGGTGATCGATGAGGCCGACAACGCGGTCGAGGTGACCTACCTGGGAGGTGAAGCCCACTATGTGATCGACGACTTCGGCTTTGAGCGGCACGTTCCTTCTGAGGTCGTGGATCGTCAGGTGCTTGCCGTGCTGAAAGAGCAGATTCTCTCTCATCGCGAGCTGGTGGTGGAGAGCATGCTCGAATTCCTCCAGCAGGACGATCTATTTACCAAGGCCGCCATCGAAGCCTCCGTCGATCAGATGGATGAGAACATCGAGCAGTTGCTCCAGACGGGTCTGCCGGAGGAAGCGCGAGCCTGGTTAGGGCTGATGGGCTTTCGGGTGATTATCGACGTACACGGTAAGGTGGTGGACCTCAACTTTCCCGAGGTGCCCTTGGACGAGTAGGGGAGTCTGCAAAAGCAAAGTGCCCTCCAAAAGAGGGCACTTTTATCTCCACAATAGCCAACTGAAGAAACGCCCTAAAAATGGACCTGGTGGGACTCGAACCCACGACCCCCTCAATGCCATTGAGGTGCGCTCCCAGCTGCGCCACAGGCCCGAACTTGTATGCCTTTTACTTTCGGGGCTTTTTCACCCCGCTGTGGAGCTGAGGGGACTCGAACCCCTGACCTCTACAGTGCGATTGTAGCGCTCTCCCAGCTGAGCCACAGCCCCGCTCCCAACACCGGCTATTATACCAGAGGGGCGCAGTTTGACAAGCGCGGCTCCTGGGGCTAAAGCTGACGTCAAAGACACAACCCCCATCGGATTTCTCCAGAGCTCCCCACGACATGTAACGACATGCGGGGGAAGTCGCGGTCAAAACCACCGCATATATATTAGGAGATGGCCGACTAGAAATCCGATGTTCCCCCACCTTTTTTCAGGTGCGTCAACGTCGACTCGATCAGCTGAACCGCATTGCGCACGCCGGTCTCGGCCCGGATCTGGGCGCTCAGCTCGGCGGCGCGGGTTCGCAGTTCGCGGTCATGGAGGGCCTCTTGGAGCGCTTGCGCCAGCTTATCCGCCGACAGCCTGGTGCGCCGCAGCGCCGCCGGCCCGACGCCTAATGTGTCTACGCGCTCGCCCCAATAAAGCTGGTCGATGATGTGGGGCACGACCACGGAGGGCACGCCTGCCCGCAAGGCCGCCGCTGTGGTCCCAAAACCGCCGTGATGTACGACGGCCGTGACGTGCTTGAAGAGCCAGCTGTGGGGCAGCGCTCCGGCGGGGTGGATCGTAGGCGGCAGGTCAAAGGCCTGAAGCGTCTTCTCCCAACCCTGGATGACGGCGCGGGCCCCGACCCGACACACGGCGTCGAGGATCAGCTGCACCGTTTCCCGTGCGTCGGCGTGCTCACCTGAACTCATGGCGCCCAGGGCTATGGCGACGGGAGCTGCGCCCGCCTCTAAAAACGTCTGCAGATCGGCGGGCGGACGCCAATTTTCCGGCTCGTCCAGGAACCAATAGCCGGTCAGACGGTGTTGCGACGCCCAGCGGGGATCCCGCGGCACGACGTGCGGGCTGATAGGCAGAAGGTTCAGGTGGGGGGACATCATCTCTTCGACGGTTTTGACGCGCGGCGCGCCTATCTTCCTGCGCAGCCAGTTGTACGGACGCACCATCAGCAGCCCCATGAAGCGTGCGGCGACGGCGCGGGCGACGCGCTCGAAGACTGCAGGTGCGGGTTCCGGCGTGGGGATGGCCTGGTGCTGCAGCGTCACGCTGACCGTGGGCTTATTGAGCTTCGCGGCCTCGGCGGCGCCCGCGAAGCTGTGCGAGACGACGACCAGGTCGGCATCGCGGCAGAGCGCCAGAATGTCGGGAGCGGCCTTTTCGAGGACGGAGAGGGTGAACTGCATGACGCGCACGAAGCCCAGGATCCAGTTCCGGGATCGCCCGCGGAGGGCCGCCGCTGCTCGGCCCACGTCGACGTCGGGCCCGATGGGGGCGAAAGGCACGCCGTGCGCTTCGACGAGTGTCTGCATGCCGGGGTGGCTCGCCAGCGTCACCGTGTGTCCGCGGGCCTGTAAACCCCGGAGGAGCGCGACGTAGGGCTGTACATCCCCCCGCGTCCCGACGGTGAACGCGGCGAATCTCATTCTGTGCCTTCTTTGCTGTTCAGTCTGTCCCAGTCAGCCCGATAAAGGCGGTAGACGTAGTGCGGTACTGGCGTGGTGTATGCCTGCATCTCCGCCGGAAACCGAAAGACGCCTTCGGCGACCCGCGTCGCGCCCACGGATTCGTACAGGCGGATGGCGGCTACATTATCCACGTTGGGCGTCGTCTGGACGGCCTTGCCGTCGGTGTGTTCGAACTGGTAGGCGATCAGTGCGCGCCAGAGCTCGCGGCCGTAGCCTCGACCCTGGTGCTCGGGGAGCAGTTTGATGTCCGGCTCGACAATGCCCGCTTCGTCCGGGGTGGCCACCATGCACTCGCCGATGGGCTCCCCGCTTTCTTTCTTCTCCACGACCAGCAGGCGATCGAAGGCCGAGGGTGGCTCGCTCGCCAATCGCTCCTTGAGTTCCTCCCGGGTGATGGGTAGGCCCTGGGAAAAGCCCACGTAGCGCATCACCTGGGGATGGGTCCACAACCTGTGATAGAAGTCGGCGTCCGCTGTCGTCGCTTTTCTGACGACAAGACGCTCGGTCTCGAAAACAACGTCACCGTTCATGGTCGTCTCCTGGGTCCGTCGGCGGGGGCGCGGTTGATCCGAGGAGGTGATGGAGCAGCGGCTCGGCTTCCAGCACGGTAGGGACGACATAGTCCACCCCGTTTCCGGCGACCGCCTCTCTGCTTACCCAGATGGTGGTCATACCGAAGGCGGCCGCGCCCTCCAGATTGGCCTTCTTATCATCCAGCAGCACACACGTTTCCCCGCGGACACCCAGCCGCGCCAGCGCCCGTGCATACGCCGCCGGCCTCGGCTTGCTCTGATAGCCCACCGCCCGGACGTCGATGATGGTCTCGAAATGGTGCCGCACCCCCAACTGTGAGAGCACGCGCTCCGCCCACCCGGTGATGGCGTTGGTGAAGATGGCTTTGCGGGCAGGCAGGCGGCTCAGCATCGCATCGAGGGCGGGGTTGGGTGAGAGATAACGGGGCACCTCGATGCGGTGGACGGCTTCCAGGTAAGCCTCGATGTCCACCTGGGGATGGTGACGCAGCAACCCGCCCATCGTCGTACCGTAGGCGCGATAGTATCTCTCGCGCAGCGCGCCGGCCTCCTCGGGGGAGACGTCCAGTGCCTCAGAAAGCCAGCGCACGATGCGCTTATGGACCTCCTCAAACAGCCCGGAGGTGTCTGTATACAACGTTTCGTCAAGGTCGAACAAAAGGTATTGATAGTGCACGGTCATGGTCAAAATCGGGATGGAAGAGGCCTACAGGCCTTGCGTCCTACCCACGTTGAACGGGTGTGATTAACGGACATCTTTGCGTTTGAGAATGATCAGACTGAGGAGACCGAAGAGCAGTCCATAGCCCATCAGGAGGCCCCAGCTCTTGAGCAGGTGTTCGGTCGTGGGTTCATAGTTGATACGAAACTCCTGTTCCGTCGTCACGTCCATCGGATCCGGCTCCACGGTAAAGCTCTTCGTCACCGTCTCCGTGACCGTCACCAGCTCGTGCACCGTAACCTCGGGCACGGAGATAGCGACGGTCTGGGTGATCCCCGGCTGGACCGGCACCGGGATCTCCTGAGTGGTGGTGACTACCGTCACCGGCTCCCAGTCCTCGGCGGGCTTTCCCACCTCGACCTCCACTTCCTCGGTGATGGAATCGGGCTGGAAGCGGGTCAGCGTCATAGCGTTGAGGTCCTCCATCCCCACCGACGAGCCCAGGGCCTCCATGGCCCACCGGGTCAACGTAAAGGCGGAGAACTGTTCGGTGATCCCGGGCAGGTCAAAGAGCACGCCGGCGAAGATCATCTGGAACATGAGCACCAGGAAGACGAGATAGATCACGGTGTTGACGTTGGGCACGATGGTGGAGATGACCAACCCCATGACGACAGCCGCCAGCGCCGCGAGACAAAGCGTGACGTACATCTCCAGAGGCGCGGGCAGCAGGATGCCTTGGGCGGGAAAGTCCACCCGCAATCCTACCACCAGCAGTAGCAAAAAACATTGGAAGAGGGCGAAGCCGCCCAGGACGAGGATTTTCGAGAGCAGGTAAGGCACCAGCTGCAGGGTGACCATCCGCTCCCGCCGGTAGACGGACCACTCCTTGACGATCTCATAGACTGAAGCGAAGAGTCCCAGCAGGACGGCGGCGAAGGCCAGAATGAAGAGCAACGCCTGGCTGTCGCCGACGATGCTGTAGGTGGCGCTGGAGGCACCGGCCGCGATCTCCGCGCCCAACTGTCGTTCAATCTCGGCGGTGATGTCGCCCACCAGCCAGTTTTTCTCGGAGATCAGCAACACGAGGGCGCCGATGATGGGCATGACGGCCATAAGCACCGTGAGCAGGAGCTTGTCGCGCAACACCAGGTCGAGGTAGCGGTGCGTCAGCACCCCCATCTGCCGCAGAGAGTTCACGCGAGGCCCCCGACGCTCCTCCGTTTCATCCGTCTGCTGCGCCTTGGGCAGCCGCTGTTGACGGGAGGCCACGAACTTCTGATATTGCGGCGAGCGGTGATAGGTCTCCTCCCACTGTTGCGCTTTCTGGCGGGCCACCTGGGGATTGGCGTCGTCCAGGCGGTCATAGACGTCGGAGAAGTCATGGGTGGTGACGTGGAAGAAGTCGAAGGTTTCCTCAGGGGGACCGTAATAGGCCATGCGCCCCTGGGAGAGGAAACAGACGTGATCGCACTGGGTGATGTTGGCCGTGGCGTGGGTGACCAGGACGATGGTGCGTCCGCCGTCGGCGAGCCGACGCAGCGTGTACATCATCTTCTTCTCCAGGCCCGGATCCAGCCCCGAGGTAGGCTCGTCGAGGAAGAAGAGGCGCGGCTCGGCGAGGAGCTCGGAGGCGATGGAGACCCGCTTGCGCTGGCCGCCGCTCAGGCTGCTGATGACCTGATCTTTCTGCCCCAGCATCTCCACCTCTTCCAGCACCTTGTCAATGCGGCGTTCGATCTCCTCGGCGGAGGTGTCGGGCGGAAGGCGCAGTTTCGCCGAGTAGCGCAGGGCGTCGGCGACTTTGAGATCCTTGTGGATAATGTCGTCTTGAGGCACGTAGCCGATCATAGTCCGGTAGAGGTCGAACTGCTGGTAAAGGTTGTCGCCGTTGATGAGCACCTGGCCTTCCTGCGCGCGGGCGACGCCACTCAGTGCCTTCATCAGGGTGCTCTTGCCGGCGCCGCTGGTGCCCACCAGGGCGATGAACTCGCGGGGGTAGACGGAGAGGGAGATGTCGTTGAGGATGCGCTTGCGCCGCTTTTTGCTGCCTACCTCGCGGGTCAGGTGGACGCCGTCGAGGCGCACGCCGCCCCTGGCAACGTACTGCTGCAGCTGCCGGGCCGCGTAGACCAGCTTGAAAGGCCCAATCTGCACCACGTCCCCCTCCTGGAGGGCGTGGGACTCGGTGAGCCGCCGTCCGTTGATAAAAGTCCCGTTGGTGCTGTTGAGGTCGGTGATGACGTGGCCCTGCGCTGTGCGCTGAATGCGGGCGTGATGCCGAGAGACGACGGGGGCGTCCAGCGTGATCTGCGCCTGCGGATCTCGACCGATGATCAGCGTGGTAGCCTCTCCCAACATCTGCGATCCCATGCGTTGTGTGCCGATGGGGGGGCCGGCGGACACTCGCGGGGTGTATTGTTCATAGGCGCTGGGTCCCGTCTGCCTCGCGGAGCGGAAGGTGAGGCCGACGGAATTGCCGTGCACGTCGCCGATGCGCAGCACATCCCCATGCTGAAGTTGCGTGCGCTCCTTGCGTGTGCCGTTGACGTAGGTGCCGTTGGTGCTACCCAGGTCGAGGTAGTGCCACGCGGCGCCTTGGCGCTCGAAGCGCCCGTGGTGGGCGGAGACGTAGCTGTGGGAAAGGACGATGTCGTTATCCGGCGCCCGTCCCATGCTAAGCGTTGGGCGGTCAAGGGCGATCTCGCGCTGCGGTTGACCGGTCACCCGGATGATCAACTGAGGCGGCTTGGTGGGCATTGACTGCGCTTCTTCCGCCGAGAGAGCGTGCCCGCAAGCCGGGCAGAAGTGGGAGTGGGGCCGCACCGTCATACCACACTGAGGACATTGTCGAGTCATGGTTGTCTCCTTACTCTAAAGAGGGCGAGTCCGCCCTCGCATCCGCACCAGGGATCATCGACCGGCGCTTATCGTTCCCTGCCAATCAGGGCCCGACCTGTGGTAGGTTTCCAGGGCGCCGCCAACGTGACACTAAAATGAGACGGCTCGCGGCGCCGGTACGCTTGAGGCTTGTCTATAAGGATACTACATAACCGCACAGTTTGCAACACGGTCGACGAGAATAAGGCATCCTTGCGGGCGAGGGGAGACCTCGGAGGTCGCCAAAGTCTCCGAGGTCTCCTGTTGAGGTTTTACGAACCCGCCTCAGGCGGATGACGCGAGGGTGTCGTACAGGGGCAGGGCCACTGTCCCGCTGACGATCTTAGGGAAGAAATCGGTGGACTTCTGGGGCATCTTCTCCCCGGCCTGCGTGCAGGCGCGGACGTGCTCCATGCGCGTGCCGTTGAGCAGAAAGAGGAAGTTCGCCTCGCCTGCGTTCACCGCCTCGAAGCCGGGATCGGGGTCGCGGAGGTACTCCAGGTTCTCTTTGCGCGCTATGCTCTCCTTTGAAAGGCCCATCACGCTCTCCAGCACCAGCTCATGCAAGACGGCGACGTCCAGCGCCCGCCAATGGGGATCGCGGTCGGGGAGCAGCTCCTCCATGACCTGGAGCGATTTGAGCGTGAGCAGCGCATAGTCGCCGTCGTAGAAGCCGTAGCGTGGGTGCTCCGGCGTGGCCTCCGCCAGCCCGGCTTCGACCGCTTCGCGGTTCGCCTGGGGCTGGATCTCGAAGTAGGGGGCCAGCGCCTTGAGCAGTTCCTTCCCATTCATACGCTCGTAGGAGTGGATCAGACGGTGGGTGGGCAGGATGACCAGACCGGGATCGCTCATGCTGACGAAGGTTGCCATGACGTAGTTGAAGGCAGCGTCGGCGGGCGCGTCGGGGCGCTGCGCGCGCATCTCGTCGCGGTAGGCTAACGCGGTTTCGTAGCGGTGATGCCCGTCCGCGATGATGAGATTGCGTTTCGGTTCCATCTCCTGCACCACCGCGCTTACTACCTGCGGATCGGTGACCACCCAGAAGTTCTGCTCGACCTCCGGCTCGATGACTTGCTCGTGCAGGATAGCAGGCATGTGGGTATCCAAATAAGGTTCCAGCAGCGCGTTGATGCGGTTCTTGGTGTCAGGGTAGAGAATGAAAATGTGACCCCAGGCCGTTTGTGTGACGCGCGTCAGCTCCAACCGGTCGGCTTTGGGCCCGCTTAGCGTGCGCTCGTGGGGCAGGATCACGCCCTCGTCGAAGCGGGTCAGTTTCAGCGCGGCGGTGAAGCCCCGCCGGGTGTGCTTGACGCCGTCGGGAGTGGTGAAGGTCTGCTCCAGCACGTAGAGCACCGGCTGCGGATCGCGCAGCAACACGTTTTCCGCCAGCCACGTGTGCAGGTAGCAGCGGGCACGGGTGTAGACGTTGTTCTCCGGCTCAGCCGGCTCGCGCTCCCCCTGGATGATGCGGACGAAGTTGTAGGGGTTCAGTTCGTAGTAGGCCGCGCGCTCGGCGGCGTGAATGCGGTCGTAGGGCATGGTGATGACCTCGGAGAGGTCGCAGAACGCCTCGGGATTATATCGCAGTCCACGAAAAGGGCGGATAGTGGCCATCGTTCCTCCGGTTAGATCAGGTGTTCCTTGACTTTCTTGACGATCTCGTCGCCAATGCGGGCTTTGGCTTCTGTGGTCCCGGCGCCGATATGCGGCGTGGCGACCACCTGAGGCAGCGCCACCAGCTTGCGCAGCAGCTCGCTCCTGGGTGGCTCCTCGCTGTAGACGTCCAGCGCGGCGCCGGCGACGTGGCCTTCGACCAATGCCTCATAGAGTGCCGTCTCATCGACGATGCCTCCGCGCGCTGCGTGGATGAGACGCGCGCCCGGCTTCATCTTGGCGAACGCCTCTGCGTCCAGTAGATGGTGGGTGCTCTCCATGTGGGGTAAGTGCAACGTGACGTAATCGGCGGCCGCCAGCAGCACGTCGAACTCCACGATGTCCTCATGTTCGACGTAGGGGTCGTGGGCGAGGACCTCCATGCCCAGGGCTTTGGCCTTCTCACCCACAGCCTGCCCGATGCGTCCGTAGCCGATGACGCCCAGCGTCTTGCCTCGGAGTTCCGTCCCTTTGAGGGCTTTCTTGGCCCACTCCCCGGCTTTCATCGTGGCGTCGGCGCGGGGGATGTGACGCGCCAAGCTCAGCATCAGGCCCAGCGTCAGCTCGGCGACGGCGTTGGTGCTGGCGGCCGGCGTGTTTGCCACGGTGATGCCCTTGCTTTTGGCGTAAGCCACGTCGATGTTATCCAGACCCACGCCGGCGCGGACGATGAGCTTGAGGTGGGTGGCTTGGTCGATGAGCGGCTCGCGCACCTTGGTGCGGCTGCGCACGATCATGGCGTCGTAGTTGCCGATGATCTCGGCGAGTGCCTCGGCGGTGATGTCGTCGCGCACGTCCACCTCGATACCCAGCTCGCGGATGGCCTCAACGGCGGAAGCGTCAATAGGATCACAGACCAGTAAACGAGTCATCGTTACCTCCTGAAAGAGAGTGGGCGGATCCGTGAATCCGCCCTGTCGGTTTACGAAAGCCCTAAAATGTCGTCGATCTGACCCAACAGCCACTCGAGATCGCTCACGGTGAGGTCTCCCATGTGCGCGATGCGGAAGGTCTTCTCGCGCAGCTTAGAGCCGTAGCCGTTGGAGATCATGGCGCCGCGCTGACCCAGCTCCGCGTTGAGATCGGCGACGCTGATCCCCCGCGTGTTCTTCACGGTGGTCACGGTGTTGGAGAGGAAGCGTTCGTCGGGAAAGAGAGCGAAGTGCTGACGCGCCCAGGCGCGGACGGTCTCCGCCATGTCGATGTGGCGTTGCCAGCGGTTTTCCAGTCCTTCTTCCAGGATGTCATCCATCTGCACGTTGAGCGCCTGGATCAGGCTGATGGCGGGCGTGGCAGGCGTCTGATGGCGTTTGTAGTACTTGTAGAAGTTCTGCAGATTGAAGTAGTAGCCGGGGCTTTCAACCTTTGTACTACGCTCCAGCAACCGCTCGCTGATGGCGGCGACGGTCAGGCCGGGCGGCAGGGCGAAGGCCTTCTGCGTGCTGGCGAAGACTGCATCGAGGCCCCAGGCGTCAAACTCGATCTTGGCGCCCGCCATACCGGAGACCGCGTCTACCAGTATCAAAACGTCGGGGTACTTTGCGTGCACCAGCTCGGCAATTTCCTGCAGTGGATTCATGACGCCGGTGGAGGTCTCGTTGAAGGTGACGGTCAGGGTGTCGTAGTCGTCCCGGCTCAGCGCTTCATCGACCAGGGCGGGCGTGATGCCCTCTCCCCACTCCACGTCCACGCGATCTACGGGCACGCCGTTGGCGACGGCGACCTTGTACCAGCGGTCGGAGAAGGCGCCACAGACGGTGACCAGCCCGCGCGTCAGCACAGATTGGCGGATGGTGGCTTCCATCATGCCGGTGCCCGAGGCAGTCACCAGGAAGACGGGTTGCTCCGTGTAAAGCAGTTTCTGCAGCTTGGGCGTCACCTCGGCCTGCAGATCGGCGTACTCCTGGCTGCGGTGCCCGATCATGGGCGCGGTCTGTGCGTTGAGAATTTTCTCCCGCACGTGTGTCGGTCCTGGGATAAAGAGTTTTTTGTACATTGCAGATACCTCCTGAACGTGTGGTTTTCTTGACAAAGGTGCAACCGCCGCGTGTAAATGTTGCCGGGTCGGAGGTGCGCCCTTTGTCGGATTTTGAACAAGTTTTGTCATCGGCAGCAAAGGTGCAGTCGAAGTGAGTATATTTCTGAAGGGATAAGGTGCCGTTTCAGCGCTCTTGACCTTGACCGGAGGCGCGTCACGGGATGTTATGTTGTGGCACGCCTGTACAAATCAGTATACACGCGGGGGGTGGGGTTTCTGTAGTGTAGTTAATACCTTTTCTCACGTGAACTTTCACCCCATCGCCTGCGTCAGGGGGAAAGCTGCCCCGGATGAGCCGGCTCCCAAGGAGTGGAGATGCCAACGGTGGCCGCGGGGAGCGTCGGGACGCCGTCAATGGTGCCGGTGAGGATCAGACGCAAGGCATCCATTCCACCGATGATCACAGCGGCGAAGACAAGCCCCCAGAGCAGGGGGAGCCAGAGTTGAGACCAGCGATGGTAGCGCTGATCAAGCCCCACGGCCATCACCCAGACCATCGCGCCCAGGGCCACAAACATGCTCAGGACCCCCAGGGCGCTGTAGAGGGCCAGCGGATAGAGCATCCACGGTTCCAGGAGGTAGATAATCCCGGCCTGGGCCAGTTCCACGGCCAGCAGGGGCGAGAGATCGCGCCAACCGCGCAGGGAAGGCTCGTCCAACCCGTCGGCCCACATCGTCTGGTTGAAGGCGGCAACCAGGGCGATGCTCATGCTCGTGCCGACCAGGGTGCCGCTCAGAAGGCGCAACCAGGGCTGCGGCTCGTACAGAGCGCGCAGCGTGACCCCCGCCAGGTCCATCTGCACGTGGTTGGATGCCAGGAACGAGTTGAGGCCGTCCAGTCCCCAGAGCATGAAGAAGAGCGCCATAAGACCCCAGATCCAGAGGGCGGGGAAACGCTGTGCGCGGCGGCGACGCAACACGAACCACTGGAAGAGCAAACCCAGCAGGGCGCCGTTGAAGGTGCCGGTACACCGCTGGCAGAGCGGTAGCTGCTGCTCGGCGATGAAGAAGCTGTGCTCGGGCATGCGGTGACAGACCGCGGCCCCAATGTAGTCGGCCTTGCGCAACAACGACGGTGGCGTCAGCACGACGAAGACGACGATGGCGGCACCGGCCAGGAGGACGCCACCCCACGTCCAGAAAGAGGAGGATAGAGGGGCTTTCGGGGTCTCTGTCATACGCTCCTCAAGGTGGGAGGTAAGTGTTCTTGGCGGTTGACATAGTGGATCATCCAGAAGGTCCCGGTCCACTCCAGAGCGTGCAGGCCCGTGTTAGCCGTCCACAGGCGCGGAGTGGAGGCGCCGAGCAGCATGCGCAGGGCGGTTCCCATCACCCCGCCGTGCGCGACGATCAGGACTGTCTCGTCAGACGCGCCGTCACCCACGATCCGCTCCAGCGCGTTCCGCACGCGTAGCCGAAACCTCTGATGTTGGGGGTGGGGGGCTTGCCCCGGCGTGGGATCCCACAGGGAGACCGGCAACGGCGGCTCACCGGCCTCCCGGCTTCCGAACTCGCGCAGGTCAGCGTCCACCTCCAGAGGGACGTCCAGGTAGGAAGTCAGAATCTGGGCTGTCGTGCGCGCGCGTTGTAGAGGGCTGGTGACGATGCGGTCGATCTCTTCGTGGCGCAGGAGATAGTGCCCCAACTGATGAGCTTGCGTCGCGCCCAAAGCGCTCAACGCCGCGTCTGCCCCGGCGCTCTCTCCCTCTGTCTGCCAGCGTGATTGTCCATGGCGTGTCAACAGTAGTTTCATAGAATTCGGTTTTTATGTTTGTCTATTGAATACCTTATACAAAATAGAAGAGAATTCTCGGTCAAAATCACCAGATTCCTCACCTTTCGCCGCGCTCAGGGTTCGGGATGACAAAGAGATTAGAAATCCGATTTTCCCCCATCTTTTGCAGGTGAGTCAACGATATAATCTGTGTTAATCTGTGGATTTCCCCCCAATTCCTAACAAGAGCCAAGGCTCTAATCCCCGGATTTCCACGCCTCGCCGTCTTCCCACACCTCCTTTTGCCAGATGGGCACGATCTCCTTGAGGCGGTCGATGGCGTAATGGGTGGCGTCGAAGAGCTCGGCGCGGTGCGCGGCGGCCAGCGCGATGACCACGATGGTCTCTCCCACCTCCAGCCGCCCAATGCGATGGACGATGGACACATCGCAGACCGTCGGCCAGCGCTCGCGGATCTCCGCGCCGATGCGCTGCAGTTGCTCGACCGCCATCTCCGGGTACGCTTCGTAGACCAGGTAGCGGGTCCTGCGACCGGCTGTCTCCCCACGCACCACGCCGACGAAAGTCGTGATCCCCCCCACGGTCGGCGCTTTCAGCGCTTCTACGATTTCTTCTACTGAGAGAGGTTCTGTTGTGATGGCAAAGCGTTCCATCGCTAGCCTCCCGCCACCGGGGGCAAACAGGCGACCACGTCGCCCTCGTGCAGCGCCTGCGCTCTGTCCGCATATTGGCGGTTCACGGCCACGCTCAAGGAGGGGAGGTAGGGCTTCAGGGCGGGATGCGCCTCGACCAGGCGCTCTAACAGCGTCGCGACCGTGGCCCCTGGGGGAAGCGCCAGCGTCAGGGTGTCGGTGTCCAATACTTCCCGGGGCGCAGCGAAGAACTTCACCTCGATCTGGATGTGATCATCGTTCATTGACAAACTCTCCGCTTTTACCGCCGCTCTTGTACAGCAGCCGGATGTTTCCAATCTGCATGGTCTTCTCCACGGCCTTAGCCATGTCGTAGATGGTCAACGCGGCGACGCTGACGGCGGTCAGGGCTTCCATCTCCACGCCGGTCTTGCCGGTGCAGCGCGCCGTGGCCGTGACCTCGATGCACGACGCCTCCGCGTCGATCTTGAACTCGACAGCGACTTTGGTCAATGGCAGCGGATGGCAGAGGGGGATCAGCTCATGGGTGCGCTTGGCGGCCATGATGCCCGCGATCTGCGCTGTAGTGAGCACGTCGCCCTTGGGCGCGTCGCCCCCGGCGATGAGGCGCAGCGTCTCCGGCTGCATACGCACCTCGCCTCTGGCGACGGCGACCCGCTCCGTATCCGGCTTGTGGCCCACGTCCACCATCTTGACTCGGCCTTTGTCGTCTATGTGGGTTAGCTTCCTCATGAACTACTCCAGGCTTCTTCGTCAACTCGGCAAAAGGGTGTTGCGCTTCTAAACATCCTTGACTCCTTCAATCTGCCTTAATCATACATGCACAAGCGGCCCAATACAAACCGCGCCGTTCGTGTTACCCCCCGATCTCTGACATCCCCCGGTCAACCAGGTGTACCGCCTCCGCCAGATGATGGTGCCGGGGCTTCCGGCGAATACCCTCCAAGATGAGCCTCTTGACACTTTCGACGTCGGCGCCTGTGCGCAAGGGGGTGCGCAGGTCGATCTCCCGATTGGAGAGCAGGCAGGGGCGCAGTTGCCCGTCGGCGGTGAGACGCAACCGGTTGCACTGGTAGCAGAAGTGCTCGCTGATGGGGGTGATGAAGCCGAGGGTACCCCGCGCACCCGGCAGCCGGTAATAGCGGGCCGGACCGTTCCCCACCTGCATGCTGGCCGGCTCCAGGGTGCCCAACGCTGCTTCGATCTTCTGGCGGATCTCTTGCGCCGTCACCACCTGTTCTTCCCAGACGGCGTTCCTCAGCTCCCCGTCCCCTACCGGCATCAGCTCGATGAAGCGGATGTTCCACCACCCGGCCTGCAGCGTTTTGGCCGCCAGTGCGACCACCTCGTCGTCGTTCAGCCCCCGGACGACGACAGTGTTGATCTTGATGGGACGCAGACCGGCCGTGCGCGCGGCCTCGATCCCCGTCAACACGTCCTCCAGCTCGCCCAAGCGGGTGATACGGCGGAAGCGTTCCGCGTCGAGCGTATCCAGGCTGATGTTGACCCGCCGCAATCCAGCTTCCGCCAGCGCTTCGGCGTAGCGGGCCAGTAACACGCCGTTGGTGGTCATCGCCAGGTCGTCGACGCCGGGGATGCGAGCGAGCTTGCGCACCAGATCGACGATCCCCAGCCGCACCAGCGGCTCCCCGCCGGTCAGGCGCACTTTGCTGATCCCCAGCTCGGCGGCGGCGCGCACGACGGTTTCAATTTCCTCGTAGCGCAGCACCTCCTCGTGCGGGCGCCAGGGCACGCCCTCCGCCGGCATGCAGTAGACACAGCGCAGGTTACAACGGTCGGTGACGGAGATGCGCAGATAACTGATGGGTCGATTGTAGGCGTCTAGATGGGCCATAGGATCCCGTCCGTGATGCTAAAAGATATGAACAGCGGAGGCTTTGAATGCAAGATAGATCTCCTTACCTGTGTGGAGCGCCATCTCCTCCAGCGAGCGGCGGGTGATGACGCAGGTGAAATCGGGGGGGACGTCTACGGTGACGTAGATCAGTGTGCCGCGATCGGCGAGGCCCACGATGCGCCCTCGGAAGCAGTTGCGGGCGCTGGAGTGGAGCGGCGCCGGTGAAAGTACGATGTCCTCCGGGCGGAGCGAGGCGTGGACGTCACCGCTGCGCTCGGTCACCACGGCCATCTCGAGGCCGTCCAGCGCCAGCGTCCGGAAACCATCCCTATCGCCGGGCCGGATTTGACCCTGGAAGACGTTGCGCACACCGACGAAGCGGGCCACAAACGCATCGGTGGGCCGGCGGAAGATCTCCTCCGGTTCACCCACCTGCACGAGGCGTCCTTCGTGCATCACGGCGATGCGCTGGGCCAGCGCCACGGCTTCCTCGAAGTCGTGGGTCACGTGGAGGGTCGTGGTGCCCAGCTCATGATGGAGGCGGGCCAACTCCTGTTGTAGCCCTTCGCGTGTCTCCGGATCGAGGGCACTGAGCGGCTCGTCCAGGAGCAGCAGCTGCGGCTCGACGGCTAACGCCCGCGCCAGGGCTACCCGCTGCTGCTCCCCACCGCTGAGTGTACGGGGACGGCGATGGAGCAGGGGGTCGATGGAGAGCATCCGGCCGATCTCCTCGACGCGCTTTTCGATGGCGAGGCTTCCGAGGTCTTTGCGCTGTTTCAACCCAAAGGCGATGTTCTCGGCCACGTTCAGGTGAGGGAAGAGCGCGTAGTCCTGGTAGACGAAACCGACGCCGCGTCGCTCCGGCGGCCGGTTGGTGATCTCCTCACCGGCCATCAGGATGCGTCCCCGTTGCGGCGCGAACAACCCGGCGATGGTCTCCAGCAGCACCGTCTTGCCCGCGCCGGTCGGGCCGAGCACGACGAAGTACTCGCCGGCGCCGATCTCCAGGTCGATCCCGCGCAGATGGAACTCCCCCAGGTCGACGCACAGATCCTCAATCTGAACGCTACCTCGACGCGCCATCTTCCGTCCTCCCTTCGCTACGGTCCTCGGCGACCAGCCGCAGCGCCACAAAGACCAGCAGGCAGATGAGGATGAGCAGGGCGGCGACGGGGCGGGCGTAAGTCAGCCCGAAGGACTCAAAGCGCTCGTAAAGTAGCACCGGGGCGATCATGGGATGATAGGCCAGGATGACCACCGCGCCGAACTCGCTCAGACCCCGCGCCCACATCAGGATGACCCCGGAGAGGATGCTGCGCCAGGCCAGGGGAAAGGAGACGCGCCAGAAGGCTTGCCAGGGGGAGGCGCCCAGGGTGCGCGCTACCCGCTCCAGGCGCGGATCGACGGCCTCGAAGCCCTCGCGGGCCGCATCGACCAGGAACGAGAGGCTGACGAAGAGCATGGCGATGACGATACCCGGCACGGCCGAGACGAACTTCAGCCCGAGCAGTCCGAAGGCCCGGCCCAGTAGTGCGCGTCTCCCGAAGACCATCAGCAGAGCGATGCCGGCCGCCGAGTGCGGGATGACGATGGGGACGTCCACGAGGCCCTCCACCAGCCGCTTGCCGGGGAAGTCGACGCGGGCCAGCAGGTAGGCCAGCGGCACGCCGGTGACGAAGGCCAGGGCCGTCGCCAGAGCGGAGCTGGTGAAGGTGAGCAGGATGGCCTGGCGCACCTCGGGGTCCAACAGCGTTTTCCACAGAAGCGTCGGACTGGAGCCGGTGACTGTGTACAACAGCGGCACGGCGACGAAGAGCACCAATAGGGCGCCCAGGACGGCGAAGAGCAAGCGCGTTTTGTCGGCAAATAAGGCTTTCATAGCTGACGTCGCTCAAACATCGGAGTTCTCCAAAACTCACCCCTACATGTAAGAGAATTTGTCTCAAAACCCTGTCATCTTAAATTACGGTATTAGGATGTAGCCAGGTGCGACGCACCTTCGAATGTTTAAAAATAGCCATTTCATGCATGCCGGGATGGGTTTTTAGCCAACATGATCGGGTAATCGCAGGTGCGTTGCACCTTATACCGTAATTTCAACCTGTCGTGCGTCTTGTGTGGCTGTCTTGACGCGCCGGGCAACACGCGCGACGTATCTTGATCATTGCACCAGATCCCGCAACGCGGCGGGCAGCGCGCTTTTGTCGTCCGCGACCGCCGGCACGATGGGCGGCTGGCCCTGCTTCTCCATAATCGCCTGGCCCTCGGACCCCAGCAAGAACTTGACGAACTCGACCGCCAGCTCGGGCGAGGGGGCATTCTTGGGAATGGTCACGCCGTAGACGATGGGCTTGCCCTGCATGGTGATGGTCTCACCCGGCGCAGCCCCGCTCAGTTCCACTTCGGCCTGGCGATAGAAGTCTGCGTATTTGACCTGGCCGAGGTTAATCTCCTCGGGCAATTCAATGAAGTTGAGGTCGTGCTGGACGGCGATGGAGCGGTAGATGAAGATGTAGTCCATGTCACCGGACTGGAGAAGCGCGATCAGGTCCGTCTCCTTGGGCCGCACGTGCTCCGGCGGACAGTGCTGTTCCAGCCTCTCGTATAGGCCGGGCTGCTGATAGTATTTCTCCGCCAGCTGCCAGACCATCAGCGTGCGGTAGCCGCAGGGGTCGGCGTCGGGATCGGCGCGTCCGTAGATCACGCCCTCGCGGGTGAGGATCTCGTACCAGTTATCGCCGTTGATCTCGTCGGCGAACTTCGCCTGATCGGTGTAGGCGATGCTCATGGTGTTGCGGGCGAAGCGCACGTTCCAGGCGGCGAACTCCGGGATGAGCAGGTTATCGATGACGGTGTAGTCGGCCGACATCACCAGATCGGCCTGGCGGCCCAGCTCGCTGACCTTGCGGGCGGTGGTGCGGCTACCGGCGGCTTCCGTCTCGAAGGTCACGCCGGGGTGCTGGGCCTGGAAAGCCCTGGTTAATGCATCCACCGGCATGCTCAGGCTGCCGGCGTGCAAGATAATCAGCTTGCCCTCAAGTCCGGCTTGCTCCGAGGCGGGTGTGGCGTGCGCACAACCGCTGAGCAGGCTGCACGTTGCTATCAATGCGACGAAAATCCACGGTGTCCTTTTCATCCAGCCCATTACTTCCTCCCTTTGTCCCTGATGAGCATCCGGTAGGACCGAGTCTACGCAGAATAGGGGGAGAAAACGGATCTGCCTTTGACAGCACTCCTTCTCATACAAAAACCGGCGCTCACCTTGGAAAGGCGGGCGCCGGCGTGTTGACACACGTCGTCCTCCGTTCTCCTTTCCAAACGCGGGGGGCGTGGTCGTTTCCGGCCACACCTTATCGCCCAACCTCCATAGGCTTGGCCCTGTAGGAAGTTGGGTCGGAGAGCGAATATGATGCTACGACACACGAGCTGTTAAAAGCGGTTCAACCCCTTTCGATGTTGAGAGTCCAGGTCACACAGATGCCACTATATCAAGATTATCATAAAGATCAAACGGACGATGCGTTGCACAGGCGGCGCGTCGCTTCCACCAGCCCGAAGCAGCCGGTGAGCATCATGTCGCCGTAGGGGGCGGCGAAGAGATAGCCCAGGTCACGGGCCAGATGGCGCTGCGGCCCGGTGACCATGACCGTCGTGAAAGCCCCCTCCGGCGCGTAGTCGGGGCGCACAAAAGCACCGTGACCGTGATCGGCGAAGACCTCTTCGTTGGTCAGCGTACCGGCGCGCAGCCGCTCCACCAGATGCGCCAGCTTCTCCGGCGTCATCAGGACGGTGTGATGCTCGAAAAGTCCCACGATTCGTTCTCCGCGCAGCAGCACCCCCAGCGTGTGTTGATTCCCTACGTTGACCAGGATGAACCCTTTTTCCTGAAGAGCGGCCGCGCGCTCATCCTGCAGGATACCCCACAAGGCTGCCGGGCCGGTGTCCATCACGAACGCGCCGGGAACGTCCTCCTGCACGGCCAACATGCGCGTGTAAGAGGGGGGCGGGCGACGGTAGATCAGATCGAGGAGACGGCCGCCGCCTTCTACAAACTCACGCCACAGTTGAAAGCGAAATTTCCGATTGGAGCCTTCCAGGCATTCCCCGTGATCCTGGACGGCCACGGCCACGGTGTCAGGAAGACTGACGTCGAAGGGCGCCAGGGCGTTGCCCAGTACTTCCAGGTCGACGTCGCGGGTGTGTAACGTCAGCAGGTTGGGCGTCGCGGGCGGCGCTTCTCCCGGCGCCAGCACGGTGTAGCCGAGCTCGCGCACCTGGTCGAGGTTATCGCGGATAGTCAAAGCGGCGCGGGGCGTCGCGTAGACGGGGTAGCCGGCCCGCAGATGGCGTTTCATGGCGCTGACGATGGGACCGCCGCCCATCAAATTGCCCTGCAGCAGAATGGGACGTCCGGCGCGCGTCGCCGCCTTTACCCGCCGTGCCAGCACCGTTGTCCAGGAGGGTAAAACCAACTTGACGTTGTTCTCCATGGGGCGTTCGGCTTCCCAGAGTAACACATCCTGCGTGCCGGCCCCCACGTCGATAGCGAGGATGGATTTGGGGAGTTGCGTTGTCATAGCGTTCCTTTGGAGGGTCTTCGATTTGGATTGTGGTTCGGCGGTCATGTCAACAAAAGCACCTCGACCTCGGCGCCGGCCGGTAGATGCCGGGCCTCCTCCGGGATGACGGCCAATCCGTCGGCTAACACCAGGGAGTTGAGGATGCCGGAGCCTTGATCACCGGTGAGCACAGCCTCGTAGCCGCTCTCCGTGGGACGCAGGTGGACGCGCAGATAGTGCCGTCGTCCATCTTTGCGTTCCACCGCCTCGGCGAGCCGTGCCCGTACCGTGGGACGCGACCAATCGGTGAAGCCCTGCATCTTCAGCAGCGCCGGGCGGATGTAGAGCTCGGTGTTCAACATCGTCGCGACCGGATTGCCGGGCAGTCCGACCAACGGTACCCCGTCGATGGTCCCGAAGGCCATGGGGCGACCGGGTTTCATGTTCAAGGACCAAAAGTGCATCTCCCCCTCGGCGGTGAGAATCTGCTTCACCAGGTCGAAATCGCCCACGGAAACGCCGCCCGAGGTGACGATGAAATCGGCGTGGCGCTCCAACGCCCGGCGTATCCCCTTGCGGATCAGCGCTTCCTCGTCGTGAGCCACGCCCAGCAGCAGCGGCACACCTCCCCAGCGGCGAACCTGCGCCGCCACCGTGTAGGAGTTGGCATCTCGAATCTGGGCCGGTCCCGGTATCTCATTGGGCGGGACGACCTCGTCGCCGGTGGCGAGAATGGCCACCCGCGGCCGTCGGATCACCGTCACCTCCAGGTGCCCCAGGGCGGCCAGCATGCCGATCTCCTGAGGGCGCAGCACCTTGCCCGCCTGCAGCACGACCTGGCCCGCCTGTACGTCCTCGCCCGCCGGGCGGACGTTTTTGCCGGGTGCAGGGGGTTTCAAAATCTCCACCTCGTCCCCCTCCAGACGGGTGGCCTCGAAGCGCACCACGGTGTCGGCGCCCGGAGGGAGCGGCGCGCCGGTCATAATGCGTACGGCTTCACCCGGCCCGACGTGCGTCCGGGCCTCGTGTCCCGCGGCGAGCTCTCCAATCACGCGCAGTCGGCGCAGACCTTCGGTCAGATCCGCGCTGCGCACGGCGTAGCCGTCCATGGCGGCGTTGGTCACGGGGGGGATGTTTCGGTCGGCGGCCACATCTTCTGCCAACACGCGGTCGACGGCGTCCAGGATCGGCGCACGCTCCGGCGGCAGGACGGCGACGCAGGCCAGAATATGATCCAGTGCTTCTTCAACGTTCACAACCGGTCTCTTGTGATCCTTCATGTCGTGATCCGTACTCCTCGTTTTGTGGTGTGGGTCTATGGCTGACTTACCTGAAATAATAGGGCCAAAGTTACGGTATGAAGTGCGACGCATCTGCGCCTATCTGATGATAGCGGATCAACATGCAGTCGAGGTTAAAACTACAAAAGCCATTTTTCCGAGTTCAGCTGTTCACAAACCTAAACGATCGCCTCTTTTTTATGTCATCGTCTCTTTGGGATGGCGAGAGCGCTTCCGGATCATACTGTAACTCAAAGAGAGAGGGTTGTCAAAAGCGGGGGTTCTTCAGTGGATCGGTTAGGGTACAGGCGCGTCATCATCTTTTTTACAGCGCCTCGCAGTAGCGGAGCCGGGGATATCCCGTTCGGCGTCGTTTGCCCGCCGGCGGTCATGGTCGGTCTTGGCGACGGGCCTTGTCCTCCATGCATGACGCTCCTCCGTCTGCTTATTGCCATTCTTCTGGAGTATGCTATAATTCACTGTCGCCGCCAATTCGGGCGGCAGAGTTGTGTGGGGGTGAGTTATGAACTTGGTTGAATCTTTAGAACGCCAAATGCTTAAGCCCGCCGAGGCGCTGCCGGAGCTCCGTCCCGGCGATACGGTTCGCGTCTATCTGCGGATTGTCGAAGGAGAACGAGAGCGCGTTCAGGTCTTTCAAGGGACGATCATCCGTCTGCGGGGCGGGGGCGTGAACCGAAGTTGCACCGTGCGACGGATCGCTGCGCACGGCGTCGGCGTGGAGCGCACCTTCCTTTTGCACTCCCCGCGCGTTGAGAAGATAGAGGTTGTGCGTCGGGCCAAAGTGCGTCGAGCCAAGCTCTACTATCTGCGCGAGCGTCGCGGCAAGGCGGCCCGTTTGAAGGAAAAGCGGTAATATCTTAAGGGTTGAGGAGCGTGCGACCCGTCATCGGCATTACCGGGCGGAAGGACACTTCCGCCCGGCTGCTTAACAGCCCCATGTTCTCCGTGGGGCAGACGTATGTGCGCGCCATCCAAACAGTCGGGGGTACAGCTGTGATCTTACCACCCGTCCTCCGGTCTAGCGAGCGGGAAGCGGTGTTGGCGCGACTTGACGGCGTGCTTTTCTCCGGCGGGGAGGACATTGCCCCCTCTCACTATCATCAGATGCCGGCCGCCTGGCTGGGTGGAGTGGACGAGCAACGGGATCGCTTTGAGCTGGGCTTGGTGCGGGCGGCCCTGGCCCGTCAGGTACCGCTATTGGGTATCTGTCGGGGGCAGCAGGTGGTGAACGTGGCGCTGGGCGGGGAACTCTATCAGGACGTGATGGCCCAGTGCCCCAACGCCCTGGAGCACGCCTATGCGCCCGGTCGGCCCATGGAACGTCCTGTCCATGCCGTTGAGGTTGAACCGGACAGTCACCTGGCGGAAATCCTCGGGGGAACCCGCTTTGCCGTCAACAGCGCTCACCATCAAGCCGTCAGCGAGCCGGGTGAGGGCCTGCGCGTGGTGGCGCGGGCGACGGACGGTATCATCGAAGGCTTGGAGATGCCGCACCACCCCTTTTGCCTCTGTGTCCAATGGCACCCCGAAGCGATGGTCAAATCTGCCCCCTCCATGTATCCGTTGTTCGAGGCTTTCGTCGAAGCGGCCCGCGCTTTTCGCTCAGCGAGTTGACACAAAAGGGGGACTCGCAGAACGATGGGGAGAAGACTGAGCCATCGGTTTGATGGCCCTCCGGCTAACGCCTGCGTGCTTGACGACAACCCTCTGCTTGCAGCATTCAGTGTAAACCTCATCGACATGTCCCTACAAGTGGGTGTAGACCCCAAAAAAGGCTGCCCTGCAACAGGACAGCCAGGGGGAGCCGACTCCTGCACCTCGTACCAGCCCTGCCCTGCGGGTCCCCAAATCACAGCGTGACCGGAGACCGGTAATCAAGGCCGGGCCCGGATCTGGCGCTACATATCTGAGCCTGTGATCGCCGGGCGTCCCTCCTTGAGCGCTTCCAACTGACGTTCTAAATCCCGACGTCGTGCCTCTGCAGCCGCTTTCCCCTCTTCGATCAGGTGGTCCACGTAACCGCGTACGCTATCCTGCAACTCAGGCCCCGATTTGGGGGCGAGCAGCAACGCGACGCCACCTCCGACCATTGCTCCGATGAACAAGCCTTCCAAGAATGAGCGTACTTTGTGCATCCGTCACCTCCTTATACCGTGTCAATTTTTTCTTTACATCGATCTCTTCTGGATCCTGCGTCACTCCATTCTATCCTTATTATAGACTGCATTTCGTTGGATACAACGCTGACACCACTGAAAAAAGACGGGAAACTCGGATCTCTACTTGGTCATCCCCTTGTCATGCCGAATGAAGTGAGGGATCTCGTTGCCCGAATACCCAGAGTCTGCGGAGAACGAGTTCCTCCTCTCAGGGTAAGCCTCCGTCACTTTTGATTTTTCGATGGGAATGGACTATAATTTGAGTAATGGCTTGGAAGACGCCGCCATAGAGCCAGGGTGAGAACAGACTTCGCTCGCAGACCTGCCGCAAGCCCCTACGGACGTGCGTCTCAGAAAACCTGAACGTGGCCCAGAGGCTCACCGGGCGCGAGCGTCGGTCTTCAGCGTGCTGCGACCTACGGAGCGAGGGGCATCTATATGGATTTGCTTTCCCTGCCCAACCGAATGAGCGACTTGCAGGTCTTGTTGCAAGGCCTGGACTGGCATCGCGTGGGGCGAGAGGTCGAGGCGGAGCTACAGACCCGTTTAGCCATCGTCGGCCCGGTCAACAGTGGGAAGTCCACCCTCTTCAATTACCTCCAGGGACGCAGGCTCTCGGCGACGAGCGCTGTGCCCGGCACCACCCAGGGCGTTGTCGAACATCCGCTGGGGCCCCTCTACCTCGTGGACACGCCGGGGTTCGGTGAGGTGTGGGGCGTCGATCGCGCTGCGACGGCGTTGGAGGCTGCCCGGAACGCCGATGTCATCGTCCTGCTGTTGGACGCCGTCGCCGGCGTCCGTCAGAGTGATCAGGCGCTGTTAGAAGAGCTTCAGGCGCTGCGACGTCCGCTAATTGTGGCCCTCAATAAAGTCGATCTCATTAAAAAAGACCTGCCCTGGGTGCTGGAGAACGCAGAGCAGGTGTTGGGTTTGCGTCCGCTGCCTCTCTCCGCCCGCACCGGTGAGGGGGTAATCGATCGGTTGGTGCCGGCTATCGTGGACGCTCAGCCGGCGCTTGCCGTCGCTTTGGCCCGCGCCCTGCCCGCCCTGCGCACCCAGATGGCCCGCCGCCTGATCCATCGTACTGCCTGGTTCAACGCCCTGATCGGGCTCCAACCCGTGCCCGGCCTCAGCGTTCCCCTCCTCCTGGTTTCCCAGACACGGCTCGTCCTGCGCATGGCTGCCATCTACGGTGAGTCCATGTCTGTTTCCCACGCCCGCGAGCTGCTCACGGCCGCGGCGGGCGGTTTGCTCTCCCGCTATCTGAGCATCGAGCTGGCCAAGCTGGTGCCCGGGCTTGGCTGGCTGGTCTCCGCTGCCATCTCCGGTATCTCCACCTGGGCCCTTGGCGAGGCCATGCGCCGTTACTTCGAGGCCGGCCGTGACCTCCAACCCCGCGCCCTGCGTCCCCTCTATCAAAACTTGCGCAAACTTGCTCCCCGTCGGCTGTTGAAACGCCCTCAGATTGAAGAGCAGGAGGCATCTATCGAAACTTAGCGCCCCGACGCGCTCCCGGTTTCAAAGGGAGGATAACTGTGGACGTCGATCTGGAATCCTTCATTGAAAGGCCGCCGACCGAAGACGAGATCCGAGCCCAGGTACACGCCGAGACATGGCGCTACGTGGCGTTGACCGCCCTGGTCAGCCTGCTTGTGGGCATCGCCATCGGGCGTTTCGGCCAGGATGCGGCCCCCCGGGCAAACGCCGCCCAACGTGAGCCTGCGTCCCCTTGGCAGCAAGCTTCTACTATCCTGCCTGCCTCGACAGACCCCGCGCCGCCCCTTCCCACCGCCACCGCCGCCCCGCTCCACGTCTATGTCAGCGGTGCCGTCGTCGAGCCGCAGGTCATCACCGTGCCCTCCGACAGCCTCGTCGCCGACGCTCTGGCAGCGGTCGGCGGTCCCGCGCCTCACGCCGACTTGGATGCTGTCAATCTGGCGGCCCCTCTTGCTGATCACCAACACATCCTCATTCCTGGCAAACCAGATGAGGTGTACCCTGCCCCGGCGACGGATGATAAACCCAGAACCAACCCCACGTCAGCCCCAACAGAGAAGATCGACCTCAACACCGCCACCGTCGAAGAACTGCAGACGCTACCTGGCATCGGCGCCTCGCGCGCCCAGGACATCGTCGCCTATCGGGAGGCGAATGGCCCGTTCCAACACATCGAGGAGATCCGGAACGTCAGCGGCATCGGCGAGGGCATCTTCGCGCGCATCGAACCGCACGTTACCGTGAGCGGGGGGCAAGATTAGCAGGCTGATTTCACTTGCTGTATCTGTTTAGTCTTCTGAGGTGCGATGCACTTTCGCCGAAGTTCACGAGCCGGGGATTCCTAAACCATACTCAGAGAACTTTGTAGCGCGATTTGTTTCGATCCGTTAAGCGCGTTGCACCTGGACGCTCAGAAACCTGAACGATGCCACTTGCTTAAACTGTGATTTTGGGCCATACTAGGCCTCAATGAATATCCGAACCCTGATCGTCTGGTACGTGACGCTACAACTCTTCTCCCTGGTGGGCCTGCCCCTGGCCTTCGCGTGGCTGCGCCACCTGCCCTCGCGGGGTTACGCTGTAGCCAAAGGCCTGGGTCTGCTTTTGAGCGGCGTGCTCTTCTGGTGGGGCGGCATCGTCCACTTCTGGTACAACACTGCCGGCGCCGTGCTGATGGCTGCATTCATCGTCCTGGCGCTGGGCCTCTGGTGCCTGCGTGGACGGTGGCACGAGATTGCTCCGTGGTGGCGCGAGCGCCGCGCCTTCCTCCTCACCGCCGAAACGCTCTTTCTCGTCACCTTCGTGCTCTGGGCTGCCGTGCGCGCCACCCAACCGCAGATCGCCACGGCGGGCGGCGAAAAGTGGATGGAAATCACTTTCCTCAACGCCCTGCAACGCTCGCCCTTGATGCCTCCCCACGATCCCTGGCTCTCCGGCTTTGCCATCTCCTACTATTACCTGGGCTACTTACTTCTCTCCATGCTGACCACCGTGACCGCTCTGCCTGCTACCGTCGCCTTCACCCTGGGCAACGCCGCCTGGTTTGGCCTGGCAGCCATCGCCGCTTACGGCCTTGTCTACGATCTACTGGATGGGCGCGATCCCTTCGGTCCGCTGCTGGCGCCCGTCCTGCTGCTCCTGACGGGCAACGCCACCGCCTTCCTGCAGATTCTCCACGCGCGTGCTCTCCTGCCGGCGGCTTTCTGGCGCCGGCTTGATATCCGGGGCCTCAACGGCGCTCCGCCTACCCCAGGGGCGTGGCTCATGCCGAAACACTTCGACTGGTGGCGTGCCTCGCGCACTCTCCATGACTACGCTCCCATTAGCACCCCCGCCAACCCCGTCAGCCAGGAGGTCATCGATGAGTTCCCGGCCTTTAGCTTCATCCTGGGTGACATGCATCCGCACCTGCTGGCCTTGCCTTTCGTCTTGGTGGCCGTCGCGCTGATCCTGAACCTCTGGCGCCGTCCCGGGGGTGTCTTTCAAGGCTGGCGAGATCAAAAGGTGCCTGCCCGCCGGTGGACCGCGCGCCTTCGGAGCTGGTTGCCCTACGCGGTGGTGTTAGGAGCCCTTGGTTTCCTGAACACCTGGGATTTCCCCATCTACTGGGCCCTGACCGTGGGGGTGTTGCTGCTCAAGCGCCATCGTCTCACACAGCCGTTGACCGAATCGCTCTGGGCGACGCTGCCCGACGCCGTGGGCCTGGGCCTGCTCAGCGTGCTGGTCTACCTGCCCTTTTGGATCGGGTTGCGTTCCCAGGCGGGGGGAATCTTACCCAACATCTTCAACGCGACGCATCCCGGTCAGTTCGCCGTCATGTTCGCGCCTTTTCTCGTGCCGGTGATCGGCGTCACGGTGACAACCGCGCGTCGCGCCGGGTTGCGCGGAGGCACGCTTCTCGGTTGGAGTGTGCTGTTTTTCCTGGTAATATTGCTGGTGACGCTTCTTTTCGCCGCCGTCGTAGGCTCCTCTTTCCTGGCGGCGATCCGGCGCGGTGAACCCATCATGGGCTACGAGGTCGATTTCGCCACCGTCGTCGCTGCGTTGTTGAGGCGGTTGCGCAGCCCGTGGACCGCTCTGGTCTTGCTCACCGGCGTGGTTGCCTTGCTGTTGGCGTTGTTTTCTCTCGGCGAGCGTGCCCATGACGCGGAGCTGACTTTTCCCGCTCTTCTGACGCTGCTGGGATTAGGGCTTACGCTGGCGCCGGAGTTTCTCTTTCTCAAGGACGTCTTTAATACGCGCATGAACACCATCTTCAAGTTTTACTTCCAGGCGTGGATTTTATGGAGCCTGGCGGGTGCCTGGTGGCTGCTCAGGGAGCGCACGGCCCGCGCCGCTCCTCTCGCCGAGGGAGCGCGGGTGGTCACAGGGGTGTGTATCGTCCTGGGGCTCCTCTATCCCCTCTACGCCATCCCGTCACGGGCGGCGCAGAACCGCGCCCTCTACGGCGAAGGAGGCGCCGGCACTCTGGACGGCGCGGCGTGGCTGGCGGAGCGCCATCCCTTCGACTACCGGGCCATTCAGTGGCTCAATGCCAACGTCGAGGGACGGCCCGTGATCCTGGAAGCGCCCGGCGACCAACATAAAGCTTATGTCTACGAGGGGCGCGTCTCCGCCTTCACCGGTTTGCCTACGATATTGGGGTGGGCGGGCCACGAGCGCCAGTGGCGCGGCACCTACGAGGAGCAGGCGCGGCGGGAGGAGGATTTGCGGCAGCTCTTCACCACCGCCGACCCGGCACTAACCCAGCCGCTCCTGGCGCGCTACGCTGTCGTTTACATCTACGTCGGTCCCACGGAGCGGGCGCGCTACCCGGAGGCCGGACTGAAAAAGTTTGAGAGACTCTACCCCAGGGTCTACGAAAACGAGGGTGTCACCCTCTACCGTGTGCCATAAGGTGAGAAAGGGAGTGCCGTTCAGAAATGGCAAATCGAATCACAACCGGGAATGTGTATAAATCCCTGCTGTGGGGGGGACTGCTGATCGTCGCACTGGGACTGCGCCTGGGGGCGTTGGATCTCGTGCCCTTGAGCCCGGACGAGGCACGCATCGCGCTGCTCTCTTTGGACGTAGTCCGGGGTGAGGGCTGGCCTGCCTCGACGGACACCCCTCTGCTGCTCATGGGCAACGCCCTGCTCTTCCTGCTCCTCGGCCCGACAGAGGTCACCGCGCGACTGCTGCCGGCGCTGGCGGGTGTGGGCCTGGTGGCGGTCCCCTGGCTCTGGCGCCGCCGTCTTGGTGAGTCGGGGGCCTTGGTCGCCGCCGCTCTACTGACCCTCTCGCCGATTGCGCTCTTCGACGCCCGCCGACTGGACGCGGGGATCATCGCTGTGTTGGGGGCGGCGCTGGTCATCACCGCGCTCGCCACCAGGTCGCCGCACCCTCATCTGCTGCTCGGCCCGGGTCTGGCTCTGGGCCTGACCGGCGGCCCCCTCTTCTACGACGTGCTGCTCCCCGGTCTGCTCGCCTGGGCGCTGGCGCGCCATCTCCTTTCGGAAACCGCGCCCCTGGGCCGCAAAGCGCTGCTTCGTGGTCTGCTGTTGGGCGTCGGCGGCGCGCTGCTGACTGCTACCGGCTTCGGCCTGCGGTGGAGCGGCTGGAGCGAGCCCGCCTCGGGGTTGGCGGCCTGGGTGCAGAGCTGGTGGTCCGGGGACGACGCCGTCGGTCTCGGGCCCCTGCTGCTCTACGAGCCGCTGACGCTGTTGTTGGTCGGCGTGAGCCTCTACTTCGACGCCCGCCGCGCCGACGGGACGCTCCTTCTACCCGGCCTCTGGGCGGTGGTGAGTGCCCTCCTGATTTGGCTTCGCGCGGCTTCCCCCCTCGCCGCCCTCGTCCCCCTGGCGTTGCTCGCCGGACGAGGGGCGGCGCACCTGCTCTCTGCCCTCAAAAAAGCCTGGACCACCGGCCTGCATCTCTTCCTCACCTTCCTCTTCTGGGGCTTCGCGGGGCTGGTGCTTATCCGTCAGACCTCTTATCTGCAACAGGGATTGGAGTTCTTCCTGGCTTCGTTGGTGGTTTTGGTCCAAGTCCTCTTGATCATGGGCTTCGCCTCCGCAACCCATCTGACGACGGCTTGTCGGAGCTTCTGGATCGGAACGGCCCTGATCTTGCTGCTTCTGCAGGTCAGTTTTGCCTGGCGTCTCAACTACAACGAGGCCACGGCCCCCTACGAGCCGTTGACCACCACGCTGGCTTCCCGTGACCTGTACAACCTACCGGCAACCGTTGAAAGTCTGCGTCGCGTAGCTCACGTTAGCCCGGAGAACTTCGAACTGGTCCTGGTGGCCGGCGAGCCGGGGGTTACTGCTGCTGTCCGTTGGGCGCTGCGCGCCTGGCCGGCTCTGCGCGTGACCTCGACCTGGCCCGTGGAGCCGCCGCATCTCGTCGTCAGCCCGGAGAACGTCACGCCCTCCGCCGGGGCCGTGGAGACGTTCCGGGGCATGGCCTTCACCGCCACGCGACGGGCCGAGTCGCTCGTCCCCGCCTGCAGCAGCCTGATGCCACCGATCTGCGCGGGTCCCATCGACTGGTATGTGTTCCGTCAATCGCCGGCGCCCGTTGAAAGGACGTGCTTGATCCTTTGGGCACCTGCCCCCTTTGCCGACGCTCCTTGAGCGCCTCACGTCACATCGGATCACGAGCCTCCCTTGGGGAATCGGCCGCCTTTCCTGCTATCGCAACCTTTTGTAGTCGGCGACGCAGCGTCAGCGGAGAGGCGTTTTTAAGTGGCGGGGTGTCAGAGAGCCTCGAACGGCACTCCACTGTGTTCCGCGCCTGATTACGGAGGGGCGGCATACTTGTTTGCGTCATTTCAGTGAAGTCAACCTTGCTCTTCGGCCTAAACCCTTTATAATGAGCCCTTGGAGGAACCATGGGCGTATATCGAAAAGTGAGCATTCGTCAGCTAGCATCAGACGCATATCAGTTGGAAGGGCGCGTTACCCAGGGGCGTTTGCACCGCAACCCGGAGGACGGACGCTGGATGGTCAACGACACGTCGCTCAACGAGTGGCTGGCGCGCAACGCAGAAGAAGATGTCACCTTGATCTTGGTCCCCACGGAAAGTAAGCATCCGATGGAGAAGAAGACATGCCGAACTTGCGGGCGGGAGTACCTCGGGTCGCATTGTCCTTACTGCCGTGAGGTCCGCTTTCGGCTGCGGGGTGAATGAAGAGGTAAGCAACAAGATGTACCTGACGACATCGAAGGCTTCCACGGAACATCAATCTCAGGCAAGAGACCTAAGGGGTGTGTTTCAAGGGGTCTCGATGGCGTCGCTTTTAGGAGGTAATACTTGTGACAATTCAAGACGTTGTGAGTATCCTGCGCCGTCGGGGTTGGCTGATCCTGTTGGCTGTGATCGTCACCGCCGGAAGCGCGTTTGTCTTCAGTAAATTGCAGACGCCGGTCTATCGCTCCAGCGTGCGTGTGGGGATCCAGGGGCGCACCGATTGGGGTGCTGCGCAGACTGTCAAAATGCTGTTGGATTCCTACGTCGCCTTTATGTACCGGCGTCCGGTGGCCGAGGAAGTCATCGACCGTCTGCAGTTGATGCGCACGCCGGAGGATCTGATGGGCGACGTGACCATCGCTTCGGACACCCAGAATCTGACTATCCAGATCGACGTGGATGATTACGACGGCGAGATGGCCAATCGCATTGCCAAGGCCTGGGCGGAGGAGCTGGTCAAGTGGCGCGATCAGGAGAACCAGCTGCAGATGAAGCCGGATCGGGTCTTCGCTACCATCCTCGAGGAACCTCAGTATCATCTGCTGCGGCCTAAGACAATGATCAATACCGCCGCCGGCACCATTTTCGGCCTGCTCATCGGGATCATCGTGGTGGTGGGGCTGGAGTGGCTGGACGCCGGCCTGATTCGGACGCCGCAGGAGATTGAACACGAAGCCGGGTTGACCGTGGTGGGCATCGTGCCCCCCGTCACCTGAAGGGAATAAGGAGCCAAGATGCAATTAGAAGAGATCGTCACGCTTACGGATCCGCATTCACCGGCGGCTGAAGCTTATCGGTCGTTGCGTGTTAACTTGCGCTATGCCAGTCTGGACACACCGTTGCGCACACTGGTCGTGGCCTCTCCAACAGCACTCAAAGGTGCCGCTAAAGACGTCGAGGTCGCCGTCAATTTAGCCGTGGTCACGGCCCAGGCTGGCGAGCACGTGGCCCTGGTCGACGCCGACCTCCGCCATCCGACATTGCACGCTCTCTTCGGCGAGGAGAGCGTCCCCGGACTTCCCCAGGCCATCTTGACCTTGGAAGATGAGGCGGCAGCGTTGCCGCTGGCGGAGACCGGCGTGGAGAATTTGCGCCTCTTGCCGGGCGGTCATCCGCCTCCCAATCCGGTGGACATCCTGAGCTCCCAAAAGATGAGCACGCTGTTGGAACGGCTTACGCAAGCTGTGGATGTCGTCATTCTGAAGGCGCCTCCGGTGCTCCTCGCCGCCGACACGCCGGCCCTGGCCGCCCGCGCCGACGGTCTCCTGTTGGTGACGCGCTCCGGGCACACCCGCCGGGATCATCTGGTCGCAGCGAAGGACGAGCTGGCGCGCTTCGACGTGCGCTTGCTGGGCGCCGTTTTGACCGATGCGCCGCATAAGAGCCCGTTGATGGCGTATTAGAGGATGGGTTCAAACATTGGGATCGCCAGGGCTGATGGGGGGCGGGGCCCGAGCGTGCCCGCTGTGGCCAATCTCCCGACCGAGCCACAGTTTCCTAACTTACTGAGAAGATATGTTGGCTGCTCTGAAAAAGGTCCTAAAAATCGGATTTTTCCGGAATTTACCACTACATGCAGGGGAATTCACGCTAAAAACCACTAGATATAGGGCATATCTTGCTAAAAATCCGATTTTTTCAGTGGGATGATACGTCGCACCTTATACCGTAGCTGGAAATGAGCCTTGGAGCTAGAATTTAGGAGGGTTTATGAAAGGTCTGATTCTCAGTGGTGGAAAGGGCACGCGGCTTTATCCGCTGACCTTCACCAGCGCCAAGCAGCTAATTCCCGTAGCCAACAAACCCATTTTGTTCCGTGTCATCGAAGCCATCCGCGATGCCGGTATCGTCGACATCGGCATCGTCGTCGGGGACACCGCCGACGAGATCAAAACGGCGGTGCGGCGGGGCAATAAATGGGGCGTGAACATCACCTACATCCACCAGGAGGAGCCGCTGGGATTAGCCCACGCCGTCAAAATCAGCCGCGATTTTCTGGGCGACGAACGCTTCGTGATGTTTTTGGGCGACAACGTCATCCAGGGGGGGATCTCCCCTTTGATCCAGCAGTTCGCCTCCTCCGACTGGAACAGCCAGATCGTGTTGACGGAGGTCAGCCATCCCGAGGCCTATGGGGTAGCGGAGATCAGCGAATCCGGAGAGATCATCCAACTGGTTGAAAAGCCCGAAGTGCCCCCTTCCAACCTGGCGTTGGTGGGCATTTACATGTTCGACGCTCACATCTTTGAAGCCGTGGATGCTATCCGTCCCTCCTGGCGGGGGGAGTTGGAGATCACCGATGCCATCCAGTGGCTGGTGGACCACGACTACCGCGTCTATCCCTATGTCCATCACGGTTGGTGGATCGACACCGGTCAGCCGGGCGATATGTTGGAGGCCAACAGCCTGGTGCTGGAGGAGCTGGAGCCTGAGAATCGGGGCTACGTGGACCGGGACTCCGATGTGGACAGTCGTGTCACTATCGAAAAAGGCGCCGAAATCATCAACAGCATCGTGCGCGGTCCTACCATCATCGGGGAGAACACGCGCATCATCAACGCCTACGTTGGCCCGTTCACCTCCATCTACCACGATGTCGTCATTCAGGATAGCGAGATCGAACGCTCAATCGTGCTGGAGCACAGCCAATTGAAGACCCTGCCTGCCCGCATTCAGGACAGCTTGATCGGGCGGCACGTCACCCTCACGCGCTCTCCTATGCGGCCCAAGGCGCTCAAGCTGACGTTGGGTGATTACAGTCGCGTGGGATTGCTCTGAGGGGCGTCTCTTCCTGCGCGGTCGCGTTGGTCGGTGTGCGCCTTACTCAGAGGGCACGTAGGGCGCGACGTTAAAGCCCACCTCCAGCGGCGGAAGAGCGCCCAGAGAGAGCGTCGTGGTGTAGACGCCCGGCGGCAGAAAGGGCGCCTCCTCGGTACCTGTGAGGCTGTCCCACAGCAGACCGGCGTCGCCGCCCGTCCAACGCCCTCGGTAGACGCGCACCTCCTCGCCGTTCCGATACCAGCGGGCGACCCAACGGGTGCGCGCCGGGACGTGGCGGCACGCAGCTCCCACGTAAACGGCCTGCGTGTACCACTCGAAGCGCTCCAGCGGCCGGTAAGGCGTCCCCTCGGGGGTCAGGCCCATGGCGGCGAAGGGCGGTTCGCAGATCGGCGCCGGGGGGATAGGCGTGGCGGTCGCCTGGGGCGTGGGGTCGAGCGGCTCTTTCACCCGAAAGGTCAACGTTCTCTCCTCCTCGCCACCCAGCGTCAACGTCGCCTGATACGCGCCCGCTTCAAAAGGGGCTCCTGCGTCCAGATAGAACGCCACCTCGCCCGTCCCCTGATCTGCCTGCAAGACAAGGTTTTGATGGACCAGGCGCTCTCCCTCGCGCGTGACCACCACCCACAACGGCGTCCCTGGGCAGACGCCCTCGTAGGCGTAGCGCACGTAGAAAAGGCGCAGAGGCGTCTGCAACACCGTGGAGGTCGGCCCTTCCGGCGTCAGGGCTAGCGAGACGGCGGTCAGCCGAGGGGCGGTCGCCTGCACGGTGAAGGCATGTTCGGCGACCTGAGTTCCGTTGACGTGAAGGGTGAGGACGTACTCGCCCGGCTTCAAGGGCGCGCCTTCCGGGAAAGCGATGAACAGATCGCGTTCTTTAGGGTGCCATCGACCCTCGGCGACGACGTGCGTCTTTGCAGCCGGGCGCATCTCCCAGTTCGCCACGGTTCCTTCAGGCCACGCGCTCTCAAAGATGGGCTGCAGGCGCAGCTGCGTCGCCTCTCGACAGAGTGAGGTGGGGGGATCGATAAATCGCAGGCTGGGCACGGAGGTCGAAACGTGGAGCTCCGCTGCCGGCGTGCCTGAAAACGTTGCCGGCCCTCCACAGGCCGATAGGAGCCAGATCCACAGCCAAATGAACCACCACCGGCGTCGTTCTTTCACCTGCATCGCTGCTTATCCCTCCTCTGCTCTTGTTTCTAGCATCGTCAGCATTTTTTCCGCGTATGCACGATGATAGGGATGCTCTCCGATCTCCAGGAAGGTGCGGAAGTCCAGTCGCGCCCGCGCTTCGTCACCCAACTGCTGATAGGCGACGGCGCGGTTGAAGAGCGCCGCCTCGCGCGCTGCGCCTCGCTCCAGCAGGAGGGAGAGCTCTCTCACAGCCTCGTGGGGCTCGCCCAGCTCCCGCCAATAGAGAATCCCCAGATTGAGCCGCGGCCGGACGAGCGACGGTCTCAGCTCCAAAGCGCGCTGATACCAGCGCGTAGCCTGAGCGTAAGCCCTGCGTGCACCGTGTGCGTTCCCCCAATAATGGTAGCTGACGCCGATCCAATAACACAGACGCGCTCGCAGTCGCTGCACGAGATGGGTCATGGATGGAGCTTCCGATAAACGTCCACCGTGGCCGCGGCGATCTGCCGTTGGGTGAAGTGTTGCAGCACCCGCGCCCGCCCCTGCCTGCCCAGCCTGCGACGTAAAGCCTCGTCCTCCACCAGCCGTTCGAGGGTGGCCCGTAGAGCCTGGACGTCGTTCTCCGGGAAAGTCAGCCCGGCCTCCCCGATCACGTGGGGAATCTCCCCGGCCTCGGAGCCTACCACCGCCGCGCCGCAGGCCATGGCCTCGATGAGCACCCGCCCAAACTGCTCTGTCCAGTTGGGACGCGAACGAGAGGGCAGGACCAGCACGTCGACGTCCCGATAGAAGGCGGGCATCTCCGTGGAGGGGACGGCGTTCAAGAAGCGCACGCTGTCCGGCGCGCGGGCCTGCAAGCGTTCTCGCCAGGGACCCTCTCCAAGGATGGTCGCCTGCCAGCCCCCCGGCAGCTGCTGCAGTGCCTCCAGCAGCAGATCCACCCCCTTTTCCGGCACCAGTCGCCCGACGTAGGCGATGTGCACCGGCCCCTCCCGCCGTTTTGTCGCCGGCGTGAAGATCTGCGGGTCGACGCCGAACTGGGGGATCACGGCCAACGGTCCCCGATACCCCTTGGCGCGCCATACACACCGGGCCGTCTCGCTGCCCACGATAGCGTAGTCGCAATGGCGGAGATTGTAGGCTTCGATCTGAGAGAAAGGCCAGGGATAGCGACGCCGCAGGTTTTGCCAGGAAAACCAGAGCGTCTTTGCTCCCTGCCGACGCGCCTGTCGGTTGGCCAGCCAGGTCGCCAGGTTATAGGGTTCCTCGTCGAGGTGCACCACGTGGGGGCGCAGCCGACGCAGCAGTGCCCCAAACCCCAGGTAGAAGTGCAGATGAAAGGAGCCGTTGAATATCAATGGTAGCACGACGAGTTGATAGCCTTCCGTATGCGCCCGCTCCAGACGGATGATACCGCGCTCGTCCTTCCAGGCCGGAGGTACGGCGACGGTCAGCTCTATCTCCGGGTAGGCGGCCAGCTCCTCGAGCTTCCGCTGGTAGATGCCTACGATACAAGCTTTGGAGAGCATTAAAACGCGCAAACTTCCTCCTCTCTCCCTCTGGGGTGTAGTATACCCTAACGCGCGGGGAGAGGAAAGGGCGGTCGTTCTTTGCCCTTCATCGATTCCGATGTATGATACGCGGTGGAACAAGGGGTGGGGAAGATCGGCTGCGGTGGAAAAGGATCTTGTCGGTCGTGACGTGTGGCGAAGTTGTCCCTGGATGGACACGTCCCAGGCCGGGTTCTACGTCGATGCTAAATCCGCCGCAGATGTAGCCCGCGACTTCCGTCACCGGGCGCTATCTTTCGTTGACTGCTGTTGACCGGCTTGTAAGCAGTAGGCGTTGAAATAGATGCCCAGGTCGGCCACCTATCTTTCGTTGACTGCTGTTGACCGGCTTGTAAGGAGAACGAAGATGGAAATGGAAGCCTTGAAGCAACGTCTGGCCCGCTTGGCTCCCCTGCCGCTGGGGCACTTTCCCACGCCCCTGGCGCCGCTCAAGCGTCTGTCGAAAGCCTTGGACGGGCCGGAGATCTGGATCAAGCGCGACGATCTGAGCGGTCTTGGCGGCGGCGGCAACAAGGTCCGCAAACTTCGTTATCTTGTCGCGGAAGCCCTCCGTCAGGAGGCCGACGTCATCATGACGACCGGGGCCCAGCAATCCAATCACGCCCGACAGACGGCGGGTGTGGCTGCTCATCTGGGGGTGGACTGTGTGCTTGTTTTGGGCGGTGAGGCGCCCTCTTCACCGCAGGGCAATTATCTGTTGGATCGATGTTTCGGGGCGGAGGTGCGTTGGGCAGGCGACCGCCCGTTGATGTCGGCGCTGCAGGAGGAAGCCGGGGCGCTCCGCGCTGAGGGGCGTCGTCCTTACGTGATCCCCTACGGTGGCAGCAACGCCCTGGGGGCCTGCGGTTACGTCGAAGCCGCCGTCGAGTGGCGCGAGCAGACACAGGGGCTCTCTTTTAATGCTATCGTCGTTGCCTCCAGCAGCGGCGGTACGCAGGCCGGGCTGGCGGTCGCCCTTCAGGCTCTGGGAATCCCCACCCGCGTGGTCGGCATCAGCATCGGCTACGACGCCGCTACCCTTCGTCAACGGCTCGCCGACATCGCGGCCAACCTGCGGTCTCGACTGGACCTGGACGCTGTGCCGGGCGCGGAAGCGTTCGTCGTCGTTGACGCCTACCTCGGCGGTGGATATGGGGTGGTGGGCGCCTTGGAGCGCGACGCCATCCGGGCGTTGGCCCGCCACGAGGGGTTGTTGGCCGACCCGGTTTATACAGGACGGGCCCTGGGGGGATTGATGGATCTGGTTCGTCAGGGGTACTTCGAGCGCGATGCGCGGGTGCTCTTCTGGCACACCGGTGGAGCCCCCGGACTGTACGCTTACGCCAGAGAACTGGGAATATGAGACGTTGGCTGTGGATCTTGCCGGCGCTGGCGCTGGGCGTGGGCCTGGGCCTGCTTCTCGGCTGGGTGGTGATGCCGCCTCCTGCTTCCGACGTCACGCTTGCTCATCTTCATCCCCTCTACCGACGGGAGTACGTGCGCCTGGTAGCGTTCACCTACGCCGTCACCGGGGATCTGGAAGCCGCGCGGACGCACCTGACCGATTTGGCCCCCGCCGATCCTCTCACGCCGTTGCAGGAGGTCACGGAAGCGTTGATCGCCGAGGAGGCACCGGAGCCGATCGTGGGGCCACTGGTGCGCCTGGCACGCGATTTGGACGCGGAGACGCCGGCCATGTCGCCGTATCTGGAGAGCGAGCCGTGAAAGTCCGTTGGATTGTGTTGATGGGCCTGCTGCTGGGGCTGGTCGGCGCTCTGTACTACGCCCGGAAGGTCGATCCGGTTCAGTACTACGACGTTTTGCCCCCGCAACTGGCGCCCTCCTACCGCGACCGATGGATCGAGTTGGTGGCCTTTGCCTGTGGCTACAGCGGCGATTTGCGCCGCGCGGAGGTGCAATTGCGAGGGCTACCCGAAACAGAGGTCCGCCAGGGGCTGGCGGAAGCGTTGGAGGACGCCGTGGCCCGGGGACTCGCACCCCCTGTCTTGGCGAGAATGGCTGCGCTGGCCCAGGCCCACGGCGTCCAAAGTCCGGCCGTGGCCATCTACGCAAAGGAGGGCGGGGACCTGCTTATCGCCGAGACGCCGACGCCCGTCAGACCGCTTCCCACCCCTACGCCTATGGCCACGACGTCTTTCTCCTTTCCTTCTCCGACGCCTATCCCGACGCCGAGGTCCACGTCAGAGCCCGAGCCGTCTGAGACGCTCTCTTCGCCCGCTTACGTCATTACCGCAGTCGTGCGCTCTTGCCTGCTCGAACCTCGCATTGCCGTCTCTCTCACCCAGCAACTCAGCGTCACCCTTCGTGGGGAGGCGCGTCTGGAGACTCGAGGTCTGCCCGGCGAGGAGGTCTGGCTCCTCTGGTCCGACGGTGCCGATCGCGCCATCACCGGGCTGAGACCTGAGCGGGGTGCAGGCTACGCGGACTTCCTGGTGGAGCCGTTTAAAGAGTATCACCTCTATCTCTCGTCCCCTACTGGCGCCCCGCTCATGAGATTGCGCGTCAGTCCCTGCGAGACGCCGGAGGAGAACACCTGGAGCTCGTGGCTGTTGACAATCCGCAGCACGGAGATCATCTCGCCGTAAAGACGTGGGGGCGACCGCCAGGAAGATGGTGCAGAGCAAAGGGAGCGGACAAAAGAGGCCCTCAGGTCCTCTGGAGAGAATCCGAGGGCTCTTTGACTTTAGATGACGTCGGCCCCTCGCAGGCAGCCGCTCAGGCTTGTGAGCAGCGAGGTGCCACGCACTTACGAACTTGAAACAAAGGCGCCGTGAAGCCCTCCAAGGATGGTTTTGCGTGTCCCTGGCTTGTCGGCTTCGGCTAGGCTTCTTCCGTTGCTTCCTCGACCTCGGCGGGCGCTTCCTCTGCAGCGGTTTCGGAGACGGTCTCGCTTGTGATCTCCTCCACAGTTGAGGCCGGAATCACCCGCTTGCGGCTCAAACCGATGCGCTGACGCTCGCGGTCCACGCTCAGGACGTAGACCTCGACCTCGTCACCCACGCTGAGCACTTTGCTGGGGTGCTCGACGTAATCCCAATCCAGTTCCGAGATGTGGATCAGACCGTCGACGCCGCCCAGGTCGACGAACGCGCCGAAGTCCACGACGTTCCGCACGGTGCCGGTGCGGATGTCGCCTTCGGCCAGCTCCTGAAGCAGGCGCTCGCGCTTCTGCCGGTTGGCCGCGCGTTCGGAGAGAATTAGGCGTCGGCGACGCTGGTTGACCTCGATCACCGTGAGGGAGATCTCCTTTCCCATCAGCTCTTCTTTGGCCTCGCGGAAGCGATCTCGCTGCATGCCGGAGGGCACGGAGGTTAGGTGGGAATTCGGCACGAAGCCGCGCAGTCTGCCGAACTCGACCAACACCCCACCGCGGTTGACGTCGATGACCTCAGCGTCAAACACCTCTTCGTTTTTCAGCATCTCCTCGGCCCGCAACCAGTCCTGTTGTTCCAGCCCCTTTTTCAAAGAGACGACCACCCCCTCATGGCGGGTCGACTCCTTCATGACAAGAACCGGGACCGTATCTCCGACTTTTAAGTCTGTCAAATACGCCTCGTCCACAAGATCCAGATCTTTGGGTGGGATAACGCCATCTCGCTTGCCGTCCAGGTCGACCAACATGTCGTTGTCCCCGATGGAGAGGATGGTGGCTTCGAGCACCTCTCCCCGCCGGGGTTGGACACGTTCAAAAGAGTCTTCTAATAAGGCCGCGAAATCTTCCTGTTCGGTCTCCTGTACTTCGTTCAACTGTTGCTCCATCATCAAAATGTATATCCTCCTTGCATGGGACTACCGGCTTCCAGCATCAAACCCATTCTTCCTCCCCTTTGACCGGCCCGACGCCGGCAAGACGGGCTTCTCGGGATTGGAATGGATCGACGTCATCCCGAAGCGTCGGGATCACGTCGATGTCGTGCTTCTCGCATTTGTCACCGCTCAGCGGAACCCAATCGCCTTTGATCTGCTTTTGAGGCCCGGTGCTCCCGATGGCCTACGCGGATCGAAAGGTCTCCCTACCCGAGAGCTACGACATCTATACCTATTATAACGGTTTTCTGCAAAATCGGCAACTTTGGGTGCGATGAAAAAAGAGGCAGCCAAGAGAAAACCGAGGGTGTCAGGGAGGGGCACAGGCTGGCTTTTCGGGTGGTCCGCACTATACTCGGATCATAGAACATCCGTTGACTCCTCAGAGAAAGGAGCGAAGTATGCTTTTGGTCGATGGACATCTGGATTTGGCGTACAACGCGGTGGTGCTGGGCCGCGATGTGCGGCAGCCTATTGAGGAGATCCGGGCTCGCGAGCGTCAGTCGCCGCCGGGGCGCCACGCCGGCACGTGCCTGGTCAGCATTCCCGAGCTCGTCGCCGGTCGGATAGGCATCATCGGGGGTAGTCTTTTCGTCGCTCCGGCGTGGAAGCGCTGGCAAGAGGAAGCTCAGGTCTATCATAACGCCGAGGAGGCCCACCAACAGGCCGTGGCGCAACTGGACTTCTACCGTCAGCTGGCGGACGAAGCGACCGACGTGTGTCTGATCCGGGCAGCGTCTGACCTGGACGCGACATTGCGGTCGTGGGAGAGCGGGACGCCGCAGGTGGGGATTTTTGTGATCATGGAGGGGGCCGATCCCATCCGCACGCCGGAGGAGTTGAGGTGGTGGGTGGAGCGTGGGTTGCGGGGCGTGGGGCTGAGCTGGGCGGCGGGCACGCGCTACGCCGGCGGTAACGGCAACCCCGGTCCACTGACCGATCTCGGACGGGAGCTGTTGAGGGCCATGGCCGATGACCATCTGCTGCTGGATCTCAGCCATCTGTGGGAGGAGGCTGCGGAGGAGGTGCTGGATCGCTACCCCGGCCCCATCGTCGCTTCGCACGCCAATCCGCGCGCGTTTGTGGACTCCCCTCGGCAGCTCTCGGATCGTCTTATCGAGCGGATTGCAGAGCGCGACGGCGTTGTCGGCATCGTCCCCTACAACCGCATGCTCGAGCCCGGTTGGCGCACAAGCGAGGCCCGCCTGCCGCTTCAGCGCGTCGTCGAAGCCATCGACTACGTCTGCCAGCTGTTGGGAAGCGCCGACCACGTCGGCCTGGGTTCCGACTTCGACGGGGGACTGGGGGTCGAATCCGTCCCCCGAGAGATCGAGACCATCCGCGATCTGCGTAAACTGATCCCCTTGCTGGAAGCACGTGGGTACGCTCCGGCTGCCGTTACCAACATCCTGCGCGATAACTGGCTGCGCTGTCTGCGCGCTGCTCTGGTGGCCTTCTGAGAGGCATTTGTCATCCTTTGGGAGTATGGTATCATATGGATGCTTTCCTGCCGTGTGCGTGATACCCGGATGGGGTTTTGAGCCAACACTATTAAAAACGGGAGCTGATGGTCCAGATGGTAAGACGATAGCCTTCGGGCAAGGTCAAGCCATCGGCAGGCACCCACTTTAGACCTTCGGGTCAAAACCATCGGGACACGGCACGGTGGGGGCTGACTTATTCATCAAAAGAGGCCGCTCCGAAGAGCGGTCTTTAATTATGTAAAGCATTCTTGACTTTCGCCTCCGGCTGTGTTATTCTCTATGAGGTACGCTATAAATACTTAGCCAATCTCATCAGCAGGAGTGTACATGTATTGGGAACGTGTAACAGAAGAGATTTTCGTCTTCACCAGCGATCGATATGCCCGTGTGAACAGCGTGGCGGTTTTGACCCGCGATGGGGTGGTGGTCATCGACGCCCTGCCCTTCCCCGACGAAGCGCGACAGATTGCCAAGTTTCTGGACGTAAGAGGGCAGGGGCGCTTTCATTCTCTGATGCTCACCCACCATCACATGGATCATGTGTATGGGCTGCACGCTTTCCCCGAGCATCTGGATCTTATCGCCCACGAGCTCTGTCGAAGAAAGCTGTTGGAAGTGGGAGAGGCTTCTCTGGCGGAGGCCCGCCAGAACAACCCTGCTTTTGAGGGTGTCACGCTGCGCTTCCCCACGGTGACCTTTGACGAGGGGGAGCTCCTGGTCTGTGCCGGAGATCGAACGTTCCGCCTGTTCCGCCTTCCGGGGCATACCGAAGACAACATCGGTATCTTTCTTGAGGAAGAGGAGGTGCTTATCAGCGGGGATGCGGTCATGGCTATCCCTATCATCGCTCGAGGTAATCTGCACCAGCAGATTAAGACCCTGCGGCGGATCAAAGAGCTGGCCCCGTTGACGATCATTCAGGGGCACGGGGAGGTGATCCTCAGGGGTGAGGTGCAAACCGTGATGGATCTCTACATCGATTATCTGACCTGCGTAGAGGAACAGGCTCGGAAGACGCTCGAAAACGACGAGCCGCGCGACACCATCTGGGATATTCCTCTGGAGAGATGTGGCCTGGAGCGGGTGCCGTTGGGCATCGCCAGTCATCAACTTCACGTGGCCAACATCCTCTCCGTCTACGATCAGCTGCGGCAGGAGGAAGTCGAACGCGATGTGGCTGCGGTGTAAAGTGCGCTCCCTTTTAAGGCGTTTCCTGATGCGCAGGTGAACAATGGTGGAAACCCTGAAGCGGTGGCTGAAACGCTATCTGCAGCATCTGGAGATAGAGAACGCTTCGTACTATACCATCAAAAACTACGGCACCGACATCGAGCAGTTCTTGACGTATTGTGAGGAGTGCGGTGTCACGACGCCGGACGGTCTCCGGCGGGAGCTGGTCCGCGATTACCTGGCCAAACTAGACGACGAAGATTACGTCCGCGCCAGCATCGCGCGCCGTGTCTTTGAGTTGCGCGCCTTTGGGGATTATCTGGTGCGCGCTAGAGTGTGGGAGCAGAATCTTTTCCGTCGTATTTACGCCCCCCGCCTCCCTCGTCGTCTCCCCCGCTATCTGACTCACGAGCAGGTGCAAAGGCTGCTGAGGGTGCCGGACACCGCCACGCCCAAAGGGTTGCGGGATCGAGCTGTCCTGGAGACTCTCTACGCTTCTGGGGTGCGTGTCAGTGAGCTGGGCGGGCTGAATTTGGGGGACGTCGATTTGCAGAGTGGGGAGATGCGCGTCATCGGCAAGGGTGACCAAGAACGCCTGGTGCTGCTGGGACGTCCCGCCATCGCCGCGCTGCACGCTTACATCCACGTGGGACGCCCGGAGCAGGTGAAGGAGGGGCAGCCTCGGGCGCTCTTTCTCAACCGCTTCGGCGGCCGGCTCTCAGTGCGTTCTATCAGCACGATTGTGCGTCAGGCGGGGATCGCGGCCGGCATCAGGATGAAAGTGACCCCGCATCTACTGCGGCACACTTTCGCCACCCACCTGCTGGAAGGAGGGGCGGATCTGCGCGTGGTGCAGGAGCTGTTAGGGCACAGTAACCTGGAGACGACGCAGATTTACGCGCACGTTACCCAACGGCGCGCTCGGGAGGTTTACCGGCAGGCCCACCCCCGTTCGGAGAAGTAGGGCCTGGAGCAAGAGCTCTTGCTTGGGCTGTAACGGTCCCTAGACGGGCTCCGGCGTCTTCGCCTCCGCGTGCAGCACCAGATCCCCGTCCGCCACGTCCAGAAGCACGACATCCCCGGCCTGGAATGTGCCGGAGATCAGGGCGTCGGAAAGCGGGGTCTCGACGCTTTGTTGAATGAGGCGGCGCAGAGGGCGGGCACCGTACTCCTCGCTGTATCCTTCCTTTGCCAACCAATCCCGGGCGGCGTCGGTCATCTCCAGGTCGAGACCGTTCTCCTGCAGGCGTTCGCGCACTTTGTCGATCTCCAGATCGACGATCTCACGGAGGGCGGCTTTGTTCAGGGGGCGGAAGACGATAATGGCGTCCAGGCGGTTGAGGAACTCCGGGCGGAAGAGTTTCCGCAAGCGGGCTTTTAGCTTGCGGCTCATCTCTTCATATTCCCGCTCGGCGTCGGCTTCGGATTGCGAGGTGATGTTGAAACCAATACTGCCCTGACGGCGGATCTCTTCTGCGCCCACGTTAGAGGTCATGATGATCAGCGCGTTGCGGAAATCGACCTTTCGCCCGCGGGCGTCGGTCAGGGTGCCTTCTTCCATGATCTGCAACAGCATGTTGAAGGCGTCAGGGTGGGCTTTTTCAATCTCGTCGAAGACGACGATGGAATAGGGGTGGCGGCGAATGGCCTCAGTCAGCTGCCCGGCCTCTTCGTAGCCCACGTAGCCCGGTGGCGCTCCCACCAGGCGGGCCACAGAGTGTCGCTCCATGAACTCCGACATGTCGAGCTGCACCAGGGCGTCCTCGCTGCCGAAGAGGAACTCCGCCATCGCTTTAGAGAGCTCCGTCTTCCCTACGCCGGTGGGTCCCAGGAAGATGAAGGAGCCGATGGGCCGACGTGGGTCTTTCAGCCCGGCGCGGGCGCGACGTATGGCCTTGGCGACCATCTCGAGCGCCTCGTCCTGCCCCACGATGCGGTTGCGAAGTTGGTTTTCCATCTCCATCAGGCGCTCTGTCTCCTCCCGCGCCAGCTGGTTCAGGGGGATGCCGGTCCACATGGCCACGATCTCTTCGATGTCTTCCGGCTCCACGACCAACGTCTCGTCCATCTCCTGTGTCTCCCGCAACTCGTCCATTTCGATTTCAAGGGTTCCTATCTCTTCCTCGATCCTCTGGCGTTTTCTATCATCTCCCTGGAACAGCAAGCGGGTGCGCTCGATGCGCAACGTTTGCAACCGCTCAAAGATCTCCCGCAGGCGCACCGAGCTGGGCGATTTGTACATACGCACCCGCGAGGCGGCCTCGTCCATCAAATCAATGGCTTTGTCGGGTAGATAGCGGTCGGTGACGTAACGTGCCGAGAGACGCACGGACTCCTCCAGCGCTTCTTCGCTGATCACCAGGTGATGGTGCTGTTCGTAAGCGTGCTTGATGCCCCGCAAGATGTCCAGCGTCTCTTCCGGCGTCGGTTCCTCGACCATAACCGGCTGGAAGCGTCGCTCCAACGCCGCGTCGGATTCAATGTGCTTGCGGTATTCGTCCAACGTGGTGGCGCCAATACACTGCAATTCCCCCCGCGCCAGGGCAGGTTTGAGGATGTTAGCGGCGTCGAGGGAAGAACCGGCAGACCCGGCGCCCACCAACATGTGCAGCTCGTCGATGAAGACGATGGTGTTGCTCTCCTTGAGCTCTTCCAATACTTTCTTCAGGCGCTCCTCGAACTGGCCGCGATACATGGTGCCCGCCACCAGCGAGCCGATATCCAGCTGAATCACCTGCTTGTCCAGGATTGGGCCGGGTACGCCGCCGGCGACCACCCGCTGCGCCAGCCCTTCGACGATGGCGGTCTTCCCCACGCCCGGCTCTCCGATCAAAGCGGGATTGTTTTTGGTGCGCCGCGCCAGAATCTGAATCACCCGCTCGATCTCTGTCTGACGGCCGATGACGGGGTCCAGAAGGCCCTGGCGCGCCTGCTCGGTGAGGTTCACAGCCAGCTGGTCCAGCAGGGAGTCGCCGGAACTCTGGCGTTGTCTCTGTCGGCGCCGTGAGGAAGAGGTCCGGCGTTGCAGGCTGCTGGACTTGGTGGGCATCACCTGCAAGACCCGACGGCGCACGATGTCCGTGGAGAGGCTGAACTGTTGTAGGATCGCCCGTATCACCCCTTCCTGTTGACGCAATAGGGCCAGAAGCAGGTGTTGGGTGTCCACCGCCGGGCTATTGTGACGCTTGGCTTCTTCTATAGCGATGGTTAGGACGACCTGGGTGCTTTCCCGCAGGTCGGGCTTCTCACTCCGCAGTGCCTTGGAGCCGGAAAAGCGCTTCACCAGGCGCTGCACTTCCTGGGGGTGCATGCCCAAGTCCCGCAGCACCCGCCCCGCCAATCCTTCACTTTCCAATATCAACCCCAAGAGAATGTGCTCTGGTCCAATGCTGGCGTGGCGCATGCGTACCGCCTCCGCCTTGGCGAAGTGGAGCACATCCCGCGAGCCCCTTGTAAATCGTTCTAAGCTATCTGCCATTTTCTCAGACCTCTGTCAAGTTCGTTCCCAGAATATCGGTCAGGATCTCTCTCCCCAAAAACCTTGATAGGCGTTCTATTCGCGTCCTCTTCGCCTTAATTATAGCACATAACCCAGAAGATCTGCAATACACAGTATAAGGGCAAATGAAGCAGTTTCAGGGTGGCTCAAACGCCATAGGCGGCTTTCCCTCATGTTTCCCTCCCGCATCAACCCCGGTTTCGTTTGCCTTGCTTTCGTCTGCGCAGATTCTGCGCTATGGGGGGCGTTTTCACCGGCGGGCCCGCTCCGAGATCCCATAAGGTGCGACGATGGGGTGGTTCATTTCCCCGGTTGGTTAAGTTCACATTTTTGAAAACGCGACTCCGCTGGCGCTTCGCCGCTTACTACGAATAAAGGACCCGTCGCAAGGCACACAGGTGTCGGACGGAGTTCCCCGATGCCCTTACGCTTATCTGATGATGACATGAGAACCCAACTTGGCAAATCCCACCGCGTGTGACATAATGATCCGCATGAGTAAACGTGGACAGACGCGGCCTACGACGGCCACGGAGCAGGCTTTCTGGGTCGAGGGATATACTCACGTCGCCGGTCTCGACGAGGCGGGACGTGGTGCCTGGGCGGGGCCGGTCTACGCGGCTGCGGTGATCCTGCCCCGCATGGAGACGACGCCGGCAACCTTGCAGGCGGTTCGGGATTCCAAGACGCTTTCAGCGCAACAGCGGGAGGCGGCTTACGACGCGATCTGTGCAGCTGCATCTGCCGTCGGCGTGGGCTGGGCCACGGCGGGAGAGATCGACGCGCGCGGTATCGTTCCGGCGACACGCCTTGCTATGTGTCGTGCGCTCGACGCCCTCACCGTGCCTGCCGAGGCGCTCATCCTCGACGCTCTGACGCTGCCCACCGTCCCTTTGCCTCAGCGCGCCTTCCCCCGCGCCGATGCGCTCAGTCTCTCCGTCGCCGCCGCCGGTATCGTCGCCAAGGTCAGCCGCGACCGCTGGATGGTGGAGAGCGCGGAGCGTGCCTTCCATGGCTACGGTTTCGCGCAACATAAGGGCTACGGCACGGCCCAACACCGTGAGGCCCTGCAGGCGCTCGGCATCTGTGATATTCACCGACGTACCTTCAGGCCGGTCGCGGCGCGTCTTTTCGACCTTCGCAGTGGGCCGAAAGGCGCGGATAGTTCATAAACAGGAGATCCTCTGCGTGCTCTGTCGTGATGGCTCGGCCGGGGAAAGGGCCGCGGATTCTAGTCAGCGCAGTGGAGATCGATGTCGTGCGCCGCAGGCTTGCAGCACGCCACGAAGCTCCTGGAAGACCTGGCGTCAAGGTGCGATTCCGCTGAGGGTATCTTGAGCGAGGCGCAGGAGGCCCTCCCAACGACGGGATCAGGTTCAGGGGGTTTTCAAAACAGCGGCGCATTGACGCGACGTACAAACCGGGGTATTATACGATGAGGTGTGCGCTTTCCTTTGCAGCGTAAGGGGATTTTTCGGGTGAGCATGCTGCAATGTTGGCCTCAGGGAGAGGTGTTTACTCGGCTTTGTGTCGACGATGTCGCAACGATTATACAGTGAGGGAGTCAACCTGTGTCTATTGTAGAGGAGCTGATAGCAGAGGTCACCCCCCGAGCCCTTCAGGCGCGGCCTGTGGACGTTTGCATCGGTGCGTTCTGGACGGCGGTGACCGTCGAGTGGGGAGGAGAGGTCCGCAGCGGCATTGCCTCGACGTTGCACGGCGGGGATGACGATCACCATTACGGCGGCGGACCACCCGTCCGGGCAGCGGGACACTTGCACGAGCTCGACGTACCGGCGTTGATTGAGCTGGCGCGCTCAACCTCGTTGCTGGAGGCCGGCGTCGGCCTTGCTGCCATCAACGCGCTGTTGGAGGTCGATGTTGAAGCCTGTGTCAACGTCAACGCCGCCGATGTCATCGTGGAACGCGGAGTGGGCAAGCGTGTAGCCGTCGTCGGTCACTTCCCCTTCACCGCGCGCGTTCGGGAGGCGGCGGCGAGCGCCTGGATATTGGAGCTCCATCCGCGTGAGGGCGACAGGCCGGCCTCGCAGGCACCCACGCTGCTTCCCCAGGCTGACGTCGTCGCGTTGACAGGCACCTCGTTGTTGAATCACACCTGTGACGAGCTGCTCACGCTCTGCCGCCCCGACGCCTATGTCATCGTGCTGGGCGGCACCACGCCGCTCTCCCGCGTCTTCTTCGACCACGGCGTCGACGCCGTGGCGGGCACGCATATCGTCGATGCGACCGCTGCCTTAACGACGGTTGGTCAGGGGGCCACGTTCAGGCAGATCCGGGGTAAACAGCTGCTGACGCTGTTCAAAACCTGAAAGCGGGCCCAGGGGGCTACTCTCCTAAACGCGACTCCGCTGACGCTGCGTCGCCGACGACGAGCGGAAAGCTTGTTGTCAAGAGCGCAGGCGTCAGCAGCTGGCGTGCCGTCAAACCGCCGGCTCAGTTTTCTCTCCCTGTTCTGCGTAGATCTGAAAGAAGAAAACCATGATAAGTTGCAAAAGGATATCGAGTTTACTGCTGGTCGTTTTGGCCGGTCTGATGGTGATCGGTTCTGCTCTGGCGCAGGAAGCAGTCGTCCGAGCCGTCCTCTTCTATCATCCCAGCTGTGGACATTGTGAGTATGTGATGACCGAGGTCTTTCCGCCGCTCCGCGAGCAATACGGAGATCAACTGCAGATTCTGGAGATCAACACGGCGACGGCGGAAGGGCAAGCGCTGTACAACGCCTCGACGACGCGCTACGAGATCCCGCCGGAGTGGCAGGGGGTGCCCCGATTATTAGTTGGAGATCACTATCTCATCGGCTCTCAGCAGATCCCCCAGCAGTTCCCCGGCCTGATTGAGCAGTATCTGGCCGAGGGCGGCGTCGAGTGGCCCGATCTGCCCAATCTGCCCGTCGAGGAGGTCGATGACGAGGCGAAGGTCACGTGGCGCGACACCTACATGCAAGATCCCCTCGGCAGCACGCTAGCCACCGTGGTGCTGGTCGGTCTTATCGTTGCGATGATCGCCGTGGCGCGCCCGCATCCGTGGCAGCGTCGGCTGGCGGACCGCTTCAATCCCTGGGGCTTTGTGGTCATCGCGCTGCTCGGCACCGTCGCCGCGACGTACTTGAGCTACGTCGAGACGACCCAGACGACGGCTGTCTGTGGCCCCGTCGGCGACTGCAACGCGGTCCAGCAGAGCGAATACGCGCTTCTTTTCGGTTTCCTGCCTATCGCCGTCCTCGGGCTGCTGGGCTACCTTGCCATCCTGGCCGTCTTTGTCTACGAGAGGTGGATTCAAGAGGGCCCTTACGTCGAGCGGGCGCCCGCCGTGCGCTTCGGTCTGACGGCCTTCGGCACGCTTTTCTCCGCCGGGCTCACGTTTCTGGAGCCCTTCGTCATCGGTGCGACCTGCATGTGGTGCTTGACCTCAGCCGTCAGCATGGGGCTGTTGCTGTTGTTGAGCGCCGGTCCCGGCTGGGAGGTACTCAAGCCCAAGCGGCGGCGCCGGCGGAGAAAGCGTTACTGAGCTATTATCCTTGCCGATCAGAAAGGACCCACAGAGGATAAGCATGACGCAGGGACGTCAGTGGCGCAGCTGCATCCTGATCCTGGCCTTTCTGCTCATCGGCGCGGCGCTGCGACTTATCGCTCCGGGCGACATCCCGCCCGGCCTCTACCACGACGAGGCACAGCACGGTTTAGACGCGGTCCATGTGCTGGAAAGCGGCGACCTTCCCCTTTACTTCGCAGCGAACAACGGGCGCGAGCCGCTCTTCATCTACCTGGTCACGGCGAGCGTGGCGCTGTTGGGACGCAGCCCGCTGGCGGTGCGTCTACCCTCGTTCTTCGTCGGCGTCCTCACGCTGGCCGCCACCTACGATCTGGCCCGCGTGCTCTTCGGTCGGGGGGTGGGGCGCTGGGCGTTGGGCGTCCTCGCCGTCACCTTCTGGCACGTGCACCTGAGCCGCGTGGGTTTCCGCGCGGTGCTGCTGCCGCTCGTCACGGCGCTCTGGATGGCGCAGGCCGCGCGCGCCGTCAAGACGAAGCGGGCGCGCCATTGGATCGCCGCCGGTGCCCTCTACGGGCTTTGCTGGTACACTTACATGGCGGCGCGCTTCACGCCTGTGGCCCTGGCGGCTTTCGTTGGCTATGCGCTGCTCTTTCACCGCGAGCGGACCCTGCAACGGTGGCGCGGCGCTGTGCTCTTTTGCGTCGCGGCCCTGCTGATCCTGACGCCCCTCGGTCTCTACACGCTGCGCCACCCTGACGTGATCCTCGCGCGCACGGGCCAAGTCTCGGTTTTCAGCGAAACTATCAATCAGGGCAATCTCTGGAGCACGCTGGCACGACACGTGTTCCGCACGATGGAGATGTTCTTCGCGCGCGGCGACCGCATCTGGCGGCACAACCTGGCGTGGCGTCCCGTCTGGGGACCGCCCTTGGGTTTAGCCTTCGTCGTGGGCGTGGTCGTGACAATAGCGGGCTTTCGGCGCGACGCGCGGGCCGCCTTGCTCCTGCTCTGGACGGCGGTCATGGCGCTGCCCACGCTGCTGGCGGAGGACGCGCCGCACTTTCTGCGCGCCGTCGGTGTGCTGCCCACGGCGGCGCTGCTGCCGGCATGCGGGCTGCGATGGATGGAAAAACAAATTGAACATGATAAATTTAAAGTGATCAAATGGGGGGGGCTGCCGCTGGCACTGGTGCTATTAGGCGGTTTGCACACGACCTACGATTATTTCGTGCGCTATGCGCAGGCGCCGTTGGCCTATCATTGGTTTGAGGCGGGGCCGGAGGCGCTGGCGGGCGAGATCAACGCGCGGCGCGGCACGGGCTGGGACGGTCAGCGCATGTTGCACGGCCCGGCGACCGGACGTGTGATCTACGTCGATGCGGTGATTTGGGACGAGTGGGCGTCGCTGCCTTTCCTCGTGCCGGAGACGAGCGTGCGCTTCCTGCCGGTCGAGGAGACCCTATCGCCGGACGCTGGTCTCGTCTTCGTCGTCTGGCCCTACGACGACTGGGCTGCCGAGATCTGGCCCTACGTGCCGCATCCGGCCTATCTGCGCGCCGCGCCGGGGCCACTGGCCCAGGGCGATAAGGATCCGCAGCCTTTCATTACCTCGTACATCCTTCAGGCCGATCCCCGCCCAGAGGTACCCGCTGATGTAGCGCCTTTCGGGAATGAAAAGCCCCAGGCGGTGCTGCGCGCGGCGCTGGTGCGACAAGCGTCCGGCGGTGCGACGGTGCGGCTCTGGTGGGATGCGCGGGCCGCTTTCGACGCCCCGTACATCGTCTTCGTGCACTATCTGCGCGATGGGGAGCAGATCGCCCAGCACGACAGCCAGCCGGGCCAGGGGCTCCTGCCGACGACGCGCTGGCAGCCGGGGGACTTGATCCTGGATGAGCACCCGCTGCCCGACATCAAGCCGGATCCCGCACGGGATCAGTTGCGCGTGGGGCTCTATCAGAGCGAGACGGGTGAGCACCTGCCGCTGCTGGACGCGCGCTACCAACCGGTGGCGGAGTGGGTTGAATTGCCGGTGATTCTAGCGGAATGAAACTAAAATGCCCCAGTCCCCGTCCTCGGGGACGGTTTATTCGGTGAAATCTGGCTATAATGCCCCCGCGGACGGGGGCTATGAGCCTCAGGAAAGGCTTTTGACTTACCAGGACTCCAAGGTGAATTTCTGCTAACTTTGAAGAGAAGTAAAAGATTCCATTGGTTTAATCTTGTAATTCTCGCGCTGGCGATAGCGCTGGCACTTGTCGCGGCTGCGCCGCTCTGGGGACCGGGCATCGTCAACACGCGGGGCGGCGGCGACAGTCCCTTCCTCCTGCGGCGCACGCTAGAGATGGCGGAGAGCCTGCGCCACGGGATCTTCCCCGTCCGCTGGATGAGCCACGCAGCCTACGATCTGGGCTATCCGTTCTTCAACCACTACGCGGCGCTGCCCTACTACCTCAGCGGCGGGCTGACGGCGCTGGGTCTCTCGCCACCGGTCGCCATTCAGGCGACGCAGACGCTGGGCTTTATGCTGGCGGCGCTGACCATGCTGTTCTGGTTCCGGCGGCTTTTCCAAAATCGCGTGGCGGCGCTGCTGGCGACGGCGGCCTATACCTTCGCGCCCTTTCACCTGGTCAACGTCTACGTGCGGGGCGATTCACTTTCCGAGTTCTACGCTTTCGTCTGGTATCCGCTGATTCTGTGGGCGCTGGATCGGCTGGCAGCGCGCTTCACGACCCGGCGCGTGCTCGGCGCGGCGCTGGCTTACAGCGCGCTGATCCTCACGCACAACGTCTCCGCTCTCATCTTCTCCCCCTTCGCCTTTCTCTATGCCCTTGTCGTGACCTGGGATCGAGCAAAGACGTCTCGCCGGCATCCGGCATCCGCCCTCGACTTTCACGTTTCACGCATCGTCCTTCCTTTTGCCCTCGGCATCTTGCTCAGCGCCTGGTTCTGGCTGCCCGCCATTGCGGAGATACGCTACGGGCAGATGGGGCCGGCGTTCACCGAGGGTTACTTCAACTACGAGAACCACTTTCGCAGCACGAACCTGGTGCAGCGCTCGTTGCGTTTCAATTATGAGATCGCGGGTCGCGTCGACGAGGCCGGGCCTTTCGCCATGGGGCTGGCGCAGGCGGGGCTGGCGCTGATAGGAAGTGTTCTTCTATCGTGGCGGGTTTTACGGCAGGCCAGAAGGCAGAGGTCAGGAGTCGAACGTAAATCCAAAATCCTCGCCCGTGAAGTCTACCTGTTGATCGGGCTTGCGCTGGCGACGGTGATGATCACGCCCCTCTCGCGGCCGCTCTGGCGGTATCTTCCGTTGCTGGCGACGACACAGTTCCCCTGGCGCTTTCTCTCCGTCCAGGCGCTCTTCACCGCCGCCGTCAGCGGCGCGTTGGCAGACCGGAGTGGGGGCCGCCCGATCCACGTTTCAACGCTCATCGGCCTGCTTTGTACCGCCGCGCTCATTCTCTCCGCGCTGCTCTCCCTACACCCCGACCGCCTGCGCATCACGGCGGAGGACGTGACCTGGGACAACCTGCTGCTCTACGAGTCTTTCACCGGCAACATCGGCACGACCATCCGGCATGAGTATCTGCCGGCGGACGTGGTCCCGCGCCTTTACATCTCCGGGGCGGTGGTGGACGGTGTGAACAGCATGATGCCGAAGGTCGACGGTAACGCCCGGCTGCTCGCCACGCTGACGCGCCGCACGCCGGTGCAGCAGGTCTGGCGCGTGACGCTGGACCGCGCGGCGACGGTCGCCTTCCCGCTGCATTGGTGGCCCGGCTGGCAAGCGCGCATTGACGGCGAGCGCGCCGACGCCCGCCCGCTAACCGGCTCGGGGCGCCTGGCGGTGGACATGCCCGCCGGCCCGCACGTCGTGACGTTGCGCCTGCGGAATACGCCGCTGCGTACGGCCGCGTTGCTCGTCTCCGCCGCCACGCTGCTGGGCTGTGCCATCTGGCTGCTCTCCTCCGCTCCCGCTTTGTCATTTTATCCTTTGTCCTTTGTTATTTTATCCCTTGTCATTTCCATCATCCTATGTGCACTCTTTCAACAGCCCCCCACCGCCGGGCCCGCGACGTTCTTCGACTTCGTCCAGATGCCCTATCCGCACCGGGGGCCGGTGGACTTCGGCGCGGCGCAGTTGACGACGGTGCGCGCGCCTGATACCGCTGTGCCCGGGGAGACGCTCAACATTGAGCTGGCATGGGCTGACGTGACGGCGCCGCTGACGGGCACGCTGCGCCTGGTCTCCCCGGCGACGCCGCGCCACAACGTCCCACTGACGCTGGCGGAGACGTCCTTCGCCGTGAAGGCGGTGCAGACGGCAAGGCTGGCGCTGCCGGGGGATCTGGCGCGCGGCCTCTATCTGCTGCAACTGCGCGTCCACGACGATGCCGAGGAGCGCTTTGGACAGACGGCGCAGGGGCGGGGGATGGGAGCGTTTTACATCGGGGCGGTGCGCGTGCCGGGAGGGCCGCCGCTGCCGGCGGACGCGCCGCAGGTCGCGGCGCTGGGCGACGGTGCGCTGACGCTGCACGCCGTCGAGGCCCACCAGGTGGACCCCCGCACGCTGGCTCTCGCCTTCACCTGGTCGACGAGGGGGACGCCGCGCAACTGGAGTCTTTCGCTGCGCCTGCGCGATGCGACGGGCCGGCAGCTGGTGCAGATGGATCTGCAGCCGGGCTACGGGTATCTGCCCACGACGCTCTGGACGCCCGGCGAGCAGGTGGTGGATCATCTGCGGATGCCGCTGCCGGAAGGGCTGGCGCCGGGCGCTTACACGCTTTCCGTGATCACTTATCTGCAGGCGACGATGCAGGAAGGCGGCGAGGTGGACGTGCCCGTTCGGCTGACGGATGCCACGCGGCGGGAGCCGCCCGACACGGCGATCTGTGAGGCCGGTGGTCTGCGTCTCACCGAGGTGCGGCTACCCGACGCGGTAGACGAGGGTGAAGCGCTGACGTTCGACGCGGTCTGGAGCGCGGTTGAGGTGCCGGAGGTGGCGCTGACGGCGCGCTGGGAGGTGTTGAACGGGCTGGGGAAGGTGGTCGCCTCGCAGGAGGGAGCGGTGGCGCCCGGATCAGAGACGTCGCTCTGGCCGAAACACGCCTGGGTGCGCGCGCCGGTGCGATTGGAGATGCCGCCGTCGTTGCCCCATTCCCCTTATCGTCTGCAGTTGACGTTGCTGGCGGAGGGGAAAGCCCCGGTGACCTGTTCTGTGGTCGAGGGGCTGCCCATCGTCGCCCGCGAGCGCGTCTTCGAGCCGCCCCCTTTGCCCTTCGCCCAGGAAGCGTTCTTTGGCGAGGTTTTGCGGCTTTTGGGATACGACCTTGTGTCCCAAAAAAATGAAATCCGCCTGACGCTTTGGTGGCAGGCTGTGCAGACTCCCGCTCGGGACTATAAGCGCTTTGTCCATCTCTACGATGTGGACAGTGGGGTTGTGTTGGCGCAGGACGATGCTATGCCGCGCGATTGGACGTATCCCACCGGTGCCTGGGTCGCCGGGGAGGTGGTCAGTGAGACGGTGACGCTGACGACGGAGGGGATTCCGCCCGGCGAGTATCGGCTGGGCGTGGGCTGGTACGAAGCAGAGACGGGTACCCGGCTGCCCGCTTTCGATAGTCAGGGTGAGCGGATTCCTGAAGATCGGGTGATGTTGGCATGGGGTCCTTATTAAGTGTTGTATCTTGTTTTAAATCCGTTATAATGAGCGATGTTTATTGCCGGCAGGTTGGAGGGTGCGTGATGTTGCTATTATTTTCCGTTGCTGTATTTTCCATGGCAGAGAATGTCAGTGGTGGCAAGGGGCTGTGGGGGCCGGGGGCTGTGGAGGGCCGGACCTGCAGCAGAACTCAACATCGAGGTTATCCCCTCCCCTGCGGTGTCGATTTATCTAGGCAAGGGAGGTATCATGATTCACCTGGTGACGGATACGACGGCGTATTTGCCTGAGCAGTTGGAGAGGCGTTGGCAGATTCAGAAGGTACCGCTGAAAATTAACGTCGATTATGAGGCGGTGGACGAGGATAAAATCGCGCCGGAGGTTTTTTACCGACGGTTGGCCAGGGTGGAGACGGCACCCAGTACCAGTCAGCCGGCGCCGGGCGAGTTTATGACGCTTTACGAAGCGCTGACACGCAACGGTGATGAGGTGCTTTCGGTTCACATCTCTGAGGGGTTGAGCGGCACGCCGCTGGTGGCGCAGATGGCGGCCCGCGAGGTGGCACCGGATCGGATCACGGTGGTCGATTCCCAGGCGACGACGTGCGCGCTGGCCCTGATGGTTGAGGCGGCTGCGCAGGCGTTGGCAAACGGCGCCTCGCGTGCCGAAGCCGCCGCCGTGGTTGAGGGTATTCGGGCACGTTTCGGTAGTGCGTTTCTGGTGGAGGATCTGGAGTATCTGCGCAAGGGAGGGCGGATCAACGGCGCGGCCAAGTTTCTGGGCGCGATGCTCAACGTGCGGCCCATTCTCTATCTGAAGGAGGGGAAGATCGAGCCACTGGGCTTGGCCCGCACGCGCAAGCGGGGCCTCCGCCAGCTGGTGCAAGAGGTGCGGAAGCAGGTGGGCGAGGGGCCTGTCCGCGCGGCGGTGACGCACATCCAGTGCCCCGAGGAGGCCCAGGCGCTGGCGGAGCAGGCCCGTGCGCAGTTGAACTGTGTGGAGCTTTTTATCAATGAGACCGGGCCGGTGATCGGGTCGCACGTGGGGCCGGGCTTCATCGGATTGGCTGCGTATCCGGTATAGGTGTCACCTTCCCGGAGGAGAGCCAACCTTCTTCCAAAGTGATAGGTGGCCGGTTTTCCCAGAAGGTTGGCTTTTAAGTTGCGAGTGCAAAGAGGTGTTATGAGCGAGAATAACAGGCCGTTGGCGATTGTGTTCGGCAGTTCGCGGACGAAAGACAACGGGCATCTGAACGACGCGGAGTGCTTGGGTCGCTTGTTGGTCGAAGCGGGCTACGATGTGGGCAGCGGCGGTTACAGCGCTGTGATGGATCGCGTGAGCAAGGGTGCCCACGAGGCCGGAGGGTACGTCGTGGGCTACACGACGGACCAGTTTCCTGACGCTGTGCCGTCGCGGTGGCTGACTGAGGAGCGTCGCACGCCCGACGTGCTGCTCCGCATCCGGCGTATGTTGCAGGAAGGCGATGCCTTTATCGCTCTTTGGGGTGGTATCGGCACGTTGACGGAGGTGGTCGTCACCTGGAGTATGGGGCAGGTACTGGCCGACACCGGTGGGCGCGTCAAGCCGCTGCTGTTGGTGGGTGCGCACTGGCCCCCGCTGGTCAGGTGTATCGGCGAGCAGACGGAGATCGGCGACGGGGTGCTGGCCTATCCGCAGCTCTGTGCTACGGTGGAAGAGGCCGTGGTCAGGTTGCGCGACCTTCGAGAAGAGGAGTAGCGCCATGCCCAATGCGACGTATCACTTTCCGCCGGATTTCAAATGGGGCGTGGCGACGGCCTCGCATCAGGTCGAAGGGAACAACGAGAACAATCAATGGTGGGCCTGGGAGCAGCAGGAGGGGCGTATCAAGCAGGGACACACTTCGGGCCTGGCCTGCGACTGGTGGGAGAACGCCGAGGCGGATTTTGATCGCGCCGCCGATATGGGTCTGAACGCGCTGCGGCTTTCTATCGAGTGGAGTCGGGTGGAGCCGGAGCCGGGGGCCTTCGACAACGCGGCGTTGGAGCGTTACCGTGAGATGCTCCAGGGGCTGCGAGCGCGTGGCATCGAGCCTATGGTGACGCTACATCATTTTTCCAATCCGCTCTGGCTGGAGCAGCAGGGTGGTTGGGAGAACGTGGGCACCATCGCTTATTTCACCCGTTACGTGGAGCGAGTGGTGCGCGCGCTGAGCGAGGAGACGCGGCTCTGGTGCACCGTCAACGAGCCCAATGTCTACGCCACCATGGGCTATCTCACAGGGCTCTTCCCGCCCGGCCAGCGAAGCCTCAAGGCCACGCGGACGGTGCTCCGTAACCTGCTCAGGGCGCACGGCGCAGCCTATCGCGCCATCCATCGCATCCAGCCGGCGGCGAAGGTGGGGCTGGCGCACAACCTGCGCATTTTCGACCCCGCCAATCCCCGCTCGCTCCTGGATGGGCTGGTGGCGCGCATTCAGGACCTGGGGTACAACCGGAGCACGCTCAGCGCGGTGTGGAAAGGGTGGTGGGCGCTGCCCATCGGCTTTGGACCGGCCTTCAAGTTGCGCCGCACGTTGGATTGGATCGGCTTAAATTACTACACGCGCGACCTGGTCGCTTTTGACAGCGGCGCCCATGAGATGCTCTTCGGGCGCGCCACGCACGCCGGCGACGCCGAGATGTTGGACGGCGGCTACGGCGAGCTCTATCCCGAAGGTATGGCCCGCGCGCTGAGGCGCCTGGGAAAGCTGGGCCTCCCCATCTACGTCACCGAGAACGGCATTCCCGACAGCGACGACGACCAGCGTCCCCGCGCACTGCTGCTCCATCTGCATCAGATGTGGCGCGTCATGCAAGAGAATCTACCGCTGCAGGGTTACTATCACTGGACGCTGGTGGACAACTTCGAGTGGGCGGAGGGCTGGACGCTGCGCTTCGGCCTGATTGCCCTGGATCCGGAGACGCAGGAGCGCATGCGGCGGCCCAGCGCCGACCTCTACGCTGCGATTGCGCGGGGAGGCGCCATCACGCCGGAGCTGATCGACACTTACGCACCGGAAGCCCGTCCTCTGCTGTTGCCGGAGTGACGCCAGATGAAGACATCGGCCCTTGACTACGACCTGCCTGAAGAGCTGATCGCGCAGGTGGGCGTGGAGCCGCGCGACGCCTCGCGCCTGCTGGTTATCTACCGCGAGACGGGCGAACTGGAGCACCGTATCTTCCGCGAGATCGGCGACTATCTGCGTCCCGGTGATCTGCTCGTCGCCAACGAGAGCCGCGTGATCCCCGCGCGCCTCTTCGCCCGCAAAGTCCCCACCGGGGGCAGAGTGGAGATCCTGCTGTTGCGTCGGATTGAGGAGGGACGCTGGCGCGGGCTGATGGGCGGCGCGCGGACGCGTGTCGGCACCCGTGTGCGCCTCTTCAAGGGGGACGAGCCCACGGAGATCGAAGCCGAGGTAGTCGAAGTGGGCGGGCGCGGCGAGCGCGTGCTGGCCTTCTCCGAGCCGTTGGCGCCGCATCTGGACGACCTGGGTGCAGTTCCCCTGCCGCCGTACATCCATGAAGAGCTGAAGGATCCGGAGCGCTACCAGACGGTCTACGCGCAGACGCCGGGCAGCGCCGCCGCGCCGACGGCGGGCCTGCACTTTACACCGGCGTTGATGCTGGAGCTGCGCGAAGCCGGCGTCAAGTTCGCCTTCGTCACGCTCCACGTGGGATTGGACACCTTCCGCCCTATCGAAGAGGAGACCGTCGAGGGGCATGAGATTCACAGCGAGTGGGCGCGTCTCTCGCCCCACGTCGCCGAGCAGATCAACCAGACCAAGGTGAGGGGTGGACGCGTCATCGCCGTGGGGACGACGAGCATGCGTGTGCTGGAGACGGCGGCGCGCAGCGGGCTTTTTCAATCGGAGACGGAGAGCTGTCCCTGGCGCGCCGTCGCGCCCTACGAGGGCTTCACCGACCTCTATATCACGCCGGGTTTTGAGTTTCGCGTGGTGGACGCGCTGATCACCAACTTCCACCTGCCCCGCAGTTCACTGCTGGCGTTGGTGATGGCCTTCGCGGGGGTGGATCTCGTCCGCAAAGCCTACGTGACGGCGATAGAAAAACGCTATCGCTTCTACTCGCTGGGCGACGCCTGTTTGTTCCTCTGAGGCGCTTATCCAGTATCCGGCAACCGGATTTCGTCCCTTACTTCTCTCCTATTGCTTGACCCCCGATCATTGGGGTAAAATATAGGTTAGAACATAATCGGGCGCACAATAAGGAGTCAGGAGCATGCAAGAAAACATATGGATACGGTTTACTGCTGTGGTGCTTCTACTGGGCATCATGGTGATTGCCTTGTTCATTGCTACGTCTGTATGGAGCCGACCGCTGTCCGCATCCGCGTGGCACGTTGCCCCTCCGCTGAAGGGGCCGGTGGATCATCGGCCGGCGCCGGTTATCGTTACGCCCCAGGCTCAGCTGCAGTCCGGCGGCTTGAAAGCCATCGCCATCGTAGGTGAGGTCGGAGATGTCACTCAGCTTTACAAAGACGACATGCAGTACGCGGTAGACGCACTGGAGGATCATGGCGTTACGGTTTATAAGTTTTTCTACGGCGATAGCGCTTTCACTTGGAGCGATATTGTCGCAGCAGCCAATGGCGCACATTTTCTCCTCTACATGGGGCACGGCGTTTACTGGGGCGACTCGTGCGTCAATCCAACGGAGGTCGGTGGTTTCTATCTAGGTAGCGAGTTCGTCTCTCCGGATCAGATCCGCAATGATCTTGGCGGAAAATTAGCCGAGGACAGCGTGGCAATTCTCAGCCACGCTTGCTTTTCGGCAGGCGATTCAGCCTGCGATCCCGAGGGCACATTGACGCAAGTGGAGGCCGAGCGCCGGGTGCGGATGTACGCTGCGCCCTTTGTGGATATCGGCATGGAGGCTTATTACGCCAACAACAACTATTATTCTGCCAGCAATATTGTCAACCAGCTGTTAACGGATCCCAGCCAACGAAAGAGCGTGGGGGAGATTTTCAAGAGCATCTCCCCCTTCAGCGCCGGCGAGTTCCGCGATCTGACCTATCCCGACAGCGGCTATGATCTGTGGCTGAGTGGGAGCACAGGTCACTGGAGCGATGCCTTTGTCGGTATGCCCGGCTATGTCTTCGCCGGTGATCTTACGACGCCCCCAGAATTGGGTGGGTTGCCGGAGACGTTGGCTTTTGCGTTCAATCAAGCCACCAGCGTTCTTTCACCCGACTCTTACACTGTGACCCCCGAAAACGTCGGCAATAGCGATCCCCTCACCTGGACCATCACTACCGGCTGTGCCTGGCTCGACTTTTCGCCGGAAACGGCGACGACACCGGAACCGTTTGGGGTGATGCCCAATCAGGCTGCGATTGCGGCATTGCCCGAAGGCCAGCACACCGGCACGTTCACCGTGACAGTCACCGACCCGGCGGAGACGCTCAACGCCGTCCAGCGGGTCGAGGTGACGCTGGATATCGTGAGGCCACGGCTGGGAAACCTTCCGGCGGAGCTCAATTTCACCTATCTTATTTCTGACGCGCTGATGCTGCCGCGCTCCCACGTCGTGACACCGCGCAACGTCGGCTCGGAAGATGTGTTGACGTGGGATCTTGAGCAGGCGGGCACCTGGTTCGAGACGTCGGTCACCAGCGGCACGACGCCCGGCGTCTTCACCATCACGCCCATCAGCTACTCCACGACCCAGTCGATGAGCTATACGGGCTGTGTTACCGTGACGGCGACGGCGCCGATAGGGACGGACGACGCCGTCCAGCGCATCGATCTCACCCTGCAGGTCCGGGTGGCCGAAGCGGCGCGTGTATTCTTGCCCCTGGTGACCCGAAACTGAGGATTGGGCCTCTCCGCAGCATAAAGCAACGTGCGGGGCGGTGGACGCGCTGATCACCAACTTCCACCTGCCCCGCAGTTCACTGCTGGCGCTGGTGATGGCCTTCGCGGGGGTGGCTCTCGTTCGCAAAGCCTATGCGACGGCGATAGAAAAACGCTATCGCTTCTACTCGCTGGGCGACGCCTGTTTGTTCCTCTGATAGGTCAACGGCAAACCGCCGGCGGATGCATCCTCACAGGAAGGCCGAAAGCAGCAAGAAGGCCGCTTCGACGCCCAATGTTTCCGCGAACAGTTTCCAGGACGCGGGCTCCCCGACGTGGCCGTAATGGTACTCTCCCCCACCGATGACCACCGCTACGGCGATCAGGCCCAGGAAGAGGGTCAGGAGCTGGCGTATGGCGACGCCCATCTGATAGACTTCGCCGTAGAAGCCATAACTGCCCCAGAAAGCGGCGTAGATTTTGAGGACGATGTCCAGCACGGTGGGAATGAGCACAACGGCCAACGCCGAGGTCAGTCCCCAGAGGACGAGCGCGCCGACCATGTTCAGCGGTTCTGCTTGTGCGTTGTGGGTCTCGGTCATCTCGGATACCTTTCTCTAATCAGGGCGTGTCATCTGCCGGGTTGCACTGCAGCGGCAGCCACGTGGGCACGCCCCTGATCTCGCTGCCGATGAGGCCCAGGTACGGTGTAGGCACCAGCAGGCCGGTCTTTTGCAGATCGTAGGGCAGCGGCGTGTCGCGTTCGTCGGCGCGGTTGACCAGGGCGGCGGGGAAGGTGCCGTCGGCGCGTGCCGGGGTGATGGCGAAGTGCACGTGTACCCAGAGCGGCCCTTGCCACCAACGTCCTTGATAGCCCAGCAGCTCGCCTGCTTCCACGGGCACGTTCTCGACGCCCGGCGGGAAGGCCTCGGCGACGAAGGACTGCCGGTTGGCGCTATCGGCCATCCCGCCGTAGAAGGTCCACACCTTTTTTCCGGGGTGCAGCGGGTCGTTGTGCTGGATGGCGACGGCGTCATTCCACGTTTCGCGCCGGGTGAGCAGGCCGTCGGCCACAGCGTAGACGGGCACGCTGTTCTGATGGCCGAGCCCCATGAAGCCCAGGGCTTTGTTGTACCACCACATGCCCAGCTGGCTTGCCGACGGCAGACGCCAGGGCGCGTCGGGACAGCGGTTGCCTTCCGGCGGCGGGTTCTCCAGGGTGCTGCGCGGCTGGAAGACCAGGGTGTTGGCTTTGAAAGAGGTGGGCGCATAGGCCGTCACGAGGGCGTTGAGCATCTCCGGCGTCCAGCGCTCCAGATAGACCGGATAGCCCATGAAGTGATGGAGGAAGATGTAGGGGAAGGCGCCGGCGCGGATCTCCTCGACCAGCGGACGCTGATCCCAGAGCCCGGCCTGCGCCAATTGTGTCATCTCGAAGGGTTGGAGGTAGAGCGGGCGTCCCTCGAGCGTCAGCAGCCCGGCGTATTCGTCCGCCAGGATGGGGCCCTCGGCGTGATCGATGAGCCAGGTGAGGTCTTTGTAGTTCGCCAGGGGGCCGACGCGCTGTTTGAGGTCCTCGATGGGGTTTTGCAGCGTCTCACGGATCAGCATCCCGGCCTGCACGGCCAACACCAGCAGGATCGCAGCGTGGAGGTAGGCCCGCCAGCCGTTTTTGCTTGCCCGTCGTACACCGTCGGCGTGCCCCCGGTTGCCGATGTCGCTCCAGGCGATGAGGCTGCCGGCGGCCAGGCTGAGCGCGGCGGAGAGCTCCAGCAGGTAGTTGACGTTGGAGCCGATTTTGCCGACGGTGGCCGCGGAGAGCGTCGCGCCGAGGAGATAGGGCGTCAGTAGGGGCCAAAGTTGGATCTGACCGGGGAGCAGGAAAAGGAATGCTCCCGCGCCGATGAGCAGCACGGGGGCCAGACTGCTCAGCTCTCGGGCGTAGCGGATCACGGTCTCCCATTGGAAGGGGTTGACGTTGGCGGTGACGATATTGAAGAAGAAACCGCCGTCGGTGAGCAGTTGCAAGATCAGGAAGAGCAGGAGGCCCGCTCCGGCGACGAGGCTTGCCAGTTTAAACGCCACGCGCCGTCCGCACCGATGCCACAGCCAGACGAAGGCCGCCAGCGGCGCGGCGAGACCGTAGGATTGGCGGGTGTAGATCGCACCCAGCAGCAGGAGGGCGGGGATAAGCACGGCGTTGTGTTCCTCGTCAAGACGCGAGACGGCGTAGAGCGCAGCGACGCTCAGCGCCAGTGCCAGCATATCGACCCGCGCCAGCGCCGACCAGCCGACGACGTAGCGGAGAGCCAAGAAGAATCCGGCGGCGACCAGCGCAGCTGTGCGGTTTTGTGTCTGCACGTGCAGGATGAGACCCAGCAGCCCTGCCGTCGCCATGGTGCAGAGCACGGAGATCAAGCGTCCCGGTAGAAATGAAGGGCCGAAGAGGCCTACGAAAGGCGTCATCAGCAGCGGGTAGAGCGGGGGGTAGTTGGAGATGGTGTAGGGGGGCTTGGAGAGATCGCGCCGGTAGATGTTTTCCCCCTGTGCCAGCCGCTGCGCCTGATCGACCAGCGGCGCTTCACCGTAGTCCAGAGGGTAGCGGTGCGCCAGCGCGATGACGCTGTGCGTAAGGAAGATCAGCGCCGCCAGTGCCAGCAAGACGAACAGCGTGAGCCGCAAGCCGTGTTCTACGTAGGGTCCCAGATGGGAGAAGAATCGCTTCATCGCGTGCTCCTTGTTTTCTGCGGGATTTCCGTTGCTGCCTTTGCCTTCACAGGAACAATGCCAGGCTCAAGATCAACAGCTCGCCGACGAGGGTCCAGCCGAAGAGGCGCCACGAACGACGTTCCCCAACGTGTCGATAGTGGTGTTCCCCTCCACCGATGACCAGGGTGATCCAGCCCAGGGACAGGAAGAAGACGCCCCAGTTGCCCAGCGCGACGGCCGGCCAGGGATCTTGCCAGAGGCGCGCGTAGACGCGGAAGAAGAGCTCCCGCAGCAAGTAGATTTCGTAAAGGGCCACCACGGCAGTGCCCAGCCAGAGCGTCACGGCCAACGCCGTGGTGAGTGTGCGGCGCGGTTGCAGCAGGCGGGGATGTTGCCCCCAGCTCATCACCGGGACGAGGAAGAGGATGCAGGCCAGGGTGGGGAACGCCATCGTCCGCCCCGGCTTGGCGGCGATGAAAGCGGGCTCGACCTGCTGCACGAGGCCTAACAGCGCCGCCAGCAGCCCGATGAGGGCCGCGCCCACGGGCAGAAAGTCCACGACACGGCGGCGGTGCAGCTGCCGTTGGGGCGCGCGTCCCATGCGTGTCCGGACCGCGGCGAAGGTCATCTCTGCCGGCGGTTTGACGTCGTCAAGCGCGGTGCGCAGTTCGCGCCGCAGCCGCCGTTGGGTCTCCTCGTGGACGGTCAGCGCGGTACGGCAGGCGGGACAGGCGACCAGGTGTCGGTCCATGTGCTCCCGTTCCGCATCGGTCAGCGTCTGATGCACGTATCCGATCAGCTCATCTTGGGTGAGGTGTTGCTTCATCGCAGTTCCTCTTCTTTCATCTGATGATACAGGGCCGTCGGCGCGAGGCGTGTGCGCAGCTGCTTGTAGGCCAGTCGCACCCGCGACTGAGCGGTCCGCACCGGGCAATTCATGATGTCGGCGATTTCGCGGTAGGTGTGCCCGGCCCAGTAGCGCAGCACTACCGCCTCGCGCAGTGGTGGACTCAGGGCTTGAAGCGCGTCCCAGACTTCGCGGCGCGTCTCTTGCGCGAGGGCGCGGTGCTCCGGCCCGGGGCGGCCGGCGCGGGGCTCGTGGCCTCGATCCAGCCAGCGGGTCAACGAGATGACAGGCGCACGCCGTCGGCGATGGCGATCGCGGCTACGACTCACGGTGATGGTGTGCAGCCACGTCGAGAAGGTAGCGCGCGTGGGGTCGAAGCGGTGGATGTTGGTCAGCGCGTAGGTCAGCGCGTCCTGCGTCGCTTCCTCTGCATCCTCGGCGTTGCCCAGCAGGCTATAGGCCAGGCGGTAAGTCGAAGCGCGGAATCGCTCGTAAAGCGCCTTCGCGGCCCGCTCGTCGCCTGTCTGCCAACGTTCAATCCACCGCTCGATCTCGGTCATGGTTTGATCCTTTTCCGGTCGCTGCTACCTTATTATACGCGAGGACGGGGGGAGATGATCACGAAAATTGTAGGAGGCTACACACATTTGTGGGGACATGTCGATTAGGTTTGTACCTTCCCAAACGCGACTCCGCAGGTGCGTTGTACTTGACCGAACCCGGAGGCCGTAATTTGAGGATGATCCGTGTATCGAGGGGCGGTGGAGAAACGGCGATCCCGCTACACGCTTTGAGGAAAAGGGGGTGTGATGGGTTTCGTCGGGGTTGGGTGATGCACTGTGGTGTTTCAGGCTTCGGCTTTCCGCAGATACCACACGCCGCCCACGACGCCTAACCCCAACAGAGTCGCGCCCAGCAATGACCCCACCAGAAGTTTGCGGCGGCGTGGACGGGCTTCGGCGCGCCGGGCTTGTGCTTTGACCAACGCGGCTTTCCAATCGGGGATGGACGCCTTGGGCGGCAGGCTGTAGCAGCGGTCCCAGAGTTTGAGATACGCGGCAACTTCGCCTTCCCAGCGCGCCTCGTCCCAGCCCAGTTCCGGCTGACAGAGGGCGCGGACTCTGGGCAGGATCTCCCGTCCCCCGTGGGGGAGCAGCAGGCCGAGGCGCGTGCGGCGCAGCAGCAGATCGTCCAGGTGTTCGACGGCTTCGCTGCGCGCGGCCCAGCGCAGCTCCGCCCAGAGCGTCTCGGTGCCGGGGATCTCGACGAGCTCGCCGGATTGCGCCGCCTCCGTCAGCGCCGGGGCCGCCGCGCCGTAGCGCCCCAGCAGACGACGCCGCCGGTCAGGCGTCAGCGCCTCGCCCTGGGGCAGCGGTACGTCCACCGGATCCAGCATCGGTACGTCGTCCTGCGGCTCAGGCATCGCCGACAACCGGTGCCGCACGGCGCACAGCGCGTCCAGGGCGATACGGCGGAAGGTCGTCAGCTTGCCGCCGGTCACCGTCAGCAGCCCCTGCTCGTCCCAGACGACGTGGTCGCGTGACTCCTTCGACGGATCAGCCTTGCCGGAGCCGATGACGGGCCGCACGCCGGCGAAGGTGCTGATCACGTCGTCCGGCGTCAGGCCGAGGGAGGGGAACTGGGCCTCCACCGCCGCCATGAGATAGGCGACCTCGTCCGGCGTGATCTGCGGTTCCGCGTTCAAGGGCCGGTCATGGTCGAGGTCGGTGGTGCCCACCAGCGTCACGCCTTCCCAGGGGAAGAGGAAGACGGGCCGCCGGTCGAGGGGATGCAGAAAGCTGATGGCCTGCGCCAGCGGCAGCCGCCACGCCGGGAAGATCAGGTGGCTGCCCCGCAGCGGACGGATGCGCGGGCGCGCCCCGATCTGCCGGCGCAAGTCGTCGGCCCAGGCGCCCGTGGCGTTGATGACGACGGAAGCGTACACGTCGGCCCGGCGGTCCCTCACTCGGTCGTGCAGGCGCACGCCGACGACCTGTCCGTCGTCGCAGAGTACCTGTTCGGCGCGACAGTAGTTCAGCGCGGTCGCCCCGTCGGCGATGGCCTCGAAGATCACGCGCAATACCAGCCGCGCGTCGTCGGTCTGCGCGTCGCCGTAGCGCCAGCCGCCCACCAGCCCGTTCTTGACGATGTGGGGCGCCAACATCTGGAAATCCTCGGCGCTGTAGTAGCGGTGGCCCCACTGCAGCGCCAGCAGATCGTAGACCGTCAGCCCGGCGCCGTAGATCCATTTGCCGGGGACATCGCCTTTGTAGGTCGCCAGCAGGAAGCCCAGCGGGTCGATGAGACCGGGCCCCTCTTCGATCAGCCGCTTGCGCTCCTGCACGGAGGTCAGCGTCAGGTGTACCTTGCCCTCCTTGAGGTAGCGCAAGCCGCCGTGGACCAACTTCGACGAGCGGCTGGACGTCCCCCAGGCGAAGTCCTGCTGCTCGACGAGCAGCGCCTTCAAGCCCAGGCGCGTCGCCTCCCGCAGAATCCCCGCCCCGGTGATCCCGCCCCCGACGACGACAATGTCCCACGCTTGATCCAAACGATCCCAGGCCTCAGCGCGCCAATTTTCCATTAACATGTCTATCCCGCCTCCGTATTCATCACACAACACGCAATACGTTGACTCTACTGAAAAAAGGTTTTTCAGTAGAGAAAGGGATACTTTATGTTGTGGTTGGGCTGCAGCCCAACCACAACATATACCCCATATTTTTCTTTGGCTGCCTCTTTTTTCAGGGCAGCCAATACGTTTCACGAGTCAGATCAGTTTTCCGGGATTCATAAGTTTTTCAGGGTCGAAAGTCTCCATGGCGACGTGGAGCGTTTTTACACCCAGCGTGCCTTTCTCCGCCGCCAGATAGGGCTTGTGATCGATCCCCACGCCGTGCTGATGGCTGATGGTCGCGCCGTGTTCGACGATAACTTCGCTGGCGGCCCGCTTCATGGCCGACCAGCGGTGCAGGGTTTCCTCCGGTGTCGCCGTCAATCGGAAGACATACTGCACGTAGACGCTGGCGCCGTAGGGGTAGAGGTGAGACATGTGGGTGAAGACGTGCACGCGCTCGCCGCCGGGCATGGCCTCACGGATGGCGCGCTCGACGGCGGGGATCAGCGCGGCGACGTCGGCCCAATCCGTCGCCGTCTCCAGCGTGTCGATGCCGTAGCCCGCGTCCCAGAGCGCGTTGCGCAGGTAGGGCGACGTGAAACGGTGCTTGTGCCACGTTTTGCCGAAGGTCTGGGTGCCGTAGACGCCGTGGTGCGCTCTGGCGATGCGCAGTGCCTCCCGGCGACCCAGGTCCACGAGGCGCTCGCGTCCCGTCGCGCCGAAGAGCAGCATGCACTTGCCCGCGCCGACGCCGCGCAGGCGCAGGTAGGCCGAAAGACCGCCCAGCAACAGGGCGTGCCCCGCCATAGCCAGCGTCGTCTCCGTCTCCGCTGCGGTGCTCAGTCGCACCATGGAGAGAGGGAGGCGCGCCTGCAGCATCTCGCGGACGGCGGCGCGCCCGTGGTCGAAATCGGGGAAGAAGACGGCGTGGAACTCCTCCTGCTCCGGCAGCGGCGAGACCCGCACCGTCGCCTCGGTGATGATGCCCAACCGTCCCTCGGAGCCCAGTACCAGTTCGCGCAGGTCCGGCCCCGCCGCCGACGCGGGCAGGTTGGCCGGCAGCTCCAGGGTTCCCGCCGGGGCGACCAGACGCCCGCCGGCGAAGAGCTGCTCGATGCGCCCGTAGCCCAGCGACTGCTGCCCGCTGCTGCGCGTGGCGATCCAGCCGCCGAGGGTTGAGTATTCGAAGGACTGCGGGTAATGTCCCAACGTCCGCCCGTGGGCGCGCAATTGCGCCTCCAGATCCGGGCCGCGTGCACCCGCGCCGAAGGTCGCCAGGTTGCTCACCTCGTCCAGCGCGCAGAGACCGGAGAGCCGCGCCATATCCACGGTGAGTACCGGACGGTCGCCCGGCAGTGGGTTGATATGGCCGACGACGCTGGTCCCACCGCCGTAGGGGATCAGCCGCGCGCCGGTCTCCGCAGCGTAGTCGAGCAGGGCACGCACGTCGTCTTCACTCTCCGGGAAGGCGACGCCATCGGGGAAGGGGCCCGCGTTGCCGCTGCGCAGCGCCACCCAATCGGGGAAGCTTTGACCCCGCGCGTGCCGCAGGCGCGTCTCGGCGTCCGTGCAGATCAGCGGGTGGGCCGCCAGTCGCGATGCCGGTACCGTGGCGATGACATCCGTCAGCGCCGCGTCCTCCGGCGGGTGTCCGGGCCCCAGGAGCGCTTCAAGGAACCGGCGCGCCGAGTCCGGCAGCGGATAGTCAAAGGTATCGTCGCCCCAGCCGTTCCAACGTCGCATGATGCATCTCCTTCAAGAAACAGTCAGTTAGTCTTTTCGTCAGATCGTCGCATAGTCAATGGATTGAGCGGAGTACAAGGATTGACTCTACTGAAAAAAAGTCCAAAAAATCGGATTTTTAGCAAGACATCCCCTATATCTAGTGGTTTTGACCGCGAATTTTCGCACATGTAGTGGCGAGTTCCGGAAAAATCCGATTTTTTCAGTGGAGTAAAGGGGTTTCAGTCTTCGTCTTCAGTTGTGTTCTCTGTGTCCAATCGTTCCCATAGCTCGATGCTTTTCTGCATTACTTCGCGCGTAATCCGCTCCGCGGCGTCGGCGTCCCCCCGCTCGGCCGCTTCCAGCAGCGCCGCGTAGAACGCCGCCGACGTCGCCCGCGCTTTTTCCGTGGCGAAGTAGCGCCGTGCCATCTTCTCGTAGAAGCCCGCGAACCCGTTGAGGATCAGGGGGTAGATGGGATTGCCCGACGCCAGAGTCAGTGTATGGTGCAGTGTCCAGTCGAAGGCAGCGTAGGCCGCCGGCGTCGCGGCCAGATCTGGATGTCCGCTCAGCCGGGAGATGACGGCCTGAGGATCGTGGGCGACCGCCGCGTGGGTGTAGGCCGGCGCCATGGCGAGACGCACCTCCAGCAGATCCCGCACAAAGGTCGCGGGCAGGCCCAGGTCATAGCGCACCAGCGTATCGAGGACGTTGAGCCCACCTTCGCGCCAGAAGTCATTGACCACGGTGGATTTGCCATGTTGGATGGTGAGCCAACCGTCGCGCTCCAGGCGCTGCAGCGCCTCGCGCAGGGTGGGGCGGGTGATGCCCAGCTGCTCGGCCAGCCGGCGCTCGCCGGGCAACGTCGAGCCGGGGGGATAGGTACCGTCGACGAAGGCGATGACCAGCGTTTCTTCCGCGTACTCGGCGGGTCGTTGAGGTGGCATAGGTCTCCTCTCTACTGGTAAGTGGTCTGACCAGTTGTATTGTACCATAGGAAAGGGGGGAAGGCAAGGGGGTAAAAAGAGACGAGCACCTGCCGGTGCTCGTCTGAGAGTATAAGAGCGTGATGGCTACGTCAGTGGCACCACCTCAGAAGACGCAGTCCCTCCAGGCGCAGGAGCGCAGGGAAGAGCGCGCGGTAAATGGCACAATAGGGGGAGGGGCCGGGCCTGGCCTGGACTGAGCGTGCCAGGAGTGGGCAGCCACCGGCACACCAGTAGCGCCAGGGGCACGTGTGGCATTGCAGCTTATCGTCCACGGGGACGTTTTGGAAGTTGGCATCAGCCGCCCGGATGGCATCGAGGGGGTCGTCGTTCTTGACGGTGCTCACGGTGTCATCCATGCGCATCTGGCAGCGGGACACGTTGCCCTGGGGGCCAATGACCAGGTAGCTGCGTCCGGCACCGCAGGGGTAGGCGTGGGGGCTGCTGAACAGGCTGCGATCCAGCAACCCATCGATAAAGCGCTCTCTGGGTAGATTTGCTTCGATGGTAGAGAGGGCGTTTTGCAACCCTGCGATCCAGCGCTGTTGGGCGTGGGGCTCTGCCAGGCGTGATATGCGCTCAGGATCGCGCACAAAGTTGAGATTGAAGCGCAGATCGCGTTCCAGCGCAAAGGCGACTACCTCGCCGAGGTGATCGATGTTATGCTCGGTCACGGTGATGGAGAGATAGGGAGCGAGGCCACGGTCTAACGCCCGATCGATAGTGCCGGCGACCTGTGCAAAGGAGCCCCGTCCATCGCTGAAAGGGCGTTGGGCATCGTGCGGCGCACCGACGCCGTCCAGCGAGATCATCAAGCGCACGTTTTGGTCCTGCAGCCAGGCGATCATGGCGTCGGTGAGACGGGTGCCGTTGGAGAGGAGGGTGGCGTGCAGTCCCAGACCACGGTGGTCCGTCAACGTCCGCGCATAAGCGTGCAGCGTGCTCACCAGGGGCCAGCGCAGTGTCGGCTCCCCGCCGGCGTACTTGAGTTTGACAGCCCGGAAGCCGTGCGCCTCGGCGGATCGAACGACGGCCTTGATGGCAGCGCGACCGGTGGCGACGTCCATCTCGCGTCCACGCTTGCGGACGTAACAGTAGGGACAGCGGAGATTGCAGGCGTCGGTCACGTGCAGCCAGACGGTGAGGAGTTGCGGAGGCGCGTGCAAATGCTCGCCGGGTCCGCAGTCTGAGCTCAGCAGGCCCAGGGCGGCGAATTGCTCATCGGTTTCCGTCTTCAGGGGTCGGGGCTCCGTAAAGTGCGCGAACCGCTGCTGCGCGGCTGCGTTGAGCACCGCCACGGTGGCAGCGCCCTGGGTGTTGAAGAGTAGCGTATGGCCCTCCGGGAGCGGCGCTCGGTAGAGTGATGGGGGGATCTGCCAGAGAGCGTTGGTGCACGAGGGGGGTAGGCCCAGGGCAATCACCTCTGGGGCGCAGGCGCAGTCAGAGGCGGCTGTAGAATCCTTTAGCCAAATTCCACAGAACGATAGCGTCTCTGGGTACGCGCAGTCAGATTCGTTGTTCTCACCCAGGAGAGACCAAAAGAGCCGGGGGCGTTGCTTATTAAGCAAGGGTTTGTTCCCCCAATCGTAAACTACAAATCGTGTATCATCACCATCCACATCGTATCACAAATCTCAAACTTAGTAAAGCTGTACTTCTTGAAGACATGAATGGCGCGCCGGTTGTCACGACGCGTTGTCAGTTTCAAGCGAGATAAACCACGGTGCTCAGCCCACGTCATGGCGTGTTGGATCAGGCAGGTGCCGAGCCCCTGATTTCGGTATGGGGGCAGCAACCCAAGCCCCAGTTCCGCTTCCTTTGGGGCATCCGTGGGAAAAACGCGGCACCAACCGATGGGACGTCCCTCTACCCTGGGCACCATCAACAGATGGTCAGGACACTCCGGGTGGGAGAGCGCATGCGCCCACCTGGGGGTTGCTTTGAAACGAGCGGTGTGCATCCACTTACGCTCTCCGCAGACTGTATCAATCACGGTGATAAGAAGATCTTGATCCTCAAGTCGATATCGAGAAACGATGAAGGTGTTGTAGCGCTCGAAGATGATATTCACGCCGAATAACTTCTTATTTTATGTCAAAGAAACGTTACCCAGTTGCCTGGAGGCGAGCATCGTGTAGTGTTCATAAGACCCGAAAGTGTTTTCGAGCTCACGCCACAAGCGATTCTCCTCGGCTATAGTTGCCCATTCCCGGGCCATGTCACGGATAGTATTAAAGGCGGCAACCATCTCCTGCACATTCAACCCTTTCAGGCGTCTATGAATAGTGTTGAGCGCTCTGCGAATGCCCTGATATTCCTTACCCACCAATTCATTATATTCCATCGCCAGTACAAACTCTCGAATAGCTGTACAAAGGTTGGGATAGGGGGCTTCTTTTGTTCCTGCATCGAAGCTATCCATGGCCATCACGCCCCGCAAGACGTGTAATCGCCCCAATTGACTGAAGATGTCGATGAGAGTATCATCGTTGATCTCCGGCTTCCGCTCTTTAGTGAGGAAATAGTCTCCAAAATTTCGCCTGGTTTCTTCCCCAAGTATTTCAAGGAAAGTCTCCGTATCCTCCCACTCTTGTTCCGCGGCTCTCTCCGGTTGCTCTCTTTGCAGATAGTAGTACGTCCAGGCCAGACCCAGTGAAGCATCTAGATATTTCTGCCAGAGGTTTTCCTCTATAGCGATCTTCCTTGAGGCTTCCAGATTTTGAATCGCTGCTTTGGCGTGTTCTAAAGCGTGATCCTCTTCAGACAGAATAAGTTGCCGGTGGGTCAAGCCCTGTTCGTAAAGGGCAACCATGCGCCGCTCCGGTTCTCCATCTTTGAAGTGCTTCAATGCTTCTTTGGCTTCTTCTAAGGATTGCTGTAAAAGCCTAGGTCTCTCTCGCGCCGGTGTCTCTGGATCCTCACTCAAGAAGCGATGTAATCGACTTAGCGTCAGAAGAGATAGCCCTATGCCTCGCTTGAAATTCAGCGTTTGGGAAATCTCCAGAGATCTGGCTGCGTAGGGCTCTGCTTCACGGTAACGTCCTGCCTGGACTTCGACAGCAGCCCGCGTATTGTAGGTCAACGCTAATGGCAGGCGCGTGCCCAGCTTCTTACGCAGATTTAACGCATCTTTTACTTGATGACGGGCTACCTCGAATTCCCCGCTTAGCGCCAATGCGTATGCCAGATTTGTCAGCGTGTTCGCCTGCTCCGCTTCCAGTTTGGTAAGTCGCCAGTGCGGTAAGGCGTCTTGATAGGCTTCTGAGGCTGCGATAAATTGTCCCTGCACCCGGCGTAAATAGCCCAGATTGTTGTAGTTCCGTGCCAAAAGGGCGCTCCAGCGGATGAATTGGGAAGCGGGAACATCATATTCTTTTAGCTGCTTATTGGCTGTGAGTAGAATATCTCCTGCCCGTTCGAGATCGTTTTGTTCGCTGTCTCCGCGGTAAATGCGAACCAATGCCTCCCATGTATTCAGTTCTGCTTCCGCCAGAACGCCACCATCAGCGACTAAGTCGCGTCCTCCATCGCGTAGCATCTGTACAATGCGCCAGGCTTCATCGAGGTTTTGTCGCTCGACGTACCGTTTTACCCACCGGATGGCCGCATCAGCCTCAAGATCGGCGCGTCTCAAGCCGTCGGCGATGATCTCCTGCTTGCCAGATGGATCCTGTTCGGCTACAAAAGTCAGGAGCTCGGCCCGCAATTGCATATCCAGATTCTCGTCGTGGGTGGCAATGGCCTCTTCTGCATAAAGGAAGTATGTCTGAAAACCCGCAGAGGGATTCCAGCGCAGGCGATAATGCAGGTCTTCCACCAAAGCGTCTTCGAGGTACGCGCGAGCCTCCGCAACCTTTAAGGTATCAGGCAGTTCTTTTTCCAGGGCAGGATAGAGACCCGCGATGGCCTCCCGCGCCTCTTGGATGCGTTGCTTATAATAAGCCCGGATCTCCCGATAAACGCGCTCCCGCTCTTTATCTGCAATATCTTTCAAGGCATGTTGGAACAACAAGTCGTACATCTCATCGTGCAGAAAGAGCCAGTCATCCTCAGGGCGGCGCTTGACGAAGGAGAGATCGCGGATCTGCTCCAGAGCATCTTCGACTTCTTCGAGCGTCAGGTCGGCAACGCGAGCCAGCAAAGCCGGTGGGCCACCTTTACGTAACCAGCCCAGTGCGATGATCACCTCGTCGCCCGGACGGCGGTTCTCGCGCAGGGCCTGCACGAGACGCCTCCCTAGCTCGTCCCGTATCTCTTCTCGTCGATGGGTGGAGTATTGACGGGCTTCGTCCAGGGTGCTGCCAAAGGCTTCCAGCGGCCTGCCATCGATCACCAGGTGATCGATGGCGAGGGCCAACCAGATGGGCGGAATGGTCGGTGGATCTCCTCCATCGTGCAGACAATGAAAAATAGCGCGCCGTCTCTCTTGACCGAGGTGTTGAATGGCTTCTGCTGTCCTACGATCATGGGGGTTGTCGCTGTCCTGTGCAGCGGCAATAACGGCATCGAAATACGCTCGCGCTGCTTTTTCCTTCAAGCCTGATAGCTTCAAGGGTAGTATCTCCTGCCGTTCACTCAGACGGGCTTTCAATGTGGTGGCTAGATCCGGTTGATAAGGGCGTCCCGATAAGATCAGCACGACGTTTTGCACCTGTGGTAGGAACGTATTCAGCAACCACTTCAGTACGTCGGGTTGCTCTTCCGTGATATGCAGATCGGCGGCGGCCAAATCCTCTTGTTGAAAAAGCTTCTCCACGGTGTCCAGCACCAACACCACACGCTGTTGATCGGTAAGATTCTTTAGATCAGCGAAGAAAGCTTTTTGCAAGGCTTGGCGTTCGGCGGAAGGTATGGGTTCACCACGAGTGTAACGCTCACGAAGCTCTCGCCGCTTTTCTTGATAGCGCTCAAACTCAGTCGGTAAGACCGCCTGAATGCGTTCCATCAGCCCTGCAGCAGTACGCGCCGAGGTATGGTAAAGATCAATGATGTCTGAGGCGACCAGCGGCTTGATCTCGAGTTGAGGGACATGTTCCAACACGTGTTGGACCAGGCGCGTTTTGCCGATACCTCCGGGGCCGGTGATATAGATGACGTAAGCGTTTGCGGTGTCAAGAATTGCTTGGTTGATCTGCAATACTTCTTTCTCACGTCCTACCAACTCAGGCGTGGCACGAACGCTCTCATAGGTCTCGCGGTATGTCATGATTTCCCTCCACTCTCAAGACAGTGCCATCACAGATGTGCAATCTGCTTCACGGTGTTGCAGCTGCTGCTGGTGATATTGATACGCTTTCTGCCAGTGTTCTTGGGTGCGCTTATATTTTTGGGCCCATCCCTGGTATAGATTGGCTGCCGCACATTGCAGGCGTTCCCAGGTGGCTGGTCTGTTGTTTCTCATGTACTGCTCAACCAGCTGGCGGACAGGTTCGTCCAGCGCGTATGCGCTTTCTTCGGAGTCCCAGCGTGCGAAACCTGTCTCGACCAACGCTTCGCGGACCTGACGCGCTTGTGCGTGGGACCAGTGATGATATTGGGAATTGTTGTGGTAGGCGGCTAACATGACCGGGATCCGCGCCTCATCGAAGACCTGCAGGACGCACAGAGCCTCAAGGTACTCGCGTACGCTCTGCCGTCGGCCTGGATCCTTGATGCTCTTCAACATCTCGTGGATGACTTGGCCGAGGGCTTCTCCTGGATCCTCGTGTTCGGCTAAGAGGTAAGTTGCCAGGGGATTCCCTTTGCTGATCTTATAGATCTCCTGTGCGCGTGAGACGGCTCGTTTGCGTTGTCGCTTCAATTGTTCGTGCGTCGCGGACTTGGAGAACGGCTCTAAATCGACAAATTCTGCATCAAACCTCAGTTCCGGCGTGGTAAAGGGATATGGACGTCCACGTCCTGCCAGGACAATCAGCGTTTGCGGTTCAACGGCCAGGGGGCCCAAGACGTACTCTTCCAGTGCGTCCAGCAGATCCCAACCGGCTTCGTAGACGTGATCAACCAGCAATACCAATACCCGGGCATTCAGTTGCTTGGTCACCTGTGCCAAAAAGCGCCGGCTCATCTCGGAAGGTTCATCGGTCTGCAGTTTGAGATTCAAGGTTTTTGCCAGGTGCTGCAGAATGTCGGTGACGGCGATCAAGGGATTCCAGTCCTCGTATGCCGTGAGATCCAGCCCACAAGGGATGACCCCCCGCATACTGTCGAGTACCGTCTGCAGGTGTTTGAGCAGCCACGTTTTGCCGGTCCCTCGTTCTCCCAGGAAGATCACCGTCCGCTTAGGGACCGATTTACCCTCAGCCAGACGGTGGGCTCTATCGATAACCTCCTCGATTTTATCTTCTCGGTCCACGAAGAGTTCCTTTTTGTATTCAAGTAGGGTAATTTCTTTGTTATTCATCTCGATTCTCCCTTCCATACAAAGCGGCGAGCGAACGCGGTTGGCGGCGTCTCACTCGCCTTGGTATGCGGGTGTTCCCCCTCGGTTGTGTTGATAGCGTTCTATAGCTTGCTCGATGTCCTTTTCTTCCAAATAGCCCTCACGGCCCGCGCGTCGCAAGTGAAACTGCAACATATCGCGGGTCAGCACAAGCATCTCGCGCGGCAGGGGCTCAACAGCTTCGGCTAACAGCGTCTCCACGTCGCGCAGTCCCGGGGACGCGATGGCATCCAGACTGCCAAAGGCTCCCTCACTGGCTACGTAGACGCGACGGCGAACGACCTCGCTCAACAGCGCCGGTGACCACGTCAGAAAAGCACAGCGCTGCGCAGCAAAGGCTTCGGGACATCGCTGCTGTAAGGTTCGATGCGTCGCCAGCGGGAGAAAGCCCTTGACGTAGATGCCTTGCTCCGCCCACGTGAAGAGGTGAGGTATCCAGGGGTCCAGAACGGCGACGACGTTATCGGCGTCCAGATACGTCTCCGGGACAGCGTCCAGACCATCCAGCAGGATGTACAAAGAGCGCACGTGTAGGGTGTCCAACAGCGCTGCAAGCAAAGCCTCCCAGCGGGTCGCTGCACTCTCAGGCCTGTCCTCCGCAGAGGGCGTCGCTTCTATTGCCCGGCACCACTCACGCAACGTATCGGGTTTTGGCGGGTCGGGCAAGGCGAAGGCCGGCCCCAGGTTCAACGCTCTCCGCACCTGCGTTAAACTGCCCGTTTCCCGGCAGAGCTCAACATATGTGGACAGCGGTCCCGGCAGATTCCACGCCAACGCTCTGCGGAGTACACGCCGGTCTTCACCTTGCAGGTTCATGAACCAGTGAGGGCGATAGGCCAGCGTCATGAGTAGGGCGCGAGCGCCAGCACGTCCCAATGCCAGGAGATGGTCGTCCCACGAAGGCGGCAGCCGCTCCCAGCGTAAATAAGGAGGATTATACGGGATGGGAAAGGGGCGGTTGGGTGCCTGTCCAACCCAACAGGCGCGTGTGGTACGGACGCGCATAGCCGTCTTACCTCCGCCGGCCGGTGCGAAAAGCCAGGCAATCCAGTCGCCCCAGACGTGCGCAAACTGCTCGTGCCCGACGAGGTATTGACTCAAATGGGGATCTTCAGCCGCATTGAGGACGGCAAACGGATCAAAACGCAGTCCCCGATCGCGCAGCCAGTGCCACAGGGATGCCTCGTCTGCTCGCAATGTAGCCTGGGTAGTGCTTGATAAAGATGACATCTTCATCTAAGCGGTTTGATCATACGTTCACTAGGCCATCTGACTATATCAAAACTCGCTTCTAAGGTGTGCAAATGCAACGGGCAAACCCCACAGCTTGAGGACTACCTCAATCAGGTTAACAAACATTATATGTCAAACACAAGAAGATACTTTTATCATAACGGGTATTTGCTCACTGCTATGCCACAATTCTCTAACTTAGATGTCACGTATATCTCACGACAATCTCACCAGCGCACATGGAGCCTGATGCCGTATCCGCGAACTGTCTCCAGCAGCACGGGATGGGAGGGGTCCGGTTCAATCGCCTTCCGCAGCCGCCACAAGTTGGTGTCGATAACACCCTCGTAATTGTGTGTATCTTCGTACTTCTCCTCATGCTGAGCTGGAATCCGCTTCAGTTCGCGATATCCAAGGTAGTAGAGTTCCTTCTTTGGAATGACCTCGTCCGCTCGTTGGTAAAGATACCGCAGCATCGCATACGCCTTAGCCGGAACCTTGGAGAGGTCGATGTCCCGTCCACCCACCAGGATGCGACGGGCCTGCTCGTCCAGATAGAGCCGAGGCGGGTGTTCTTCTCGCAACGTCAACCAGGTGGTTTCGTCAATGGGTAGACGGTTTTGCCGGACGGCATGGCGCGCCAGCGGCGCGACCTGATCCAACCAGTGCCGGGGGGAGTGACCCCCTGCTTTCTTCAGCCAGGGGAGGAACTCGGGGGAGGCACACAGTGCTTCCAGCGAGACCTTTTCTTTATCAAGCACCAGAGCCAGACGGCGCTCAACAACGCGCCGGAGCGAGCCCGTGTCCCAGCGGAGATGCATGCTATCCAACCGTCGGCGGGCTATGCCCCCGGCGTGACTCAATATCGGCGCCAGATGGGTGGGAGCCCAGAGTTTGTAGATCAAGCCGGCTTGTTCAAAGAGGGCCAGGGTTGAAAGAAAAGCGCCTAAACCACGAACGACGTGTTCAGTATCTACCGGAGCCCAGCCCGCCAAGCCGTCGCTCATAATCCAAATTCCATCCAGCTCTATGCCATGTAAGGTGGTGACCAACTCTGCAAGGATCTGATCAGGGTCTGCGTCGTCATGGAGGACATCTTTCACCGGTGCTTCTAGAAGATCATTGATAACCTCCGCGCCCTGAGGGTACTGTTGTGTCAGCGGCTCAAGCCGCAGACGAGCATCTCCGTGTAGAAACCGACAAATGAACCAGCGCAGGCGTGTTTTCACCCAATCGGGGGCTTCTCGGTAGTCCGTCGGATGAGCGGCGAGATGGCCCACCAGTGCCTTCGCGCATTTGTCGAAAATCTCGAAGACTTGTCGCCGGACCCAGCCGAGATTGGCTTCAACGCCGGGGGGGAGCGGTGCAGGGCGCCAGTCCACCAGGAGGCGCAACGGGTGCCCCTCGGTGGTGTGACTGCGGCGGCGGAGCTCGCGATAGAGCGCCGTCTTGCCGGAGCCGGGACCGCCGAAGACGATGATAGAGCGGGGAGCGAGTATCCGCTCAAAGCCCGGCGGCGGCACGAAGCAGGCAGACAGCCAGGGCTCGGCCTCGGCCCGCAGGTCGTTAAAGGCCGCCTCGTAGGTCACGGGTGGAGTCTCGGTTTTCATGCTGCGGTCTCTTCCGGAGGATCTCCCAGGATGTCGATAAGATCATCCATATTTAGCAGTGCCTGCTTTTGACCGATCCGTCGGATAAGATCATTCCCCAATTGGAACATCCGGCCCAGTTTTCCCTCGGCGGCGTGAACGATCCACGCCTCGAGATCAGGAAGCGAGGGTCTTATCACCGGATCACACCACTCCCGGAGGGCGCTTTCACCGCTGTGTTTTAATCTTTGCTCTAGAATCGCCTTCAGTTTGGCTGGCGAGAGGGTTAAATCATAATGGGGAATGTCGAGGCTTTCGGTTAACATCGTCATCGCCGAAGCCTGCACAGGCGGCATAAACACCTTGATAAACACACCGGCATGGCCTAACTTTTCACACCAGATCGATAGTCTCCTACCCCATAGACGGGGATCCTGGGGTGTACTCTGTACATCTAATAACATCAAAGTGGCCTCAAAGGGTCGGGGGCGCGCTTGACGCAGTAGGATCAGCAGCTCGTTTTCTGATAGCGGCGCATCGGTGGGTGCAGATTGCGCCAGAGTCTCGATTTCCTGCACCATCTGAGCACCCTCTCCGACTTCCGGCACGCCGGCTCTCCGGAAATGATAGGTCAGCCGGGGCGTGAAGTATCTGCCCAGCAAATGGGCCATGGATGCTTTTTTGTCAATTGATGACTTGAGAAAATCCTCCGGGGTTACCGCGAGGTAATGTAACAACGTGTAGGCCAGGGAACGGCTCAGGGTTTCAAATTGCAGTTGAACCGGTGTTCCGCGCCAGTAGACCGGGAAGACCGATCGGTCAGCCGTAAGTGCGTCGCGGGCTATCCACAGCGCTGTGGCCGTCTTGCCCGCGCCTTTGTCACCGGTGTACAAAGCGGTTTCAAACAAACGGATGTCTTTCCACCAGTTTGGCGAAATGCGCGTTTTGAGCAGAGCAGAGTCGGTTTCTGCGACCGCATTCCCAAAAGGCGGAACGTGGAGGCCTACGTAACGCAGGCCGGAGGCCAGGGCCGTATCAGGTGTTGGAGGGAGCCTGTGCCAGAGTGAAATCTGTGGAGAACATCGTAAAATCTGCACCCACTGTCGCTGCTGTGCTTGCTGTAATCGGCGGCCGTCAATATGTATCGCATAGGCCGGAAGATCGCTTAAGGATAAGAACCCCGGCCATGCCTTTTGACGCCAGTCGTCGTCCAGATTCTCCAGTGTCCATTCCAAGACGTGAGCCGGACGGGATTCCTCCATCTCCCCCGCGATTTTCTTGAAGCGCTCCGCTTCGTCGACACAGGCTAACAGTCTCACGGCATCGCGAAGGTCAGCCGGCGCAGTGGTTTGCCAGGCTTCCTTCAACCCGCTCTGGATCCGCTCTTTTTTCCATACCCCATCATTTCTTCTCAACAAACTCAAGTAGCGGCGTGCGCCTTTCGAATAATCGTCCTGCAATAACCGCCGCCATTCTTCGATCTCGTTCCTGGCATCACGAAGATGCTTTTTGCGTTCCTCTTCACCCGACGAGATTATTTTCCACTGTTGAATGCCAAATCCTGCCAGGGTCGTGATCAGGGTGCCAATGAGAGCAGTCGATGACTGACCTGTGGCTTTTTCGAGTAAAGTGTAGACAACATAAGCAATAAGTAGCCATAATCCTAACAACGGCAGCGCCTTGACAAAGACCAGCACGGAGGTCAACGGCCAGTCTTCAGACCAACGCCACCAATGATGTGCTACCCTCTTCCAGAGACGGAAACGTTCTCTGAAGTTAACGAAATCGATGGATAGGAGACTTAAAGTGATGATCAGTGCTATCTGCAGTGCTAGCGACCGCTCAACTTGGAGAACGGCTAATAGAATCAGACATGACAAGTAGAATAATACGGCTCTAGCGAACCACGTTGTTACATGGGGTAAATCCCAGAGTAGTGCATAGAGTGAGTGTAAGAACGAGACGGCCTCTTCCCACACTGGTTGTAGCCACTCCCGCACATCAAAGCGCTTTCGCATCGTCTCCTCCGCAAGGGGTAATGGGGACATCTTTATCTTACTACAACTCCACGCAAAGCACAACTTTCCCCGTGAGATTGCTGTGAGATTCGGGTGGGAGAAGAGTATGCCCACCAACAGGAAGCGGTTGGGTAGCTGTATGCGGGTCGCGGCCTAAAGATGCTTTAATAAGATCAGATTACTTCTCAGACCCACCAATGAAGGAGGCAGCCATGCACACAGAATCCCCCCAAGGGGCTGGGCGCCGGGATGAAGTCGTCGCCATCGTCGACCGCTATCAGCTCCAAGAGCGCAGCAAACGCCGCAATGTCAAGGTCGATCCCGCACGCGAGGCCGAGATGTTACGGCTGCTGTTGGGCGTCTACGGGCGGAACAAGCGTCTAATCGCCGTCCTCAACGAGGACGACCGCGACGCCATCAGCGCTTACAAGAAGCACGCCTATGAGGTCAAGCCGATGAACGGAGATCGTCCCAATGCGCTCCGGCGCCTGATCAAGGAGGAGTTCGATCGCCCCTCGCCTAAGCACCTCGTCGTCATCAGCGACGACCCCGCGTTCTCCACGCTCTGCACCTTCGCCGCCCGCAACAACACCCAGGTCTCCGTCTGGTCCCCTACCAGCCGCATCCCCGAGGACCTGCGCGACGCCCGCTTCGACGTCCGCTATCTCAACGAGCTCCTCCCCGATACCTACATCCAGCTGGGCGTGGCCGTCGTCTGGCTGGATATCGAGAACTTGCTCATCGGCCTGAAGGAAAAGGGCGTCATCCCGGACATCAAAACCTTCGTCGATGCCATTCGCCAGGAGGTCAGCGACCTGGGCGACGTGACCAGCATCATCGCCTACGGCGACTTCGGGCTCCTGCGCAAGATCTTCGGCACCGACGTGCAGCGCAAGTTGGAGCAGCTCGGCGTCCGCACCCGCTACCAGGTCAACGTGCACGGCAAGAACAGCGCCGACATGGAGATCGCCGGCGACATCCACACGTATCTGGAGCGTGACCCCAACGTCGAGACGGTCATCATCGGCACCGGCGACCGCGACTTCCGTCCCTCCGTGGACGCTGCCCACGGCAAGGGCAAGAAGGTCATCATCCTGGCCCTCAAGGAGAGCCTCAGCCGCGACCTCCGCCAGGCCGCCGACGACGTGCGCTTTCTCGACAAGTACTTCACCGCCGACACCCCTTCGCCGACGCCGGTGACCGCCGAGCTGCGCAACCGCTGGGTCCCCATCCTCCTGCGTTTCGCCGACCGGCTCCACAGCCGCCGCTGGCGCTGGGCTTACCGTGACAAGGTAAGTGACCTGTTCTCCAGCGACGAGATCCGCGAGGCCCTGGAGGCCGGACTGCTCAAGCACGGACGCGACGGCGATCCCCGCACCCTCACCTTCGACTTCAACCATCCGCTGGCCTGTCAGGTTTATCACATGGCCTGGTGGATCGTTGAGCGCGTGGAGTACCTCGTCAACGAGAAAGGCATGCCCTACGTCGATACCCACTACCTCGCCCGAGGCATGCGCCGGGATGCAAAGTGCCGGGATCTGGACATCGGTCAGGATCGTGCCGACGCCGAAGCGTGGCTCCACGCCGCGGCGGCCGCCGACCTCATCGTCAAGCGCACTCAACCGCATCCCAAGGCGCCGCACAAACAGATCGACACTTGGTGGCCGCAGGCGCCCCTCCTCCCGACCCCGGCGATCTTCCGTCAGCGCGAGGAACGCCCCCCCGCCCCCACCGAGGTCTGAGATTCGGGCGAGCCCCGATGTCCTCACCCTTGGGGCGCGTCACCACAAGATCTGAGAGGCACCTGCTTCCCGTGACGCCGGCTCCTGAGGGTGCATCTCTCCAACGTGTCGCGTGAGATGGGTTCCCCCTGATTTTACCCCGCCTGCGCGAAGGCTAACAGCTCCTCGAAAGGTGCCGTCGCCAGACCGATAAGGCGGTCGGCGCCACCGTAGTAGACGTAGACTATGCCGTCTACCACGGGATTCGCCGTGGAGAAGACGACGTTAGGCACGTCGCCCTTGATCTCCCATGTCACCTCCGGCTCCAGGATAAAAGGCTTCGGGCGGGCCAACACGCGGGTGGGATCCTCGAGGTCGAGCAGACAGACGCCCAAGCGGTAGACGTGGTCGAAGTCGTAGGCATGATAGATAACCAACCAGCCGTGCTCCGTTTCGATGGGCACGCCCCCGGCTCCAATCCGTTTGCAATCCCAGCCTTCCGCGCGCGGCTCCATCACCTCCACAAAGTCGCCCCAATGCACCAGATCGTTGCTGTAGGCGAGCCAGATGGAGGGCGGACGGCGGTGGAAGGCGACGTAGCGTCCGCCGATCTTGCGGGGGAAGAGCACGTGATCTTTGTTGTCCTCTCCCGTGACCAGGGGCCCTAAACGTCGCCAGCTGATGAGATTGGTGCTTTCGGCGAAGAGGGGGGTGATGCCTTCAGGGCCGTAAGCCGTGTAAGCCATGACGAAGCGCGCCTCGTCCGTCAGATAGGTCACGCGGGGGTCCTCCACGCCCCAGCGCTCCCGGTCGTCCTGCGGCGTGAAGACGGGTTTCCGCAGGCGGTTGAAGTGCACTCCATCCTCGCTGACAGCGTAACCAATGCGGCTGACGTAATCCACGCCCTGGGCGCGGTAGAGCATGTGAAACAGTCCCCCGTGATGAACGACCGCGCAGTTGAAGACGTTCAACGCTTCCCAGGCGTTGAGGGGGTCGGGGATGAGAATTGGATTCTCAGCGTGACGTTGCAGTTTCATCGATCTCCTTTCCGGTATACAAGCTGTATGCTACGGGCCGCCACAGCGGCGGTTGAGTTGTTCGATGGCCATTTCCAAGGGGAGACGTTGATGGTTACCGTCGACGTGGCCTCACGCACGCCGGTTATGGCGTCTCCTCCCAGTGCGTTGCTCCGGTGAGTGCGTCGTAGCAGAGCGTCAACGTGTGCCCTCTGTCGTCGACGTGCGTCTTGCAGAGCAGGCGGGGGACGATCTCGAAGGCATCGATCACGGCCCGGCGATCCGTTTGCTTTCCGGCGAAGGTGACGGTGAGCGTGTGTTCACCGGCCTCCAGGAAAAACGCTCCGTCATCCAAGGGCTCCAGCCACAGGTAATCTCGATCGGGGGAGACGGCCTGCGGTACAAGGATCTCAGGCTCATCGTCCAGGGCGACGGTGAACGCGACGTCCTCCGGCGCCTGCTCCGCCGCCTCGGCGGGCCGGGCGGCGGCGGGCGAGCGCTGCGTCACGAACGCCAATGGCGCCAGGTTGCCCGGTATGTCGGGATCGTGCCCCGTCCAATCGATGAAACCACCTGTGAAGCCCATCCCCGCTTCAAACCGCATCTGCTTGCCGGCGGCGGGGCTCAGACGAGGGAGGCTTTCCAGGGGCAGTGCTGCTTCGTAGACGTAGCCGTCCCCGGTGGGCGCCCAGGCCAGCTCGGCGCCGGGCAGGAAGGACTGCGCCACCCAGTTCCAGACCTGGGGGCCGTCGGGCGTCTGCGCCAGCGTCAGCTTCACGTCGATGCGCTCGCCGCGCCCCTGTGTATCCAGGTAGAGCCAGAGCGCGTCTCCCCGCCAGGCGGAAGGTCCCGTTTCCTCCTGGACGTGTTGGGGATCGCGGACGCGGGCGGCGACGTAGAGGTGCGTCGTGTCCCACATCCAGTAGAGAGTGAAGCCGGCCTCCTCGGGGCCGGGCCAGGCGGCAGCGCCCCGCAGGATCTGCGCCCGCGTGTTGACCTCCAGGGGCTGCGCGGCGTCCCATTCCGCGAGATCACCGTCGATGGTGACGGAAGCGGGCGCGCGGACAGCCTCGGCGACAGATGCGAGGCGGGGCGCGGCACGTCGCAGGTGCGCCACAGAGATGACGTATGCCGCCGTCGTCGGCACGCGGAAGGGCAGGGCTACAGCGTCGCCCGGCCCCAGTGCGTAGTAGCGTTCGTTGGAAAAACGCGCCTCCCCCGTCCAGACCTGACGTCCGTACTTGGCCTCTCCGGCGATCTTCTCCCCATTCTCCATCTCCACGACGAGGTGCGGCGGCGTCTCGACGGCCCGGTAGGTGAGATAGGGCTGGGCCTCCGGCGTGCGCTCGAGCCGAAGCAGTGTGTAGAGTGCCTCGATAGTGGATTCGGCGCCGGCGTTGCGGTTGACCTGCGCCATGTTGGGGCCACCGATGCCGTCGAAGCAACGCCCCGTCTCGGGATCGTACATCGGCACAGCGGCGATATTGTTGCCGAAAAACCAGGACGCCGCCAGGCCGGCGTAGCGGGCGTAACGCGCCTCCCCGGTGGCTTCGTAGAGCGCCTGAAAGCCCAGGGCGATGACCTGGGTGCCGTAGGCGATTTGCCCACCCGGCATGGGCAGCGGTGTCATCTCGTTGAGGAAGCGCGTAGCGAGCAGGCGCACAAAGAAGTCGTCGGCGGCCTGTTGCGCAGAGGCGATCCAGTCCTCCCGCTCCAGCAGCTGGCCTGCCACCGCCAGCGCGTGCACCTGATGGCTGCCCCAGGCGTGCCAGAGGGCCAACGACGTGGTGGTGGAGGGATGCGCGCCGTAGGGATAGACGCCCGCTTCGCTCAGCTGATAGGCGGCGACGCCGTTGGCGAGGTTGGTGAGCAGCTGTCGCGTCCCGCTGTTGGGCTCCGCCTCGTAATAGGCTGCCAGGCCCAATACCGCCAGCGCCGAGAGATCGGAACCGTTGTGCAACAGCCACGCCGGAACGCGCACGCCGTGTAGCACATCGTAGGCGCCCACAGGCCCCAGGGTGCGACGGAGCGCCTGCTCGCCACGCAGGTAGTGCGTCTGCAGGCGCGCAGCGTAGTCGGCGTCCACCGCACGGAAGACGGCGTAGCCTCGCGCCAGTGCCCATTGCCCCCGCGCCGCCCACCAACTCCAGGATTTGTAGCTGGTGCGCCCTTCGCGGTTGATGGTCCCCGCGCGGTCAAAGACGAAATTGTAGTACTCTCCGTCCTCGGCCTGGAGGCGCATCACGAAGTTGAGAGAGACTCGGGCCAACTCCAGCGCCCGTTTGTCGCCCGTCCGTGCGTAGAAATCCAGATAGACCAGGGCGGCGCGGGCCACGTCGTCCACAGCGGCGATGCCCTCTCCCGGCGCATCGACCCAATTGTAGTTGGGGTGCTCGGAGTAGATATGCACCAGTGCGACCGGTTCCTCCTCCCACCTCACGACCTCCGTCAGCCGCTGCAGGTGGGCCAGATTGACAAGCCCGTCGCGCAACGGCTCCGTCACGGGAGAGGGACGGGGGAGGGGCGTGGCCACCGAGGTGGGCGCCATCTTTGCACCTGGGGGGAGAGCGGGCGTGCCGAGGTCCGCGCACCCTGCGAGAAAAACACCGAGCCAGAGAGACGCCAGAAGCCGTCGTGGTCGCAGCATGGGACAGTTATCCTTTCACCGCCCCCACCTGGATGCCCTCGATGAAGTAATCCTGCGCGATGAAGTAGAGCGTCAGAATGGGCGCGGTCATCACCGTGGACATCGCCATCATGTAGTGCCACTTCGGCGCCTCCTTGGAGAGGGATTCCTGGAAAAACTTGAGAGCGACCGACATGGGGAACTTCTGGGTCGTGTTCAGGTAGATCAGCGGTCCCTGGAAGTTGTTCCAGTTGGCCTGGAAGATCATCACACCCAGGGCCAGCAGCGCCGGTTTCACCAGCGGCAACATGATGTGATAATAGATCTGGAAGGTGTTGGCCCCGTCGATGATGGCGGCTTCTTCCATCTCCCGGGGAACGGTGAGGAAGAATTGCCGCAGCATGAAAACGGCCCAGGCGCCGCCCCCAAACCAGATGGGGATCACCAGCGGGTCGTAGGTGTCGATGCGCCCCAACCAGCGCCAGATGAGAAAGGTGGGAATGAGTGTGATAATCCCCGGCAACATCATGGTCGAAAGCATCACGATGAAGAGCGTGTCGCGGCCCGGGAAGCGGAAGCGGGCGAAACCGTAGGCTACCAGGGTCACGGCGATGAGCTCCGCCGTCATCGCCAGCATGGTGATGAAGAGCGTGTTGCCCAGAATGCGCCAGAAGGTCAGGCCGGGGGCGATAGAACTGAGCTCGCGGAAGGCCTGTGGGTAGTTCTCCCAGGCCACAGGATTGGGGATCCAGCGGATGGGCCAGTCGAAGAGTTGCTCTTCGGTCTTCAGAGAGGTAGAGAGCATAAAGGCGAAGGGGACGAGGACTAAAAGAGAACAAAGCGCCAGCAGCGCGTAGGTGAGGGCGTTGCCCAGGGATTGGCGCATCTTCTGACTCAGGAAAGGCTTGTGCATCTGAATCTCTGTCGTCGCCATGGAGCCTCCTTTATGCCTTCTCACCGGCGTAGAAGACCCAAAGCGCCGATGAGCGGAAGACAAGCAGGGTCAAGAGGAGAATAATCACCAGCAGAAACCAGGCCATGGCCGAAGCGTAGCCCATGTGGCGAAAGGAGAAGGCTTCTTCGTAAATACGGACGTTGAAGAAGGTCCCGGCGCGTTGGGGGATGCTGATGAAGAACGCTACCGTGAAGATCTGCAGGGCGCCGATGATGCCGGTGACGACATTGTAGAACATGGTGGAGCTGAGCATGGGGAGGGTCACGTGCCAAAACTTCTGCCAGCCGTTAGCCCCGTCCAGCTCAGCGACCTCGTAGAGCTGGCGGGGGATGTTCTTGAGACCCGCTAAGAGGATCACCGAGTTGGTGCCGAAGACACCCCACATTCCCATGATGATGAAGGCGGGCAACACCAGGTCAGGATTGGTGAACCAGGCCAGGGGCTCCATGTTCAACAGGTTGTAAAAGGGTTGCAGGATAAAGTTGATCAGACCGGATCGCGGGCTAAACATCCAGCGCCAGAGGAGGGCCACGGCGGCGCCGGGCAGCACGGCGGGCAGGTAGTAGATGGTTCGCCAGACGCCGATGCCTTTGACGTTGCGGTTGAGGAGCAGGGCGACGCCCAGAGACCCCACCAGGCCCAGTGGCACGTTGAAGAGCGCATAGAGTAAAGTAAGACGCAGGGAGCGCCAGAACTGGGGGTCCTCCGTGAACATTTTCACGTAGTTGCGCACGCCCACCCACTGCGGTGGCTGGAAGATGTTGTATTCCGTGAAACTGAGGTAGAAGGAGCGTACGAAAGGGTAGAGGGTCCAGATAAGAAAGCCCAACATCCAGGGCAAAACCAGGGAATAGCCCGTCGCTGCCTCGCGCTTGACGCCCACCAGCACCAGGAACTTCTGCAAAAGCAGCATCAAAAGGATAATCCCGCCTCCGACGAGGATCCAACGCCAAAACGTGGAGACGTAGCTTTCCCAGGCGGAAACATCCATCGTTTCACTCCTTTCGGTTATCCGACCTTTGAAGCCCGCCGCGGAGAAGGCTGCTGTCGTCGCCTCCGTTGCGCGTCGGCGGCTCCAAAGGGAGGCGAGGCCGGAGGTCCGACCTCGCCTCGGAGGATACTTCGTTAAGGTAACAAGGCCTCCAGCTCCGGCTTGACCTCCGCCGCCAGCTCCGCAGCCGTACCCTCACCATGGAAGAGGGGATCCATGAACTGACCCCAGAAGATGCTGTCCCACTCCTGATGCTGAGGAATGATGTTGAAGGCGCGCATGTAGGGGACGGCCTCGGCGATGGCCTCGGCGCTGGCCGCCTTGCGCGGCTCGATCTCGGAGATCATCTCGGCGGTCGCCAGCGACTTGCGCGGTGGTACGATCTTCCAGTGATGGATGCCCTCGGTTAGCAGCACCAATGCCTCGTAAGCGGCATCGGGGTGCTTGGTATCTGCCGCGATGACGGTGGAGGCGTTCCAAGCAAAGGTGGCGCGGCTCGCGGGCCCGGCGGGCACGGCCACGACGCCCACGTCAAGCCCTTCGACGCGGTCCAGGTCGTCGGCAGCGCCGCCCATGAACATGGCGATCTTGCCGGCCTTGAACATCTCGCCGAAACCTTGCTCTTGAATCACCGCCTCGGGCGGCGTGTGGACGTCATCGTAGATCATGTCGGCGTAGAACTCGAAGCCTTTGATGGCCTCCGGCGTGTCGATGGGCACGCTGGAGAGATCCTCAGAGATCACGTCGCCGCCGGCTTGCCAGACGAACATCTGCGGTGGAGGCCAGCCGTTCATGGTGAAGCCCCACTGGTCGTTTTGGCCGTCACCGTCAAGGTCTTGGGTCATCTCGGCCGCCGCCTGCTTGAAGTCATCCCAGGTCCAATCCATGGTGGGGTAGTCTATCCCGGCCTCGTCGAAGAGCGCCTTATTGTAATAAAGGACGACGGGCTGTGCAATCCAGGGCAGGCCGTAGTAGCGTCCTTCGTACATGGCGGTCATGATGATGTCCTCGAAGTAGTCGTCGAGGTCGGCAGCGGGATGGGTGGTATCGGCCTCAAGGTAATCGGTGATATCCAGCAGGGCGCCCTGCGCCGCCATGCCCCGGATCCACTCCTGCGAAAGCCAGAACAGATCCGCCGAGGTGCCGCCCGCCAGTGCCGTCTGAATCTTGGTGTAGTAGTCGTCGGGTGCCGGTTCGTGGACGATGGTCAGGGTGTCGGAGCTGGCGTTGATCTCGTCGAGAACTTCCTGTAGCTCCGCCGCCTCCTCCACGCCTGCCCAGGTGCTCAGCCGGATGGTGATCTTCTCTGCCGGTTCCTCTTCCGTCGTTTCGGGTTCCTCTACCTCGGCGCCGCCGCCGCCATTGCAGCCGGTGATCAGCAGGCTGAACACAACCAGCGCCGAGAGCCACACAAACCATACACGTTTAGCGTTCATCTCCATCCTCCTGGAATGTATTTAATCATGACTCTGATCGGGAATTAGGTGAAGCCCTGGATCTGCTTCTATGCGAGCTATGGAAGCATCCGCAGATTAACGCGGATTTTCACAGATGACATCGTTTTTGGCCGTGTTTAGGCGTGCAAGCCGTGCGCAGTTTTAAGCCGTCCAGGACCCTTCACCTGAAAACCTCTAAGAGCCTTAATCATCCATGCATCCAACGCCTGGTATCTGTAGCAACTTTTTTTCGGGTTCACCTCCTTATGACTCTGACCATCGGCGAAAAAAAATCCCTTCTCAGGCGCGGGCGTGGCGCCTTCCACCTGGATCGAGCCGTTACGACTTCACAAACAGCGGCTTCGTACGCCTGCCGGATAGGTTGGATACCCTCTACTTCTCTTCCAGCACGCTGCACGTTTTACGCTGGATCAACTTCGTCGCCACCAGGGTCTTGATGGGGGGGAGATCCGGAGATTTGATGGTTTCCAGAAGGCGTTGAGCGGCCAGCACCCCTATCCGGCGTTTGAAGACGTGGATCGTTGTCAGGGGCGGGTCACTCATCTGCGCCCAGCTGATGTCGTCGAAGCCTACGACGCAGAGGTCCTGTGGCACGCGCCGGCCCAACGACGCGGCGGCGCGCATAGCCCCGATGGCCATGGAGTCGTTGGCAGCGCAGACCGCCGTGGTGTCGGGCCACTGTTCCAGAGCTTGCGGCAGGAGCCTTTTGCCGCTCTCAATGGTGGTTTCCTCAGCGTAGAAGATGAGCGGCTCGCATTCCCACTCGCGCATCGCTCGACGGTAGCCGCGCGTCCGCTCGCGGTTGCTGATCCAGTCGGAGGGACCCGAGAGATAGAGAATGCGCCGGTGACCGTGTTCCAGGAGATGGCGCGCCGCCGTGTAAGCGCCGCCTTCGTCGTCGCTGAGCACGCAGTTGACAGAGGTCTGGGAGAGCGCGTTGTCCACCAGCACCACCGGGAACCCCATGCCGACCACCCGCAGGATAAAGGAGGCCGGGATCTGAGGCCCGGCCAGGATCAGCCCGTCGATACGGTTGCTGTTGAGCACCGGCAGGCGTTCTGGGTGATCCAGGGCTTCCTCGTCCAGGGTGGTGAGCAGCACGTGATAGCCGTAGTCGGAAAGGTGCGATTCCACGCCTTCCATGATCAGCGGATAGAAGGGATCCGCTGCGGCGGAGAGGTTTGTCTTGGGAATGACAAACGCCACGGTGTGGGTCTTGGCACCCGCCAGGCTCCGGGCCGAAAGATCCGGCACGTAGCCCATGCGCCGGGCGGTCTCCAAAATCTGTTGTCGCACGGCGTCGCTGACGCCGGGCTGATCGTTGAGCGCTCGGGAGACGGAGGCCGTTGAAACGCCGACCGCCTCGGCGATGGATTTGAGGGTCACGTTCTGCTTGGGAGACATCCCCGGGTACCTCGCATAAGTTAAACTCAGCGTAAGCGCTTACGTAAATTATACGTCAACTTACCCTCTGTTGTCAAGAGGTTGGCGGACGAATTTTACGATTTCCCGGCAGATTGATACGCTCCCTCGGTCCAGATAATAGAAAAGGTAGCGCCTCATGGAATCGGGGTGAGTGGGAATCGCCCCACCAATGATGAGCCCTCTTGTTTACCACGTTGAAATGGCCCTGGAGCGTGCTATACTGATATGCGTCGGTTGTGCTGCGCGGGTGAAGGGTGCCCAGGGTGCTGAGAGCGGCTCTCGGATAGAGGGTTGCTGTCTCTCAACCCGATGGAGCAGCTCACACGCTGGCGTGAACGCAGCCGATGAGACGTTCCGGCAGACGCAGGGGGAGCGAGGGAAAGCATGAGCCAACAGAAGACCGGGCGCAAGATCAAGCACCTCTCTTGGGTGCTTTGGGGGTTGTTCATTGTTTTAGGGGTTCTGCTGTTTGCTGCTTTTTCCCGGGCCTGGGCTTTGCAGCGGGCGCTGCGGGAAAAAGAGGCCCGCTTGCAGCCCATGCTCACCGCGCAGGCCCACGAGCATGCGACGCTGGAGGCTCAATTGACTTACGTGCAAAGCGAGGGCTACGTCGAGGCCTGGGCCCGGGAGGAAGCCAAGATGGTGTATCCCGGCGAAACGCTTGTCGTTCCTCTGCTCCCAACGGCGACCGCTACCCCAACGCCCGCACCCACGTACACACCTACTCCCACGCCGACGCCTCAGGCTTTCTGGCGGCGGTGGTGGGATCAACTTAGAGGAAGATGATGGGGTTATGAACGACATCGAGAAGATTCTGGACATTGCCGTGGAGATCGCTTACGAAGCCGGTGAGATCGTCCGTGAAGGGTTCGGCAGGACACACAAGGTGGATTACAAAGGCGAGGTCAATCCGGTCACCGAAACCGACCGCGCTTCCGAGGCCCATATCGTCAAGCGCCTGCACGCTGCTTTCCCGCGCCATCACATTCTGGCGGAAGAGGAAGGCGGGGATGCGCTGCACAGCCCGGGAGCCATCTGGATCGTCGATCCTTTGGATGGCACCAACAACTTCGCCCACCACTTCCCGCACATCGGCGTCTCCATCGCGTTGCTCCGCGACGGCGTGCCCCAGGTCGGCGTCATCTACGATCCGCTGCGCGACGAGCTTTTCGCCGCCCGGCAAGGTGCCGGGGTGACGCTCAACGGTGCGCCTATCCGCGTCTCCCCCATCTCCCGTCTGGCCCATGCCTTCCTGGCGACCGGCTTTCCCTACGACCGCCGGGTCGCCGAGGACAACAACGTCCGTCGTCTCGACCATTTCCTGCGTCGTTCCCTGGGCGTGCGCCGCGCGGGCGCCGCTGTTCTGGACCTGGCCTACGTCGCCTGTGGACGCTTTGACGGCTTCTGGGAACCGGGGCTCAGTCCCTGGGATGTTGCGGCGGGTATCTTGCTGGTCGAGGAGGCCGGCGGTCGGGCCACCGATTTCGATGGGCACCCCCGTCCCCTGGACGGGCGGCGGATCGTCGTCAGCAACGGGCGTCTTCACGAGGCCATGTTGCGCGTGATCCGGGAGGGGGAGCGGGCGCCCCACCCGGACTTCGACCCGGACCAGGCGCTTTGAACTCCGGGAGGCTGCAGCCATGCCTTACTACCGGGCTCCACGCAGCGATGGGAAGCGTCTGCGCTTCCTCCGCAAGACGCTGAAGGCGGATTTTCACGACCGGCAGCGAGGACAGCCTTATCTCCATCCCCTTCTGCGCGCCGAGGTACGCGCTCTCGTCCCTGCCTTTGAGCGGGCGTTGCAGGCTTTGAAGACGCAACAGGAGGTGCGATCCCGGCGGATTGAGGCCCGCAACCGTGCTTTGGACGAGATGGAGCTCTATCTCCGCGATTTCTGGGAGGTGCTCAAGCGTCGGGTGGCCCGGGAAGCCCAACCGCTTTCCTTGCTCAAGACCTACGGACTGCCGAGCAGCGGGCGGGTGCCCAAGCCTACGACCTACGAGGGATGGTTGGACGCGGCTGCCCAGGTGGTGCAGGGGGATGTTGAGGCCACGGCGGTCGGTTATGCGCCCATGGTCAATCCCAGTGCCGAGGAGGTGCGCCTCCGACTCGACGAGGTCTACCGACGCGCCGCCGCCGTCGCCGCCGCCGAGCGTGCGTATGACGCCGCACAGGCGCGGCTCGTCCAACTGCGCGCCGAGGTCGATGAGGCTATCCAGGACGTCGTCGAGACGCTGCGTTTTCGTTTGCGGAAGTACGATGCGGCGGAGCAACGCCGGATTATGCACCGCTACGGTGCTGCTTTTCGCTATCGCAAAGAGGAGCAGCCCGCCTACGCCGTCACCTCCGAAGGTGAGAAGGAGCCCGGATGAACCGAGAGATTCTACCTGCGAGACTGTACGTCGCCGCTTTCGTGGGGGGGCTGGTCTCCCTGGCCCTGGAGCTGGCGGCCGCTCGCCTGCTCGCGCCGGCCTTTGGCACCTCAGAGCTGGTCTGGTCGGCTATCATTGGCCTGATTCTGCTCTACCTTTCGGTGGGCTACGTCGTCGGCGGACGGTGGGCCGACCGCTCGCCGCGCCGGGCTACGCTCTACACGTTGCTGGTGGGCGCGGGGTTGGCTATCGGCGTGATCCCCTTCGTTGCCCAGCCGGCGCTGCGTTTAGCCGCGCGGGGCATGTTGCAGTGGAACGCGGGGCAAGTCGTCGGCCCCTTCATCGCCGTGTTGATCCTCTTCGCCGTGCCGGTGACGCTGCTGGCCTGCGTCTCCCCCTTCGTTATCCGCCTGGGCATGCGCGACCTCCACACCTCCGGCGTCACCGCCGGGCGCGTCTACGCCATTTCCACCGCCGGCAGTTTCCTGGGGACCTTTCTGCCTAACCTTGTCCTCGTTCCCTTGATCGGCACGCGACGCACGTTCCTGCTGCTGGCCATGGTCGCCGCTGCGACGGGCGTCTGGGGGCTGTGGCGGGCCGACCGGCGGCGCTTCTGGCTGCTGATCTGGACGCTCCCGCTGCTGGTGGGCCTGCTGCTGCTGAAGCCCGGCGCCATCAAGCCGCGCCCCGGCTTGATCCACGAGGAGGAGTCCGCGCATAACCTGATCCAGGTGGTGGAAAACGAGCGCGGGGCGCGCTTCCTGCTGTTGAACGAGGGCCAGGGTGTGCACTCTGTCTACGTTCCCGACGGCGTGCTGACCGGCGGAACGTGGGACTACTTCCTCATCGCGCCCTATTTCAACCCACCGCCTTATCGCCCCCAGGACGTGGACTCGTTGCTGGTCATCGGTTTGGCCGCGGGGACGATCCCCGATCAGTACACCGAAATCTATGGCCCCATTCCCATCGACGGGGTGGAGATCGACCCGGCGATTATCGAGGTCGGGCGTGAGTACTTCGAGATGACCCAGCCCAATTTGAACGTCTACGCTGCCGACGGACGCGCCTTCCTGCAGTGCACCGAAGGGTCCTACGACGTGGTGGCCGTGGACGCCTACCGCTTGCCTTACATCCCCTGGCACCTGACCACCGTCGAGTTTTTCCAGGAGATCGCTGCCCACCTGACGGCGGAGGGCGTCGTCGCCATCAACGTAGGGCACACGCCGGAGGACTGGCGGTTGGTCGCGGCCATGGTGGCGACGCTGGAGCAGGTCTTTCCCTCGACGCACGTCGTCGCCGTGCCTGAGACCTTCAACGCCATCGTGGTGGCGACCGCGCAGCCCACCAGGGCAGGGCATCTGGAGGCGAACCTCGTGCACCTCGAGGAACCGCACCTGCGCGCCGTCGCCGGGCGGGCCCTCGCTAACCTGGTGGAGATCGCGCCGGGTCGTCCGATCTTCACCGACGACCGCGCGCCCGTGGAGTTGCTCACCGACGCGCTGGTGTTAAACTACGTGTTAGGAGCGAGACCATGAACGAGAAAAAGCAGGTTGAAGTCATCGGGGTCTATCACGTGCCCGAGCACAAAGGCCTCTCCATGGTCGAGATGCGGGTCAACGCGCGTTACGCCAGCTTCGACCCGGAGGGCTTTCTCAAGCCGGATCCAGAAGCGCCACCGGATCGGTGGGAGGCCGCCGACGACGTGCGCTACCTCAATCCGCAGGGCGATCTGATGATCGGCGACCGTTTTCAGCGTCCGCTGGAGGAGCACGAAACGACGCGGCTGGTTATGTTCTTCCACGACCTGGATATCCGGGGGCCGCTGGTGACGCCCTTTGGTCTCGTCGAGCTGCCTAAACGCCGGCCCATCCCTGAACGGTTGCGCTCCATTATCCAGTACCATCCGGTTGAGGAGCAGTCTTGATTTCACTTGAAATAGCACCTGAAAATCGGATTTCTCCAAAACTTACCCCCATCTGTAGGAGACTTAAATTGCGGTATTAGACTGTGGCCAGGTGCGACGCACCTTCGAATGTTTGAAAATAGCCATTTCGTGCACGCTAGGATAGGCTTTTAGCCAACATGATCGGGTAATCGCAGGTGCGTTGCACCTTATACCGTAATTTCAAGTAGGAGAATTCGCGTCAAAACCACCGGATATAGGGGGTGGCCGACTATCCACCTTTTTTCAGGTGAGTCAATCTTAACGGATTCGGCGGTTTGGAAAGAAGGCCGTTTGTGCATCTTCTATAAACAAGATGGTGACTATCTGACTCATTGACTACTCAACTATCCTGAGGAGAAAGTCCTATGCCCAGACCAAAATCTTTGTTCACGTTGGTGGTGTTAACCATGTGGCTGATCAGCGGCTGTAGCGCCGCGACGCCGGCTGCGACCCCCACGCCCACTCGCACGCCGGAACCCTCGGCGACGCCCATTCCTCCCACGCCCACCGCCACCGCAACGTCGGTCCCACCGACACCGACGCCGACGCCGGAAATCGTCGAGGTCACGCCGTACCCGCCGGATGTCAACCCGCTGACCGGGCTGAAGGTTGAGGATGCGTCTATGCTGGATCACGCGCCGCTGGCGATCAAGGTCTCCAACTCACCGGAAGTCCGTCCCCAATCCGGCCTGGCGTTAGCGGATATCGTTTACGAGCATTACGCTGAGGGCGGCATCACACGCTTCACCGCCGTCTTCTATGGGACGTACCCGGAGCGGGTAGGCTCGGTGCGCAGCGGACGCCTCATCGACCTGGAGATTCCGGCGATGTATCATAGCCTCTTTGCTTTCTCCGGTATGAGCGGCGGCGTCAAAGAGCGCTTCCGTCAGTCCGACCTCTTCCCCGATCAGGTGGCCACGCCGGACTTCGGTGTGGGGCAGCCGTATTTCTATCGCGTGCCCCGTGAGGGCCTGGCCTTTGAGCATACCCTTTTCGCTGATCCCATGGCGCTACGGGATCTGGCTCAGGAGCGCGGCATCGACGAGCGACCGGAGTTTCCCAAGCTGATGGCCTTCAGTGAGACGCTGCCGGAGGGCGCGGTAGTGGATGACGTCGGCTACGTGGAAGTCAACTATCTACCCACCGTCTGCACTGCTCAGTGGACGTACGACGCGGAAACAGGGCGCTGGGCGCGTCAGACCGCCGGCGCCGTGCACACCGACTACCTCACCGGTGAACAGCTGACGGCGGCCAATGTCGTGCTGGTCTTCGCCAACCACGTGGAATCGGAGATCTGGGAGGAGATGATCGGTGATCAGAGCAACTGGAAACGCTCCATTCAGATCCAGGTCTGGGGCAGCGGGCCGGCGTTGATCTTCCGCGACGGCAAGATGTTGCAGGCCTACTGGAAACGTGAGGCTCGCGATCACATGCTCACCTTCTGGGACGGCAATGGGTATCCGCTGCCGCTGAAGCCCGGTAACAGTTGGTTCCAGATGGTCCCCCTGGACGTCCCCGCCGAGGAATTCGAAGAGGGGCGCTATCGGTTTAACCCGTAACCCTGCTCGCAGGGAGTGTCTTGGTTCTGTGTTGTGTGCCAGATGAACGTCGCGGCGTCGCGTCCAGGCGACATTCCGCCTGACGGCATTTGAGCATCACGTTCAGGTATACCCCGTTCGGGTGCTCTCTGACGCCACGCCACCTAAAGGCGGACCTATGGGGCTGCTTTCCCAAACGCGACTCCGCTGACGCTGCGTCGCCGACGACGAGCGGAAGGCTTGTCGTCAAGCGTGCAGATGTCGGCCAGCGCGAAGCGACAAAGCAGGGAAGGGGCCGATTTACGATGAGCAAGACGGTACGCCGATGTGTTCAGAGGTGTGATGATGTTATTGGCTGTCGATATCGGTAACTCCAACATCGTCTTCGGTGTTCACGATGGGGAGCGCTGGTGCCATCACTGGCGCGTGCGCACGGTGCGCGATAAGATGCCCGACGAGTACGTGGTGCTTTTTCTCGCCTTTCTGAGGGAGGCGGGACTGGACGTCGGGTGCTTTGAGCAGGTGGCTCTCAGTAGTGTGGTTCCTCCGCTCACCGGCGGTTTTGGGGAGATGTTGGCCGCGCAGACCGGCGTCGCGCCGTTGATTCTCAATCACGAGACGGCGACAGGGTTGGCCTTCGCTGTGGACGATCCCGCCGAGGTGGGAGCTGACCTCATCGCCAATGCGGTGGCGGCCCACGCTCGCTGTGGCGGCGCGTGCATCGCCGTGGATTTCGGCACGGCCTCGACGTTCACGGTGGTTTCGGATGCGCCGACCTTTTTGGGCGTCGCCATCGCCCCAGGGCTGAACCTGGTGGCCTCGGCGTTGGCCGGAGGGACGGCGCAGTTGCCGCAGGTTGAGTTGGCGGCGCCGCCCGGTCCCATCGGCACCAACACCGTCACCGCTATCCAGGCGGGCGTGGTGTTAGGATACGTGGGGCTGGTGGAAGGGTTGATCGACCGTCTGCACGGGGCGTTGGGTTTCTCGACGCCTGTCTTCGCCACCGGTGGTCTCTCCCGCGTCATCGCCCCGCTGACCGACCGTTTCACGGCTGTCGACCCCTGGTTGACGTTGGAGGGCATCCGCCTGATCGCGCTGCGCAATCGCTGAACGGCGGGGCCAGGGGATGAAGAGGTCGCACCACGCTCGCCTCCTCCCTCCGCTGCTTCTGCTGCTGACGGCGTTGGTGCGGACAGCGTGGTTGGCCCGTTTTCCTCAGGATCCGCTCGGTGCGGTGGACGCCGAGGGGTATCATCTTTTGGCCCGCAACTGGTTGGCAGGACGCGGATTCTCCATGAGGTGGGAGCCGTCCTTTTGCCCTACCACGGTGCGCACTCCGCTCTATCCGCTCTTCCTGGCCGCCATCTACAGCGTTCTGGGACTCGATCCGGCGCGGGTGGTGCCGATCCAGGTGCTTCTGGAAGTAGTGACGACGGCCTGGGTGCTGCGGCTGGGAGGCGAGGTGGCGGGGCGACGGGCCGGGGCGCTGGCCGGGTTGCTCTACGCGCTCAACGGAACGACGCAGCGTTACACGGGGGTGCTCTACGCCGAGACGTTGTTGCTGCCGCTGTTCACGACGGCGCTCTGGGTCACGGTCCGAGGGCTGCGGTCGGCGCGGAACGGTACCGTCCTGGCGGCGGGTGTGCTGTGGGGGCTGGCGGCGTTGACCAAGCCCAACGTCCAGTATCTGGCGTTGGGCGCCGGCCTCTCGCTCGCCGTCTGGCCAGCGCGCTCCACGCTTTGTAGGCGCTTCATGTCTCATGTTTCTCGTGCGCTGCTTTTCGCTCTGGGCTTGCTCATGGTGGTGTTTCCCTGGTTGACGCGCAACTACGCGCTCCTGGGGCGCGTCACGCTCTCCACGGCTTTCGAGGAGAACGCGGCGCGGGTCAGCGCGGTAGCGGCGTTGGCCGAGGCGCGGGACCTGGAGGTGGAACCGTGGACGGCGTCGTGGGAGGTGTTGTATGGGGAGTTGGTCGTTGAGGCGGCGCAGCGCTACGGCTGGGAGCGGCGCGCTGGAACGGAGACGGTCTGTGCAGAAGAGCGCCGGCGGCATCGCGAGGTGGCGCAGGTGGCCCGTGAAGTGCTGTGGACGCATGGTCAGGCGGCGCTGACGGCGCATCTGCGCGGCGTGGCGCGTTCGCTTCTGGATCCGGGGCACCGTACCTGGTATCCGGCGCTCACCGGGCGCGGGTGGGAGACGACGGGGGTGGTGGCGGATGTGTGGCGGCGGATGGGGGCGTCGCTGCGCATCGGGGCGGTGGGCGACGCGCTGCATGCGCTCTGGTTGGAGCGCGTTGTGCGCCCGCCGGGGGAGGCAGCGCTGCTCTGGTGGGGGCTGTTTTCAGCCCGGCTCACGCTTTGGGGGGCGGGCCTGCGGGGATGGCGATGGCTCCGTCGCCGTGGGCGCGGTGGGGCAGACTTCCTGGTGGGAAGCGTGGGCTACGTGTTGCTGTTACCCGGCCCCATCGCCTATGAGCGATTCTATCTACCCGCCATTCCTCTTGTGGTGATCCTGGTGGGTATCGGCCTGACCGGGAGACGTCACAGCGGAAGGGGGGGCGCGAGTCAGGTGCGCTTGGATTCGATCTGCAGGCCGGGGATGTGGAAGTAGCGCTCGATTTTGCCCATGCTCCAGGTGATGAGGAGCACCAGGAGCAGGTAGACCAGGCCCACGAAGGGTAACATCACCATCTGGTTGTAGTGGGCGCTCATGATGCGTCGGGCTTCACCGAAGAAGTCCTGGACGGCGATGATGTAGACGACGGAGGTGTATTTGACCATGTAGGCGGCCTCGTTAGACCAGGGGGCGATAACGAGACGCAGCGCCTGAGGCATGACGATGTGGAGGATAGCCTGAAGTCGGGTGAGGCCCAGAGCACGGGCCGCCAGCATCTGTCCACGCTCTACGGCCTGCAAAGCGCCTCGAAAGTACTCGGCCTGATAGGCGCCGCTGTTGAGGCCCAACGTTATGTAGGCCGCCGTCATGGCGTCCAGGACCAGCAAATCAGGCGGGAGTCCCACCTTGGCGAGAAGGTCGCTGACGTTGGGGTCCGCCAGGCCGTAGTAGATGAAGAAGAGCTGCACCAGCAGGGGGGTGCCCCGGAAGATGTCCACGTAGGCGGTGGCCAGGCGTTGAAGCCAGCGAGAGCCGTAGACCCGCGCCAGGGCGGTGGGGAAGCCTACGCCCAGGCCGATGAGCAGGGCGCCACCGCTGAGGCGAAGGGTGATAAGCAGGCCGCGTCCCAGTTCCGGCCAGATCATCTCCCAGAAGTTGACGAGCCAGGTCATGTCGGTTGTTCCTCGCCATAGAGTTTGGTGATTTTACCCAGGAACTCGCCGGTGCGCCGGTGTTGGGGGTTGTAGAAGAGCTGTTGGGGCGGGCCTTCTTCGACGATTTTGCCTTTTTCCATGAAGATGATGCGGTTGGAGACCTCTTTGGCAAAGCCCATCTCATGGGTGACAACGAGCATGGTCATGTGCTCGCGGGCCAGTTTTTTCATCACTTCCAGCACTTCTCCAATGAGCTCAGGATCCAAGGCCGAGGTGGGCTCGTCGAAGAGCATGACTTTGGGGTTCATGGCCAGCGCGCGGGCGATGGCGACGCGCTGTTTCTGGCCGCCCGAGAGTTGGCCGGGATAGGCGTCGGCTTTGTCGGCCAACCCTACCCGCTCCAGTTCGAACAGCGCCAGGTCCCGCACCTGTGCCTTGGGCATCTTTTTGACTTGGACCGGGCCGATCATCACGTTGTCCAGGGCCGTCATGTGGGCGAAGAGGTTGAAGTCCTGGAAGACCATGCCCACCTGGGCGCGGACTTTGTTGATGTCGGTCTCGGGATGGGTGACCTCAACGCCGTCAACCCAGATGCGTCCCTGGTCGGGGTAGGTGAGCAGGTTGATGCAGCGCAGAAGGGTGCTTTTCCCTGTGCCGCTGGGGCCGATGATGACCAGGACTTCGCCTTTATCGACTTCCAGGCTGACGCCTTTGAGAACTTCAAGGTCGCCGTAGGTTTTGTGCAGGTTTTCGATCCGTACGATGGGTGCGTTCATGGGGGTTTAGGCTCCGTGTGGGTTAGCCGCCGGCGTTCCTTCGGTCTTTTACGCAACGGCATGAGAAAAGTTCATAGATTGCTGGCCGGCCACGCGCCGGATGTTGAGGTTGGCGGTGCGTAGTTTTTCCATCAGATCGGCTGCCATGCGGCGCATGATGTAGAAGCCGATTTCGGGGTAGTCTTCAACCGTCTGGAGGAGACGCTTGCGAGGCAAACGCACCAGTGAGACGTTGGTGCGACAGCGGGCGGTGGCGCTGCGTGCACCTTCTTCGATGAGGACGGCCTCGCCAAAGGTATCGTGTTCTTTCAGCACTGCCAGTTCCATGGGCTTCTCTTCATCTTCGGTTTCCAGAATGATCTCCACTTCTCCCCGGGCGATGATGTACAGGGCGTCGCCGGGATCGTCTTGATGGAAGATGATCTCACCGCTCTGATAGTTGAGCTCCTCACAGGTCATCAGCACCAGGTCAAGGTGCGTGTCGTGTAGATCTTGGAAGAGGTGCGAGTTTCTCAGCACTTGTTTGCTTTCTTCGAAGTGCATTGTTCAACCTCCTGTGTGCACACAGCCCGCTCCGACGCGGCTCCGATGGGATGAGAGTCGGAGGTCTTAGCCGGATTTATTCAGTGACTTCATTATAGAGAACAACGGGGGTAATGCAAGTTCAAGCCGCCGGCGAGCCCCCGTCCGCGTTTTCTGCCTTCGGCTTTTCGGCCCTCAGATGGAAAGGGTCGTCAGTTCACCGCTGTCCAGGTCAAGGATGGCAAAGGTGCTGGAGCGCCACGGTGGATTTCCGACGGCCCCGGGATTGAGGCGGCGCGTGCCTTGTATCTGTTGGTCCTCCGGCACGTGCGTGTGCCCGCACACAACGTAGTCGTAATGTTGCGCGTAGCTCACGCCTTGCAACATCTGGCGGTCGTGACCGTGGAGCAGGGCGATGGGGTGATCGTCGAAGAGGAGGTCGTGAAAGGGGGCGAAGCGTCCGGCACCAAAGAGGTCTGTGGCGGTCTCGATGAGGGCCTCGGCGCGATCCATGTTGCCTTGAGCGATCCACAAGTTGAAATCCCGTAACATCTCCAACGTGTGTGGGGAGGTGAGGTCGCCGGCGTGTAAAACGACCTCGATGCCGCTCGCCTGCAAGTAGGCGACCACGGACTCGAGGTGCTCGAAGTGATCGTGGGTGTCGGAGATTAAAGCGAGACGCATGGCAAAGGGAAAGGGTTAGCGGAGGTCTTCGATCTGAACCTCGATGTCCTTCATGGCACGACGTGCTGTGGTCTCGTCAACGCCACGGATCTTGAGGATCACGAGGCCGGTGGAGCGATCTTCTCCGTAGAAAGTTCCCAGGGTGATGATATCTGCGCCCACCGCAGCGAGACTGCCGGCAATTTTGGCGAAGGCGCCTTTCTCGTTCTTTACCCGGAGGGTCAGGCGGATGCCTTCCTCGCGGGCGCCCAACATCTCCAGCACCGTCTTGAAGATATCTGTCTCTGTGATGATGCCGACCAGCTCCTCTCCCTCCATGACGGGCAGGCCGCTGACCTGGCGATCGATCATGATACGCGCAGCCTCCTCCAGGGGAGCGTCGGCGTCGACGGTGATCGGATCTTTGGTCATGATCTCGCGGACTTTGAGCTTGGCGAGCAGATAGCCCACCTCGTAGACGCTGAGGCTGGTGGCGGGGGAGGGCGAAGCGTAGAGCAGGTCTTTCTCGGCGACGATGCCGATCATCTTGCCGTGTTTGTTGACGATGGGCAGACGGCGCACCTGATTCTGGCGCATAAAGCTGAGCGCCTCGGCAACGGGTGTCTCCGGGGTAATGGTAATGGGTTTGGGGGTCATGCGGTGTCGTACCAACATCTTTTCTCTCCTTCAGTCGCTTTCGTGCATCTTCATCGTCGATAGCCGCTTGAGAGGGATGGGCATCGAGAGACAGCCCCTTGAAAGCCGGACGCTCAAACGCACCTCAAGGACGTGCCCCCCCTCGACCAGTGGATACCTTATCATAGCACAGATTTGTATCTTCTCAATGTGAGAGTGGCGTTAAAACGGCACCTCACTGCCTTCCGTGCCTGACTACGAGCTGCATTTAAAACTAAAAGATGAGGCTCTCCGAGGTCAATTGACCTCGGAGAGCCCGGGTGTCGCCTGCTACAGGATCACTCCACCGGCTCGATCCAGAAGTTGTCGAAGCGGGATTCGACAGGGGTAAGGTCCCAGGAACCGGTGTCCAGGCCCACCCGTCGATGATTTCGCAGGGCGTCGTCGGTGAATTCTTTGACTTTCACCTTGGTGTCGCCGTCCATCACGTAGATGGTCGCTTTGTTGTCCCGCACCTCGACCAGCAGGTGGTTGTTGGCATTGTACCCTCCTTCGAGCTTAAAGGCGTCGCAACTTCGCCAATCCATGAGGATGTGCGATTGCAGGTCGGAGTCTTCGTATATCGTGACGGGGTAATCCACGTTGGTGTACTTGTAGACGGCGCAGTTGCCTTCGTAGTTCCATTCAAAGGTGTAGATGGTGGAGAAAGCATCGTTGGCGCCGAAGATCAGGCCCGCTTTGCCAAACTCTGGCGCCACCACTTGATCGGAGGCTTGTACGAAGCTGTGGTTGACTTGAACGTCGTAGTTGGTATGCGCTTCCGCGTAGGGCGCCTTGGTCAAACCCATCAGGCGGTTGTTACGTCCGTCGTAATTCAGAAGGATTTTCATGCGGTAGGTGCCGTCGACGTAGCCTACGCGCATCAAATCCACCCCGTCGGCGTGGTCGTAGAGCTGATCACGCCAGCCGCTTTCGGGATCGGAGAAGTCATCGTAGAAGCCCTGGACCTCGGGGGTGGTGGACCACTTATTGGCGACGATGGGCAAGTAGACCGTGCCGCCGTAGTTGGCCCACAGCTCCAGGTGATCCAACCACACGCCCTGATCAACGTTGTCGTCCTCGTTGCTGGTGAAACCGAAGGCCACCCAGAGTTGTTCGTTCCCCCGGTTGACCGCCCAGTCCAAACGGGCGCCGCCCCACATGTTGGGGTTCATTTTCAGGCTGTGGATGCGCAGCCCCTCGAAGTTGACGCCGTCGGTGGAATAGCCGGCGTAGAAGAAATCCCCCTCGCCCAGCGAGATAAAGTAGTCGAATGTCAAGCGCAGGTCCCAGATTTTCTCGCTGTCCTCGAGGGGCCCGTAGACCAGCCAGGTGTCCATGTTGGGTGTGTAGGTGTAGATGGTGCTGGAACTGAGATCGGCCCACACGGCACCGCCGCGCACCCAGGCGCCCCGGTTGCCTTCGCTGATGAGCCCAACGCCCCAGGTGTCGGCGGGCGTGGCGCTGTAGCTGACGGAACTCCAATCACCCAGATCGTTGATGGGGAAGTCCTCGGTCTCGACCAGCTTCCAGCCGCTCAGGTTCGAGGTGAGGTGGGTCGCCGGGGTGACCGTTTTGTCAGGAGCAGACGGCAGGGATAGCGTAAACCGATAGGGTTCGGCGTATTCGTCCAGGGGACCTTCGGACGCGGATAACGAGGTTTCCGGCGATAAGCCGCTGCCCAACAGCAACGCCGGTAAGAGAACGAGCAGGCCAAACCGCAGCAGCGAATACCGAGGTGTTTTCAACATGGAATACCTCCTTTTTGTGTGTTCTCCAGATTTGACGGTTGAAATGTAGCACGCAGCCAGCCTTTAAGACGTCGGGAGTGCGTCAAAAGTTCCGCCGCTCCGCGACATCTATGCAACCTCATCCTTTTGAAGGCGAGGAATTTCTCGGGGCGTTTCTTCCGCCGCCACGTTTCCGCCCGGCGCTTGAACTTGAGCACTTTGCGGTCGTAGTTGCCGATGACGCTCAGAGCCTGTCGGCGACGCAGCTGCTGGACGATCTCATTGGGAAAAGCGCCATAGCCGGGGAAGTCACCGATGTGCCAAATGTGCGCGACGCCCTGCTTTTCGGCGTGCGTGATACCTGCCAGCAGCGCCGGCAGGTTGGCGTGTACGTCCCCGATCAACGCGATTTTCATGCTCTGGGTGTCAGAAGCGTGATGGGATTGCGACGGAGTCTAAGTCTGCCCCAGGGGACGCCGCACACAGGGCCTGGGGGTTTCTTGCAGACGAGACGTGGGTCTCAGCCCTCACTGTGCCAAATACCCCGGTGCTCGACCATCCAGAGCTGGGAGTTGAGCTCCGGCTCCCCGGGTGCCGGCGCGACGCGCTCGTACTCCCCACTGGAGAGCAAACGACGGGCCTGCACATTGTCCTCCAGGTGCTTGAAAAGAATGTGCTCCCGAATGTGTTCGCGCAAAGAGGTGTCTTCCACCGGGAAGAGCAGCTCCACGCGGCGGTCCAGGTTCCGGGGCATGAGGTCCGCGCTGCCGATCAGGAGCTCCTCGTCACCGCCGTTGTGGAAGTAATAGATGCGCGGATGCTCCAGAAAGCGGCCCACGATGGAGGTGACCTCGATGTGCTCGCTTACCCCGACCACGCCGGGCCGCAGGCAGCAGATGCCACGCACGGAGAGGTCCACGCGGACGCCTGCCTGTGAAGCGCGGTACAGCGCCTGGATACAGGCTTTGTCCACCAGCTGGTTCATCTTGAAGGCCAGATACCCGTCCCCGTGCTTCTCGTGCCGTTTGATCTCACGTTCGATGCGGGCGATAATCTGTTCTCGCATGCGACCCGGCGCCACCAGCAGCTTACGATACCGATCCTGTCGCGAGTAACCGGTCAGGGCGTTGAACAGATCGGAAACGTCGGCCCCGATGTCCTCGTCCGAGGTGAGGAAGCCCAGGTCGGTGTAGATGCGGGCCGTGACCGCGTTGTAGTTGCCGGTGCTCATGTGCACGTAGCGCCGGATGCCGTTGCTTTCCCGACGCACCACCAGGCACATCTTGGCGTGGGTCTTCAGGCCGACCAGGCCATAGACCACGTGGACGCCGGCCTGCTCCAGCGCTTTGGCCCAGACGATGTTGTTTTCCTCGTCAAAGCGGGCTTTGAGCTCCACCAGCACCGCGACCTGCTTGCCGTTCTCGCGTGCCTTGAGAAGCGCATCCACCACGGGTGAGTTCTGTCCCACGCGGTAGAGCGTCTGTTTGATAGCGATGACGTGGGGGTCTTCGGCCGCCTCGCGGATAAAGTCGACCACCGGCGTGAAGCTGTCGTAGGGGTGATACAATAGGATGTCCTCGCGCTGAATGGCGGAGAAGGTGCTGACGGAGCGTGCCAGCTGCGGGGGCACCGAGGGCATAAAATGCTGGTCTTTGAGGTCGGGGCGCTTGACTTTCAGCAGCTCCATGAGGTCACTCATCCCCAGCGGTCCGTCGGTCGTGTAGACTTGGTAGGGGGCCAGATCCAGGTTGGCGATCAGGATTTCGCGCACGTTGTGCGGCATGGTTTCACTGATCTCCAACCGCACGACGGAGCCGAACTCCCGCAGGCTGACGCTCTCCTCGATAGCGGCGAGCAGGTCGGCCGCTTCATCCTCCTCGATCTCCAGGTCGGCGTCCCGCGTCACCCGGAAGGGATACACGGCTTTGATCTCCAGGCCGGGGAAGAGCATATCCAGGTTGGCCGCGATCACTTCCTCGATCCATACAAAGTTGTTGGAGACGATGTTGGTGAGCCCCAGGTTTTCGAAGGAATCGGCGTCGTCATCCTGGGGGATGGAGAGGAAGCGGGGGAAGAGAGAAGGCACCTTCAGGCGGGCGAAGCGTTCGCCCTTCAAGGGATCGTCGATGACGATAGCCAGGTTTAGACTCAGGTTGGAGATGTGAGGGAAGGGATGCGCGGGATCGAAGGCCAGGGGGGTGAGGGCGGGAAAGATCTCATGGGCGAAATAGCGGCGCAGTGCCTTTTGTTGCTTGCCCTTCAGCTCGCTGTAGTGCAGGACTGCCACCCCCTGCTGTTTGAGCTTGGGAAGCACGTCGTATTGCCAACACTCCGTGTGACGTCGCAGCTGGGGTTTCAGCTCCCGGCGGATGGCGGCCAGCTGTTCGGCGGGCGTCATGCCGTCGGGTGGCGTTTCCAGAATGCCCGCCAGGAGCTGTTTGCGCAAGCCGGAGACGCGCACCATGAAGAACTCGTCCAGATTGTTGGAGAAGATGGAAAGGAACTTGACCCGCTCCAACAGCGGGTGGCGCGGGTCAAGCGCCTCCTCCAGCACCCGCTCGTTGAACTTCAACCAGCTTAGCTCGCGGTTGATAAAAAGATGGGGCGAATCCAGGTCCACGATTTCGACTGCCGAGGGTGCTTTTTCCGTCGCCTCGGGCTCTTTCACCTTGGTTTTGGTCTTTGGCATGCCGCTCCCACCTGTGTAATGGCTGAACCGTTGTTCGACCGACGACCTCAACCCCATTTTAGCAAATCAGGGAAAGTAATGCAAGGTGCACCTTCCGAGACGCCGAAACGCCTCGGAGGGCGCGTGAGAGTCGGCGCTTACGGTTGGATGCGCAGAACGTCTCCGTCCGTCCGTCCCCAGACCTCGGGGAAGTATGTCTCTGAAGCCGTCGCCGGCAAGACGCGATATTCGCCGGGCAAGGTGGCCCGCAGCAGGTAACGCACCTGGTAGACGCCGGGGGAGAGGGTTTGGGCGAAGAACACCGCCCGCTCGTCCCGCAGCTCGCGGTGTTCGAAGGGGTCCCACCACCAGTCCCACTGCGATCTTGACGCCGGCACCGGCCCGGGCTCCGGCAGATCCTGCTGCTCGGTGAGTAATGTGGGGTCCACCGGCTCCATGCCCGCCGGATAGACATCTTCCAGCACCACAAAATGACGCGGCTCCGGCACTGTCAGCGTCAGGCGCACCTCCACCAGATCGCCCGGGGTCACGGTCTCCGGTGGCTCGCAGGGCTGTGGTCGGGTGGTTTCTTCGGTGACGGTGCAGTAGGCTCGCTCCACGGTCAAACCACGGCTTTCGGCCTCCAAATCCTCCACCGGTCGGTAGAGGGAAAGGTGCGCACTGTAGTAGAGCCGTCCTTCCCCCTCGCCTCGGGCGATTTCCAGAGCGTTGGTACGCTCCTGGGCCAGCCCTTCGGCGGGATCGTCGGCCTGCTCGAAGCGCAGCTCTACAGACTTCGCCAGGGTCGCCGGGGAGGCGACGCCGGTCGCCTTTTCCAGACCGTTGAGCGCCACCCCCCATTCGTACTCGGCCTGGATCTCGCCCGTCATCGCCATGTAATCCGTCAGCGCGATGAGGGTCCAGGCGACCTCCTGCGTGGTTGTCCAGCGGTCGGCGCGGCGCGCTGTCATCAACCAGCGCACCGCTTCCTTCGCCAGCCCGTCCTCCGGCGCCAGTCGTACCAGGGCCTCCAGCACCACGGCGGTAGCCCGCACGTCCGTCGACCAGGAGGAGGTGTGGGTGTCATGCCACTGAACGCCTGTCGCCGTGATTTCGGCTGCATCCCGCAACTCATTCAACAGCGTCGTGACGCGCCGGTCGGCGGGATCGACGGTGCCCAGCCCCAGCGCCAGGAACGCCTGCCCGGTGGTGCCCAGCTCGTCGCGTGCTGCGTAAAGCAGACCTGCTGCCTCATCGGGCCACGGCTCGCCCGCCAGACTGAGGACGTAAAACGCCATGGCGTGGGAACGGGTCCAGTTGTGCGGGGATGCCTGGACCTCCACCGTCAACGCGTTCGTCAGGTAGTCGAGGCTCTGATGCAAGGCGTCGGTTCGCACGGTGAACCCGGCCCGCTGCGCTTCCAGCAGCCCCAGGGTGACGTAGGCCGTCACTTGCAGATGGCTGCGATTCGACCACCAGCCCCACCCGCCGTCCTCGTGCTGCCGACCGTAGAGACGGTCCAGTGCGTCGCGCACCAGCAGGTCAAGCTCCTCTTTCAGCTCTGGCGTCTCGATCTCCAGATCCTGCAGTGTTCGATAGGTGAGCAGGTTAGGCAAGAAACGGCTCACAATCTGCTCCGTGGAATGATAGCCGGCCGTCTCCAGGTAGGTGAGAGCGTCGAGCAGGCCGGCCGCCAGCGAGGGTTGCACCTGAACGGTGAGCGCGGTCTCCGCGCCGGACTCCGGCGGCAGAGCGATGGCTTCCAGACGACTGCCGGCTTCGCTCAGCACGCCGGCGGTGCCCATCACGTCGGGGCTTTCGTAGCGGTAGATGGGTAATGTCTGATCCGGCGGGCGACCCAGGGTGGGGCGCGTTGCGTCGGCGTACCCGCCACCCTCGGCGGAGAAGGTGAGCAGGGCTGTGTCGCTGCCTCGCGTCGGCACCTCCACGTTCCAGGCTACGCGGGTCCGACCGCCCGCGGGCACGTTTATCTGTTTCTCGGGCTCATCTGTCACCGAGAGGCCCGAGGCGTCCAGGCGCGTGGTGACGTCGAGAGCCTGCTCTGTCGTGTTGTGCACCACGGCGGCCAGCTGCAGGCGGTCACCCGCCACGAAGAAGCGCGGCGTGACGGGCTGCACCAGCAGCGGCTTGCTGACCACCAGCTCTGTCTGCGCTTGCCCAACCCTGGTGTCGGCGGTGACCGCCCGCGCGTCGGCCACCCAGGTGGTCAGAGAATCCGGCAGCTCAAAGCTCACCTGCGCCTCACCGGAGGGCCCGGTGCGGATTTGCGTCTTCCAGAGTGCTGTGTCGGGGAACTCCTGGCGGATCTCCGTCTCGGCCGGGGCCGCGCCTCCACCTCCGCCCCCGATCCCACCCATGGAGAGCTCCTCGGCCAGCCTGTCGGCTTGCTCGTTGAGCGCTTCCAGGTCGGCCGAAATTCTGTTGAAGAGCACCAACAAGGAGTTGCCGGTCATCACGCCCAGGGGTTGTTCACCGTAGAAGCTCTTCTCTATGGAGGGGGCGTTGGGTGGCATGAGGTTCAGCGCGGCCTTGTCCACCACGGCCAACCCCACCTCGGCGTCCACGGTGCGGCCTTCGCTATCGATGGTGCGCACCGTCAGCTCGACCTCGTCGCCGGGCGTGTAGGTCGTGGTGCGGTCGGCGGTCAGCGTCACGGTGAGCGTCTGTGCTACCGGTTCCACCGGTAGTTTCACCAGGCCGAGGCGCACGTCGGGCGCGGCGCCTCCCTCTGTCTCCTCGTCCGGCGTGATGCCTTTCACGATGACGAAGGAGACGTAGACGTTGGGTGCGTAGCTGCTTTCGATGGGCAGTTCCACGACGGGATTGGCCTCCTCGATAACGAGGCGTTGCGCTTCCAAGACGCCGCCGCGCTCCACCGTCATTAACATCTGGAAGGGGCCGTCGAAGGGTGTGGGCACGAAAATGGAAGCCGTGTCGCCGGGGCGGTAGCGCTCGGCGTTGGCCACCGGCGTGACGGTGCCCTCGGGTATGCGCCAGGCCTGTCCCTCCGGACCGCTGACCCAAAGCGAGGTCTCCGAACGCACCGGGTTGCCTTCGGCGTCAACCGCCGTGGCCTTGACGACGTAGGGGCTGGCGGTGGGTGGCGTGACCACGGCTTCGGCTCGACCGTCGTCTCCTGTTGTCACGCGCAGCGTGGAGACCACGGTGTCGGTGTAGGCCCATGTGGTCTCGGCAAAGGGTTTGGATGCGGGGATCTGATACCAGGTTCGCTCCGCCAGCGTGATCTCTACCTCCTGATCGCTGACGGGGTCCGCAGCCCAGTCCAGGGCTGCCACGTCCACCGTCGTCTTCTCGCCGGCGAGCACCACCCAGTTGCGAGGGCGCAATCCCAGGTAGAAGCGCGCCGGATGCACGTTCACGGCAGCCCGTGCGCTGACAGGGAAGCCGCTCTCGTCGGTCACCGTGGCCTCCAACGTCCACCTCTGGGGACCGTCCAGGGGTGTTTCGTCCTTCATCGCGGCGGAGAGGTCGGCGGGCAGCTCGATGAGGAAGTGGCCCCCGGCATCGGTGACACCCTCACCTTCGGCGAGGGGCTCTTTGTACCTATAGTCTTGCCGGGGTGGCGTCTGCCATTGCCAGCGACCTGGTGTCTGGGGGGTGAAGGTGGTGGGATGTGCCCGCACCTCCCACTGCACCCGCGCGTCTCTCACCGGGTTGCCGAAAAAGTAGGCCGTCTCCACCAGGGCCCGGATGTTTTCGCCGTCCAACACCTCGTCGCGTTCCGGGGTTACGGTGACCTCGAACTTGGGCTTGCGATAGGCGGCGACAGTGAGGGGCAGCTCCCAGGTGCGCTGTACGTCTTCCAGCTCGGCGATGACGGCGTAGGAGCCTAATGGAGCCTCCGGGGAGAGATAAAAGGATTCGGCAAAGCCACCCAGATTCGAAAGAGAGGTCGTGGTGGTGTAGACGACGTTCCACCGGGGATCCCGCAGGCTCAACGTCACTTCGCGTCCCGGATCGGTGAGGGTGTAACGGGCGTCGTTGACGGCGCGCAGGATGCCACGGACGTGTATCATCTGGCCGGGGCGGTAGAGGGGGCGGTCGGAGTAAAGGTAGACGTGGTAGGGGGCAAAGTCTCCGTACTGCACCGCAATGTCAAAGTTCCAGGGAGAGGCGCCCTCGAACCACTGGTTGAGGGTTATGCCGAAGCCGGGCGCGCCGGGTTGTCCTACGACGGCGGCGACGCGCTCCCAGAGTGAGTTCCGACGCTCGATGGGGATACGGGCCACGCCGTCGGCGTCGGTGGTGCCGGCGGCGATCAACGTCGCTGTTTCGTCGAGCAAACGCACCTCTGTTGCGGTCACCGGCTCGCCGCTGCGCAGCTCCGTCACCCAGACCAATGCCTCGGTTGCGCCCAGCTTGAGGGTCACGTGACGGTCTACGACGGCGATGCGCATCTCGGTGCGCCAGCCAGGCTCCTCACCTGCGTCCCAGGTGAGGCCGTAGTAACCGGTGGGGAGGGGGGTCGCCCGCCGGGTGAGCATCACGGGGGATATCTCTGTGACGTTAGGGTCGTTTCTGAAATACTCCACCCAGGAGCGCAGCTGTGTCCCCTCCACGGAGCCGCTGTCGATAAAGGCGCGTTCGTTCATCTGCAACAGGGTCAGGGAGGCCAGATCGACGTTACGCGAGAGCACGTAGATTTCCGGCGGCTCCGCTGCGTCCAGGGTGATGGCCGAAAGTGGGGTGGCCGGCGCAAAGACGGGGCGGAGGTCGCCGGTGGTGAAGCAGCTTTCAACCCCCGTCTCCAGCGTGTTGCCGTAGCGGTCGGGGAGGTCGGGGGCGACGCCGACGCAGTACTCGGTGCGCGGTTCCTTGTCCCACGCCAGTCGGAGGACGTTTCCGTCCCAATAGGAGTAGAGATCGTCGGCGGAGACGGTCGGGGTGATGGTTACGTAAGTGTCGGCGACCTGACGGTCGATGGCGCCGGCGAAGGCGATGTGCACAGGGCGGGAGATGTCGTAGCCGCGCACACCGTCGGCGGGACTTATGCTTTCCACCGCCGGATAGGGCACGGTGGTAAACGACCAACGCCGGGGGGTTTCGACCGGTGCGCCCGTCAGCGCGCGGGCCCCTTCGTTGATGGCGGCGGTGTAGCGGGTGTCCAACGCCAGGGTCTGGGTGGGGGTGAAGACCATCTCGGTTTCTTCCTCCTGCCAGGTAATGGCGCCCGGCACCGGCTCACCGTTTTCGGAGAGGAGGGTGAAGGCGCTGCCGGTGGCTTCGGGATCCATGGGGGTGTTGAAGATCACGCGAAGCCCGCTTTCCACCAGGACGTCTTGCGCTTCCTGTTGGGGGGAGACGGAAAGGACGCGCGGCTGGGCGAAAGTGAAGGACCAGCGGTAAGGCTCTCTCAGGAGGGCGCCATTGACGGCGGTGAGCCCGGCGGACAGCTCCACGGTGTAGCGTTCGCCGGCTTCCCATCCCAGGCGAGGGGTAAAGCGGTAGAGGGCGGTGTTCACCCAAAAGCCTTCTCCGCTGATGTAGGGGGTGATGTTCAGCGGAAGGTCCGGGCACGAAGGCGTTTTCCCCGCCGGCGCACCGCTGCAGGCGAGGGGGATCACGGGGCGGTTAAAAGCGATGAGCAGCGGGGAGTCCAGACGCAGATCGGTTGCGCCGTCGGCCGGCGTGACGTGGGTCACCACCAATCCTCCCGTCGTCGAAAAGGAGAAAGCCAGAGGATGACTCAACGCTCGCCCTTCGGTCGAACGGGCCTCGGTGCTCAGCGTGACGCGATACCGCGTGGCGGAGGAGAGATCTCGGGGTCTGAAGTGCACGAGCCGGTCGTTCTCCCAGCGCGCTTCAGTTTCAACCTTAGGGGTGATCTGGAGCGCCTGCTCCACCGTGGTGTGATCCATGGCTTGGTCGAAGCGCACGGTAAGGAGGGCGTCCTCGGGGACCAGCTCCTGTCCGGGCTTCGGGCTGAACTCGACCACCGTCGGCGGCAGTTCCATCTCCGCGAGAGGAGAATGTAGGGGTGTCGCCGTCGGTTCGAGGGTTTCTGTCGCCGTCGGCTCGGGCGTGGAGACGGGGAGGAACCGGGAACATGCTGTGGTGATCAGCAGAAGACCGACCAACAGGCGTCGAAGTTTCACATAAGCATTCAGGGAAAACATAGCCTTCCTCCTGCAATCTGGCTTATCGGAAGCGGTCTTATCGCTCTCGTTACGTCCCTTGTTACGTTCTTCTGTGGCTGCCTTGAACAAACGGGACAGTCAAGCAGAATCTTCATTGGCGCCACTGAGATAACTCATAAACATCAGATTTCTCCAGCGCTTACCACTAGGTAGTGTCCCTGGACAATTGAGATAATGGCCGGCATATTATCAGCAAAACATCATCTTTGAAAGGAGGTAAATGATGAAGCTGATAGCATGCCTGCGTATATTGTCGCTGATCTTTGTCTTTTGGTCAAGCGTTCCCCGCGGAGCGAGCCCAAGAGATGACGCCGATACGAGCCGATGGGACGGACAATGTCGATAGGACTTGAACCATTCCGGCGGCGTTGTACGCGTAGGTGAAGATGCCGTGCGGGGTTTGTAGTCACGCGCTTGAGGGCGGTCAATGGCGCTGAAGCGTCTTACTACGAACTGGGCTGGTGCCTTGTCAATCTTAACGGATGGACGAAAGTGGCTACCGGTACACCCATCTGTCCATCATATCACGCCTGACGGAACAGTAGTCAGGTGCGTCGCACCTTAACATTGCCCACTACGTCCGGCTAATGAAAAGCGATGGCATTAGGAGGTAACAAGGCGCAACGCACCTTTTGAGTACCATATACCACAATTTCGTTTACAGCCACTCGCCCAGGAAGCGCACGTCAGGGTCGGCGCCGGCGAACCGCCGCACCAACGTCTCGTCGGCGGTGACCAGCGGCAGTGATAGGCGCCACGCCAGCGCGACGTAAGCCGCGTCGTAGGCCGTGCTGCCGTGTTCGAGCGCCAGGGCCAGCGCGTCCGAGGCCAGCGTCGCCGTGGAGACGCTCTGCAGCGGCAACCGACTCAGATCGATGACGTCCTGCTGTGCGGCCTCCATCGGATAGTCGAAGTGGCGTACGTACTTCCAGAGGATGTTGCCGCACTCGATGAAGAAAAGATCCGGGACGTAGAAACGTGCGGGCGGCGTGTCGCTCAGATGATCAAAGAGCGCGTCGGCGCGCTCTGAGAGCGGCTCGACGAGAAAGAGCTTGATGCCGACGCTGGCGTCGACCACGCAGTCGAAGGCGCCGGGTGGCACCGGTGGCGAATCCACCGGCGTCATCGTCCGCGATCTTCCCGTAACAGCGTTGTGCTATCGGGCGCGCCGGTAGCGTCAGGCGTGAAGAAGCGCCGCTCCCGAATGGATGCCAACGTCGTGTCCGTAGACGCGCGCTCGGCCTCGGTGACGGCCCACTCCAGCAGCGTGATCACCTCGGCGCTGAGTGAACGGCGCTGCGCGTCAGCCCGCTCCTTCAAGCGGGCGTGCAGTTCCTCGGGCACATTGCGTACGTGTAGAATAGGCATACTCTCACCTCCACCTTCATTATACGTCTTATGGTTGCACTCTGCAACCATAAGACGGCACAACTTGACAACCATGTGATGAAAAGCATCCGACTTGGAGAAAGACAAGGTCTTGCACACGAAACGAGCCGGCCGCTGGCGGAGGGGATGGATCATCGTTCCATGTGAGCGGTCTCGCCACTTTCTTTGCCCGCGCAGCGATACGTTGCGCCGGGGAAGACCTTCCGGTACGCTTCCCAGACAGCGCTAAAACTCAAACTCAGGCAGCGCTTGTACTCCTCAGGGATCTTGTTCCACAGGCGACGACAGGTCTTCTCGCTACGATCACCGATCTGATGGTGGAAAACTGGGCTGAAGAGTAGGCAGTTCCTCAGTTGGCACCGGTGGGCTTCGATCTACGGTGTGAGTGCTGGACCGTCCCCCGGTCTGGCCGCCGCCTCAGGCGCTCCTACGCTGTGGGGCTTTCTCATTGCTCTAAGTATATGGACGAATTAGGAAGTGGTCAAATTTAAGTGCGGATGCTTCATCGAGGTCGGTATGACGAGGGAGACGCGCAGCCTTAGAGCTTGCACACAAAAAGGCCGCTTCGACAAGCGGCCTCCCGTCAGATGGGCGATACAGGACTTGAACCTGTGACCTCTGCGATGTCAACGCAGCGCTCTGGCCAGCTGAGCTAACCGCCCTTACACCTTGCTATTATAACAAACTTCGCCGTTTATGCAAGTGCAGCTCTGTTTTTCCTTCACGCGCGGCTGCGGTCCCAACGCTGCCGGTACCACAGGGGGAGCACGACGAGGCCGGCCAGCGCGGTCAGGGCCAGGACGAACAGGAGACTGCCGCTCAGCAGCGTGACCAACGTGTTGAAGAGATTCAGGGGCCCGCTGAGCATCTGTGCGGACGCCACCACCATCCCGATGGTGCTCAGGTTCCACAACCCGTGAAAGGCGATGGCTGTCAGGTAGAGCACGGGCAGCATCCAGCGCCGTCGTCGTTGCCAGACGTAGGCCCACCCCAGCCCCGTCAGGCCGCTGGTGAAAGCGTGCATCGCGGTGGCGACGGCGCGCATCCCGACGCCCGAAGCCCAGCCCGCGGCCGGACCTTCTACGCTCATCAGACCGTTCAGTGAGCCTTCGACCACCGAAAAGCCGAGCCCGGCCGCCGCGCCCCAGAGAAAGGCCCGCGGGGGATCAAACCGTCTCCGAGCGCCGAAGAGCACGACGAGGGCCGTTTTGCTCGGCTCTTCAATCAGGGGCGTGGCCAGCCCCAGCACCAGCGTCAGCAGCGATAACACGACGGGTGAGCGGATCAGATTGAGCACCGCCGTCTCCGGAATCCCCATAGGATCCATCTGCGAGAGACGTTGAAGGCTTTGAAGGAGTCGCTCGACTTCGGCCTCCCCACCGGGGATGATCAGCGCCAATACGAGAACGAGCACGAGACAGAGCAAAAAGGCGATGGCCTCCAGAATGAAGGCGGGGATGACGGAGAGGATGCCGCCCAACGTCGCTGTCATCGTTTCCCGAAGGTTCAGGCGCGTGGTCTCGCCGGAGAGCTGCGTGACGACTACGAAGAAGAAGAGAGCGGGCAGGACGATCAACACCAGGTGGAAGGCGGCGAGGAGCAACGGCGCCCCTCGGAGCCCGGGTACCACCAGGATCAAGCCCACGAGTCCCCCCCAGAGCAGGAGGAGGATGATCCAGCCGCCGGGCATAGAAAAGGGTGGGGAAGGGAGGTCCTTCCAACCTCGCCAGCCGACCACCAGCAGCAGCAACGAGAAGCCAAAAGCGAGCAGCCCGATGATGTTGAAACTGAGCCGCATCATATACAGAGAGCTGACGTCGGGTAGGAATAGGCCCAACAGCACGCTGCCCAGGCCGCCCAGCAGCCCGACGAGGGCGGTGAGCAGCACCAATAACCAGCGCGAAGGGGACTCACGTTTCATGTACGCTCCTCGGGAGATAAAGATGGAGAGGGAATAGCCTAAACCTATTCCCTCTCGGTGATCCGAATGACGTGGTCTATTTTTCTCTGACGATGACGTCTTCTACGAGGTCAGGCTCGACTGTGGGTTCGCCGGGCCGCACGCGGGTCAGAGCATCCAGCACCTCTTCCCCTTCGGTGATCTGGCCGATCAGGGCAAACTGCTGGTTGAGGTTGGAAGCCTCTGTGCCGAGGGTGAAGAAGAACTGTCCGTTGGGCAACATGCCCACAAGCCCGGCGCGGTCAAAAGCGTTCTGAGTCTCGCCGGTGCAGTAGTAGCCCGGATAGCCGATGCCCGTGTTGGTGGGATCTCCCGTCAGCGCGACGAAATTATCCTGAACGAAGAAGAACTGGGCGTTGTCGTACCACCCTTCGGAGGCCAGGAAGCGGAAGTTGTTGACCAACGTGGGGGCCGCATCGACGAAAAGGTCGAAGGTGATGTCGCCGGCGCTTGTGCTGACGGTGGCTTCGTAGGACTTTTCGGCATCCAGGGTCATCTCCGGCGGCTCCTCGTACTGCTCCTCTGCTTTTTCCATAAAGGTCAGGAAAGAGGCCAAGCCCTGGTATGAAAGGCCCAGCTGCTGGGTAGGATAGATGATCTCGTTGAAGATGAAGGTGGGGGTGCCGGGCAACCCCACGTCCTGCGCTTCGCGCAATTCCTCCTCGATGAGGGGAAGGTAGGTGTCGTTGTCCATGGCGTTATCGAACTGCTCGACATCCAGCCCCAACTCCTCGGCGTACTCGCTCATCTTATCCCGCGCCTCTTCCTGCGAAAGCGCTTTCCACTCATCGGCTCTGGCGAAGAGCAGGTCGTGCATCTCCCAGAATTTATCCTGCGCACCGGCTGCTTCCGCAGCCTCGGCCGTCAACATGGCTTTTTCGTGGAAAGAGAGAGGGAAGTGACGATAGATCAAGCGCACCTTGGGGTGATCTTTCAGAAATTGACCTAGCACCGGAGCCATGGCGGCGCAGCCCGGACACTCGAAATCGGAATACTCTAAAATGGTGATCTCTGCCTCTTCGGCACTCGCGCCTTTGCTCCAATCCTCGTCGCTCGGCGGCGTCACGGGCACGCTGGGCAGGGGCTGGGCTTCACAAACCCCGGCCTCTTCGACGGGCAGCGCCTCGAAGGGTCCCGTCGGCGCCGCTGCTTCTTCCGTTGGCTCCCCCTCGGTGGACGCTTCGGTCCTCGGAGTTTCTGCCTTCACGGAGGGTTCGGTGGGCTCCGCTTCCGGCATCTCCGTGGCGCTTGGCCCACACGCGGCCAGGAAGACCAGTAACACCGCCAGCATCAGCGCCGCAAAGCTGTAGTTTCGTTTCCTCATTGACGTTTGCTCCTATTCAAATTGACTCTGGTGAAGGGGGGCGCAGTCATAGACGGTCACTCCAATCAACGCTACTGAAGACCCATGCTCCCCAAAATCCCTTCAACAGAGAAAGGGATACTGCAGATTGTCGTCGGACGTTTATGGACCACAACCTGCCTGCGAATTTCTTAGAACAGTATATCACAAATCCCCTTGGAGCAAAGCGTCCCTCCCGAGAGGGCGATTCCACCCGTACTGTTGCTCATAGGCCTCCAGAAACTCCTCCTCGGTGCGGACGACGCGCGGTAGCCCCAAGCGTTTGCCCAGACGGGTGAGCTGAGGCGGCTCGACGTAGGTGACGGCCAGCTGCTCCTCTTCGGCCAGCACCTCCGCCGCCGGCCCGTCGAGGAGCACCTCTCCCCGGTTCAGGGCGATGATGCGCGCGAAGTTCTCCGCGCAGAAATCGATGTCGTGGCTGATGGTGATCACGGTTTTGCCCCGCTCCCGCAGTGCGCGAACCACGGCGGCAATGCGGCGGATGTTTACCGCGTCCTGGCCTGTGGTGGGCTCGTCGAAAATCACGATAGGCGTGTCCATGGCGACGATGGAAGCCAGAGCGACCATCTTCCGCCAGGTCGGTGAGAGGTCGTAGGGATTGGTGGTTCTCTTGTCCGTGAGCTCCGTCAGGGCCAGTGCGTCTTCCACGAGCGCTTCGACCCGGGCGGGCGCATACGCCAGGTTTCGCGGGCCGAAGGCCACCTCCTCGGCAACGCTTTTGGTGAAGAGCTGCTCATCCGGGTTCTGAAAGACGTAGCCCACGCGCGCAGCGAGTTGGGCGACGGTGTGCTCCTGGGTGTCCCAGTCGCCGATCCGAACCGTGCCCTGCGTTGGTTTGAGCAGCCCGTTGAGATGCTTGACCAGCGTGGTTTTGCCGGCCCCGTTCTGCCCCACAATGGCCACCTGCTCGCCTGTCTCGATGGTCAGCGAGAGGCCCCGCAGCGCCTCGACGTCGGGAGGATAGGTGTGATGTAGATCGGTAATCTCAATTCTCATGGCGGCTCCTCGCAAAACCTTCCACGGCTTCCTCCAAAGTGACGGGCAAGCGACGCTGCGCAGGCCACAGCCTCCGTTCGACGGCTTTGCGAGCGACCGAAGTGTAGCGCGAGATCCCAAACCCCAGCTGCGGGAGTTCGGGTGCTGTCAACACCTCGGCAGGTGTCCCTTCCAGGAGTACCTCGCCTTCGTAGAGCGCGATGACGCGGTCGGCGAAGGCAGCGATCCACTCCACCTTATGCCCCGCCAGGATCACGGTGACACCACGCTGGCTCATCTGCTTGACTACCCGGAGCACCTCTCGCGTGCCGATGGGGTCCAGCTGGGACGTCGGCTCGTCCAGCACCATCACCTCAGGCTCCATCACGAAGATGGACGCCAGCGCCACCCGCTGCTGCTGTCCACCGGAGAGTGCGTAGGGGGAGCGATCTGCCAGCTCGGTGATGCCCGTCAGCTCCATCACCGCGTCGACGCGCTGCCGCATCTCCTCGCGGGGCACGCCGACGTTCTCCAGCCCAAAGGCGATCTCCTCGTAGACGGTGAACTTGGCACCGGAGATCTGATTGAAGGGGTTTTGAAAAGCCAGCCCCACGTTGAGCACCCACTCGCTGAGGGTGGCATCGCGCACCTCGACGCCCTTCACTTCCACGCGCCCCTCCAGCGTCCCCTGGAAGAAGTGCGGTACGAAGCCGGAGATGGCGTAACAGAGGGTCGATTTGCCGGCGCCGTTGGGGCCGATCACGGCGACGAACTCCCCCGGTTCCACCTGCAGGTTAACGCCCTTCAGGGCCGGTGTCTCGGTGAGGGGATACTGATAGGTAACGTCTTGTAAGCTCACGATAGCCATAGTGTGCTCCCCACGGCGAGCAGAATCAAAAAGAGGAAAACCCACCGTGCCGTCTTGTCGAGGGCGGTGTCGGGGATCTCCCGCAACGAGGTCTTGGGCAACGGGGACGTGAAGGCGCGCGCCTCAATGGCGATGGCGCGTTCTTCCACATCGACCAGAGAGCCGAAGACCAGCGGTCCTACCAGCGGCAACAGCGCCTTGGCGCGTTTCAGCACCCCGCCCTCGGTGTCCAATCCCCGCGAACGCTGCGCGTCGATGATGGTGTTAGCCTTCTTCCGCATCTGAGGGATGATCTGCAGGGTGGTGGTGATGACGTAGGCGAAAGTGCCCGGCAGCCCCCGGCGGGTCAAGTCGCTCATCAGGGCGCTGGGATGGGTGCTTAACAGCAACAAAATGAAGGCGGAGACCATCACAAAGATGCGCGTCGCCGTCAGGTAAGCGTAGCGCACGCTTTCGACGGTGACGTCCAGCACCCAGAGGCGCAGCAGCTCCTGCGATCCGTCCGGGTGAAAGAGACTCTGCATCACGAAGAGAAAGCCCACCACCGGCAACAGCATCTGGCGGGCGGCGTTGAAGTACTCGCGCTGAATTTTGCCCAGAAAACTCAAAGGGACGATGGCGAGTAGAATCAGAAAGGTCGGCAGCCAGAAGCCCGGGCCGAGAAAGGCCAGGAAAATGAGGGCGAAAACCATCCCCATCTTGGTCAAAGGGTTCAAGCGGTGTAGCAGGCTCTCACGCTCGATATAAAACGTCAGTTCCTCTTGCATAGTCACCTGTCAACAGTAGGTCGGGGCGCGCGGAGGCGCCCCGACGCGAACGAACGATTGCTTTCGATCAGCCGGTCAGCAGCGTCAACACCGTGGCGGCGAGGATGATCAACACCGCCGCGACGATCAACGCGATTACCAACTGCCTGGACTGCTCACCTTCCTCGGTCTTGACGTTCTCAGAACGCGGGAAGCGGGCGATGTAGCGCTGGGACAGGCCCTTGATGATGGCAAAGGCCAACATGGCGGTGGCGATTTTGTCCACCGGTTCGACCAGGAAGTTGGTGCTGAAGACGGCGCTGACGAGGCCGCGCCCCGTTTCCAGCAGATAGGCGGTGATGAAAGAGGAGCCGCTGGCGGTGATGCCGCCGTAGAGGTAGACGGCGATGGGCGTCGAGACGACCGCGGCTGTGATGGCGACCAGGAAACCGGTGACGGCGACCTTCCACCAGCTCTTGAACAGCCCGCCGACGGCGCACCAACCGGCGACGAAGCCGATGAACAGCGCCACGGGGAACCAGGGGAAAGCGTTGGGATCAATCGCCAGGCCCCAGATGATGTTGGAAAGCGTTCCCGTCAGCGCACCGGCCCAGGGACCGGCGAGGACGGCGACCAACACGGTGCCGATGGAATCCAGGTAGACGGGCAGCCGCAGCAGCACCACGATTTGACCGATGACTACGTTGATGGCAATCGCCACAGGGATCAGAACCCAGGTCACGGTGTTAAAGTCTTTCTTGATGGATTCGATCATGGTAAGACCTCCTTAAGAGAATGGGGTTTACGCAGCATAGTGGGGAGGAAATTGAGCCGCCGGTTTGATGACAAACCTTTCGTTTGTAGTAAGCGACGCAGCGTTGGCGGAGTCGCGTTTGGGAAAGTACAAACCTGATCGACATTTCCCCACCCATGGGTGTAGATCCAGAAAATGATGAGAGAAAAACACGCTACGCTTCGAGATAAACACAGACTGAGCTCAGCACCTCCTTTTCAGTTCACGTTCAACGCAATTGCCGACACAGCGTCGTCATACGTTCCAAGAACAGCTCTATAAACGCCCGGGGACGGACATCCAGGGCCACCTTCATGTTCGCCGGTTTGCCTTCCATGCGATAGAAATCCGCAAAGGTGTTCCCCATGGAGACTCCGCCACCGATATCGACGTCCACGTAGTGTTCCTCCAGGTCCACCAGATCGGGGGCGAAGGTCAGTGCCAGCGCCAGGGGGTCATTGATCACACAACCGGCGATCTGCTGGTAGTCGTTGTGGAACTCCATGTAGAAGCGCGTCGCGTCGGCGATGAACCGCGCAACGGGATGCTCCAGCGCCAACAGGCGATCCACGTCTGCGGGCGTCAGGATGCAGCGATAGGTCACGTCCAGCGGAACCAGGGTGAGGGGCAGGCCCGAATGATAGACGATGTGCGCAGCGTGGGGATCCACGTAGGTGTTGAACTCCGCCAGGGGCGTGGTGTTGCCCTGATGGCGGATAGCGCCACCCATGATGAACACCTCCTTCACCGCCTCGACCACGCGAGGCTCGCGTCGGATCGCCAGCGCCAGGTTGGTCAGCGGCCCCAGGGCGACCAACGTGATCTCGCCCGGCGCCCCCAAGATGGCCTCGATCAGGAAATCGACGGCGTGGCCGGGGGTCGGCTGCACGGGGGATGAAGGCAGCCGCGCGTAGCCCAGCCCGCTGTCCCCGTGGGTCTCCGGCGCCAGCAGCGAGGGCTGGACCAGAGGCCGTTCACAGCCCTTGAAGACGGGGATGTCCGTGCGCCCGGCCAATGCCAGCACCGCCAGCGCGTTTCGGGTGCCCTGTTCGGTGGAGCAGTTCCCGTGGATCACCGTCAGGCCTTCCACGCTCACTTCAGGAGAGGCCAGCGCCAGCAGAATAGCCAGCGCGTCGTCGATCCCCGGATCTGTGTCGATGATCATACGTTTTGGCATACGTGTCACTCCGTGAGTCAGGATTCTATAACTCGCCCCCACATGTGGGAAATTCGCGTCAAAACCACGAGATCCTTCACCCTTCACCGGGCCCAGGGTTCGGGATGACAAAGGGATGGCCGACCGGCAATCCGGTTTTCCCCGCCTGTTTCGGTAGAGTCAACCAACTCCTTGGAGCCAATGTACTGCGAGATGGGCAAAAGTCAACCAGGTGGTGCGGGACAAAAAGCATCGCAGAGTGCGCGCGTTGGTCTGATCAGGAACAGGGCACCCCCATGGCGGTCAGGCTATCCTGTTTTCAGGCGCGGATGGGGGAGAGTGACGACCGACGGCCATTGCGTCAGTGTTTCTCGCCGGCTCAGAGCATCGTCCACACGGTCATCGGCCTTCCGCTTGAAAAGTGGCCGATGTTGGCTCTACTGAAAAACCTTTTTTCAGTAGAGAAAGGGATACTATATGTTGTGGTTGGGCGCAGCCCAACC
>JBNGCW010000007.1:0-139920 GCA_049975525.1 Anaerolineae bacterium
GTAAGGTTCTTCGTGTAGCATCGAATTAAACCACACGCTCCGCTGCTTGTGCGGGTCCCCGTCAATTCGTTTGAGTTTTAGCCTTGCGGCCGTACTCCCCAGGCGGGATGCTTACCGCGTTAACTTCGGCACAGACCTCTCCGGCCTACACCTAGCATCCATCGTTTACAGCTAGGACTACCAGGGTCTCTAATCCTGTTCGCTCCCCTAGCTTTCGCCTCTCAGCGTCAGGTGCGGCCCAGGAAACTGCCTTCGCCATCGGTGTTCCTTCTGATCTCTGCGCATTTTACCGCTACACCAGAAATTCCGTTTCCCTCTGCCGCCCTCCAGTCGGACAGTATCGAATGGCTTCCCCGCGTTGAGCACGGGGCTTTCACATCCGACTTACCCAACCGCCTACAGGCGCTTTACGCCCAGTAAATCCGGATAACGCTCGCGTCCTACGTCTTACCGCGGCTGCTGGCACGTAGTTAGCCGACGCTTATTCCTAAGGTACCGTCCTTCCTCTTCCCCCAGAAAAGGGCTTTACAACCCGAAGGCCTTCTTCACCCACGCGGCGTCGCTGCGTCTGACTTCCGTCCATTGCGCAATATTCCCCGCTGCTGCCTCCCGTAGGAGTATGGGCCGTCTCTCAGTCCCATTGTGGGGGGCCATGCTCTCACACCCCCTACCCGTCTTCGCCTTGGTGAGCCGTTACCTCACCAACTAGCTGATGGGCCGCAGACCCCTCCTCAAGCGTACTGCGTACCTTTCCTCACTATCTCTCCCGAAATTGTGAGCCTATCCGGTATTAGCCGCCGTTTCCAACGGTTATCCCCGTCTTGAGGGCAGGTTATCTACGTGTTACTCACCCGTCTGCCGCTGATGTACTCCCCGAAGAGAGCCTCATCGCTCGACTTGCATGCGTGAAGCGCGCCGCTAGCGTTCATCCTGAGCCACGATCAAACTCTCCGTCGTTTCTTTACATGACCTCGCTTGCGCAAGGTCTCTTCCTCTTGCTCTTCTCTACCACGGAGCCGTCGAGACTCTTGGGGTCGCTCGCTTGCTGTCACTGTTCAACTGTTAAGGTCCTCAGACGACAAAACCACTGCGCTCCTTTCCCCGCAGTGGCCCGGCGACAACTTGCCTCCCGGCAGTCTTGCCCCCTCCTATGTCCTCTTCTTAATTGTCTATATCTTACCACGGAGCGCTCTTTTGTCAAGAGGCTTCCCCTCAGCCTCGCCCTCCTCTCCGCAGCCCCTGTAGTCTACCAAACCCCGCTTTTTTGTCAAGGGGAACTTCCAGACGCTCCTCAACGTCAGGAGGGTACACTATTCATATGCAATGAAGAAGGGGGATCCCATGAAAACGAAGGTCATGGCTTTAGCACTGGCAGCGCTGATGACCGTCGCACTTGTCACGCCCATTTCTGCTGACGGTATTATCATTATCGAGCCACCACCAGAACCACCACCAGACTGGCGTCCCTGGCTTACCATCCGCTACCACCGCGTGCACGTGACTCTCGAGGGACAGGTGGCAACCACGCGGGTCGATCAGGCTTTCCGCAACGACGGGCCCACAGCCGCTGAGGGTACATACGTCTTCCCTCTGCCACCGGGCGCCGTCGTCGAGCAGTTCACCATGTGGGTGGACGGCAAGCCCGTCGACGCTCGGATTCTTGAATCTGCCGAGGCTCGCACTATCTACGAGGATTACGTGCGCCGACGCCGCGACCCCGCACTGCTGGAGTATGTGGGCCGCGACGCGGTGCAGGCCCGCATCTTCCCCATCCCCCCGGGCGAGGAGCGCCGCGTCGAGCTGCAGTACAGGCAACTTTTACCCCTCGAAGATAGCACGCTACACTATCATTATCCTTTGAACACCGAGCGCTTCTCCGATCAACCCCTGGAAGAAGTGAGCATCTTCGTCGAGGTCAAGGCCGACGAGCCGTTGCGCGCTCTCTATTCACCGACCCACCAGGACGAGCTGCTCATTCAACGCCAGGGCGAGCGCTACGCTACCCTCAGCTACGAAGCGACCCACCTCTATCCCAATCGCGACTTCGAGCTGTACGCCGGGTTCGACGTCCAGGAGATCGGGGCGAAGCTGCTGACCCATCGTCCCACGGGGGAGGAAGACGGCTTCTTCCTGCTCATCCTCTCGCCGGGCGTTGAGGTGGAACCGGAGCGGGTGCTCTCCCGCGATCTCTTTCTGGTGTTGGATACCTCCGGCTCCATGGAAGGCGAGAAACTCTCCCAGGCGAAAGAGGCGCTCAACTACGTCCTGCGCCATCTCAACCCGGAGGATCGCTTCAACGTGGTCAGCTTCAGCAGCGACGTGCGCGCTTATGCTCCCGCGCCGCGCGCCGCTTCAGAAGCTCCTCAAGCTCTGGAGTGGGCGGCAGATCTGGAGGCTTTGGGTGGGACGAACATTTACCAGGCTCTCACCGAAACGCTGCAACAGGTGGACCCACAACGCACGACGGTGGTGATCTTCCTGACCGATGGCATGCCCACCGAGGGCATCACCGACGAGCAGATGTTGCTCAGCACATTACAAAAGGAAGCTCCCAAGAGTGTGCGCATCTTCCCCTTCGGCGTGGGCTACGATGTCAACACGCTGTTGCTAGACCAACTGGCCGAGAACCACAACGGACGACCGACGTACGTAGAGCCCGAAGAGCGCATCGACGAACAGGTCTCCGCTTTCTACGAGCGCATGCAACGCCCCCTGCTTACCGACATCACGTTGGACTACGGCGGAATCGCCACCTACGACGTCTACCCTGCACCGCTGCCGGATCTCTACGCCGGCACGCAGCTCGTTCTCACAGGACGCTATCGCGGCGCGGGCCCGGAAGCGTTGACGCTCACGGGGGAAGTTGCGGGACGCCGGGTCACTTACAGCTACGAGGTGAACTTCGACGCCGGCGCGGACGCGAGCTTCATTCCTCGCCTGTGGGCCGCCCGCAAAATCGGGCATCTGCTCACTCAAATCCGACTTCACGGTGAAGAGCAGGAGTGGATCGACGCGGTAGTGACGCTGAGTCTGCGCTATGGCATCATCACACCCTACACCTCTTTCCTGATCCAGGAGGAAGACGCGCTCACCACAAAACGACGGGAGGGAGCTGAGGAGGCTTTCCGGGCCCTACCCACGCCGGGGGTCGCCGGTCAGACCGCCGTCGAGGAGGCAGAAGTGCGCCTGGGGCTGGGCGGAGCGCAGGCCCCCCCGGCCACGGACGCAGAGAGGGTCGGGTTAAACGAAGAGGATGCCGCCTATCACCTGCGTTACGTGGAAGATAAGGCTTTTCTATGCGACGGTGAAAGATGCACGGACAGCCGTTTCGTGCCGGACAAGATGAGCGCTCGGACCCTCCGATTTAGATCCGAGGCCTACTGGCAGCTATTGGAGGAGCATCCGACGTGGGGTAAATACCTGGCGCTCGCCCCAGAGGTGATCTTCATCGCGCCGGACGGCGAAGCTTACCACGTTCGACCCGACGCGGGCGAGGAGGCGCTGCCTGAGGTCGCATCGCCAACTCCGGATTTAACGGCAACGCCCGTCCCCCAGGAACCCGCCCAGACAACGACGCCGTCGGATGCGAGCCCAGAGCTTTGCAGCAGTGCCCTTCTGGGGTTGCTCCTGCTGCTGTTGGGTGCATGGGTCTTGCGCTCTTGAGGGTTGAGAAACGGCACTATGTCTCTTACCCAAAGCGCACGCACAAGGTTCCTACACGCGGCAAGGTGAAGTCCACAGCCCAGACGCCGGGAGCCACGCCCCGCACCGCTTTGGAGAGCGGCGCGCCGTCCAGAGTCACAGTCTGAGGAGGCGCCGGTAACGCCAGCCAGACCTCACCCCGGGCGGTGCGGTCCAGGCGCAGGTCGAGGGTGATAGAGTCCTCCGCCTTCGTTATCGCAGCCACCTCTCCGCCCTGGGAGATGTGAAAGGTGGTGCCCACCACCTGAGGCGGCGTCTTGACCGGCCGGATTCCAAGCAACACAGCGCCATGCGAGGGCAGGCGATATTGAGGCAGCGGATCACGGGGCTCCCGGCGCAGATAACGCCGGTTCCAGAAATCGACGATGTGGTAAGAGCGGGAGAGATCGAAATTCGGCAGCGTCCGGGGCAATTCCCGCTCCTCCGGTTCCGACGACCAGTTAAAAAGCCCCACCAGTTGCCAATTATCCCAGGGACGGGCGACAGGGGCCACGACCACCTCGGGCATCTCGCGGCGGAAGAGGTCCAACGCATCCATCCCACCGAGCAGGGAGGGGAAGAGCGTCTGCACCCACGCACGGCGCTGGGCATCCAGCGTCGTCAGATCGTCGGAGAGCACGGTCAATCCGCCGTTCAACCCTTGCAAGGTGATCTGAGCCTTAACTTCTGCCGCGTCGAGGTTCGTCTCCACATCACGCACCACGAGATTGTCCGGATCGTTGATCCACCATCGACCGTGCATCCAGGCACGGCTCGCCACGTTGCGCAGGCTGTTGCGCAGGCTGGGTAACGAAGGATCGCGGCGGAAAAGATGACCCAAGCGCGGCACCCTTGGCACCCAATAGGGTGCCGTATCCGGCCCTATGCGCATGGCGTCCACCAGCCCGATGGAAGGCCCCAGGGGCGCACCACACCCCACCAGATAGGTCGCCTCTCCCGCCGCCTCCCGAATGATCTCCAGGGCGCGCCGGTAAGCCTGCGCCCGCGTTAGACTGGGGTTGTGGCGCCGTCCGGGCAAGGAAGCCGCATAGAGAAAATCGAGCTTCAGATACGCATACCCCCATCTCTCAACCACCGTCCTGATCAACTGACGCAGGTAGTCTTTAACCCCGGGATGCGTGGGGTCCAATGCCCACGCGAAGAAGCTGTTGGAGAAAAAACCCGCAGAGACGGGACGTCCACGGTGGTTGCGCAGAAGCCAGTCGGGATGTTCCGTCGCCAACCTGGAACGGGGATGGACGGTAAAAGGCCCCAACCAGAGCCCCGGCGTGAAGCCGGACCCCCGTATGCGCGCGGACAACCAGTCCAGCGTATGGGGGAAATCCCTGACGTCGCGCTCCGTCCAATCCCCCCACCGGGATTCAAACCCCTGATCCAGCTGGATAACTTCCAGGGGCAACTCCTCGGAGAGCATGGCAGCCGCGGCCAGATTGTCCATCACCGCCGCCTCGGTCACCTTATCCCAGAAAATGTACCAGGAGGACCATCCTCCGGGCAGAGGGCGCAACGGGGAGACGTGCATCTGACGGGCCACGGCGTAGGCGTACTGAGCCAGGGGATCGCGGTTGGGCAGGGGGACCCACTCCAGGTAGAACCACTCTGAGAAACGGGCTTCCCCGGCAACCAGAGGCACGTCATCGCCCTGCGCCTGCAACGTCAGCGCCAGGTGTCCAGGGCGCAGATCGGCATGCACCTGCACAAACTGATCGGCCAGTGACACACCGCCCGCCACCAACGCCTCGCGTTTGCTCACCAACGCCCCCACGCTTTCGCTCAAGAAGCGCCCCTTACCTCGGGGCCACGGGCTACCGCTGTTGTGCATCATGGGGCCGATGAAAGGGCGCAGGGGCCACGCCATCCCGAACTCACGCTCGTCGACCGGGTGGAAGCCGGCCGGGGACCAGGATTGCCAGCCGTTGCTGTAGAAGCCCGAAGGCTCAGCCGAGGGTTGCAGGGCTCCCGGGAGAGTGCGGAAGAAAAAGTGGCGCATTTTGACCGCATCCGGCCCCTTGTTGAGCACGCCCACACGCAGCAAAACGAAAGGACGGGTGGGGTAAAGTCGGATCTCCACAGAAAGAAGCAGATCCCACATCTCGCGGTAGCGGATATGCACCTCTTTCACGGGACCGTGGACATCGCACGCTTCTTCTGTTGCATAGTCCACGTGGGCGACATCCTTTGTGGTCAAGCGGCGCAAACGTCCACCTCGAAGTACCTCCACCCCGAAGATACCTGAGAGAGAACGACCGGGGCTTTCCAAGTGGAGTACGCCTTGCTCGGGGCGCCAGTAAAGGTCAAAGGCCGGACTCTGCAACATCAAGGTCATAGCAGATACCTTCCCTCGGTAGTTACGGCCGGGATGAACGAGGCAGAGCAGATGACGCCAGTGACGTCAGGTCTTGGCTTCAGCAAGCAACTCTGCCCGCCGCCGACGGTACTCGACGATGGGACGATCTCCCTGAATTAACTGCTCGGCGCCGCGCAACTGGGAGCGTTGAGGCCTCTGAGTCTCCACCACACGCCGATCCTGATGGGCAACGAGGCGGTTGAAGGGCATCACCAGCCGGGCCACCATGTCCCCTACGAGAGGAAGCGGCAGAAATTTCTGATAGAAACGCAGATAAAGCAGCGTATGTGTCTCATCGACAGGGACGAAAGCCGCCACCACGCGCACTTTCTCAGAGATGCGATTTTCCCATAAGTTGGGGAAGATGAATTTCAACCGGTAATCGCGCTCCGGGTCGGGCACCAGCACCTCGTTAAGACGCTTAGGCGTGGTCTGTCCATCGTCCCTCTGATTGTAGACGAAGACGTAGAACATGTCATCGCCGATCCATTGCACCCCCGGCCCGTTCACCAGCGTCTTGCACCCCCGGCCAATGGTGTTGTGGTGAACGAAAGGTAAGTGCACCACGTCGAGCTGGTTTTCAATCACACGCGAGTAGTGCGTGTCCCAGGGATCGTAGAGGGTGGCGTAGCGAAACCCGGCATCGATGTCATCAAAGAAGCGCGGCGGCGCGAGTTCCGCGGGTGGCTCGTCCCCCCACCAGATCCAGATAAAGCCGTGCGCTTCGTGCGTGGGATAGCGCTTGACGCGAAAACGTTCCGCCACAGGCCTCTGCTTCCCCTCGGCCGGGATGCGCGTCACCCTGCCGAAGGGATCATACTCAAAGCCGTGGAAGGGGCAGCGGAGCCGTGCATGGGGAAGGTCCTCCTCCGGGCAGTCAATAGGTCCATGCAACACCTCGCCCCGACTCAAAGCGGCGCCGCGATGCACACAGCGGTCTTGTAGACAGGTGACCTTGCCCGTCTCATCACGCCAAAAGACCAGCTGCTCCCCCATGCGCATGATGCCCACAGGGTCACGCTTCACCTGTTTGGACTCCAACACCACATACCACTGACCAGGAATCATGAGAGCACCCCGTGCACAAGAATTTACATATCAACTTCGTCGTCTGAAGCAGTAGTCTTTGCGTTCTGCCAGCGCAACACCTGATCCACAAGGAAGGCCAGGCCCAGGACCCCCCAGAGGATCTGGGCCCACAGACGATCCTCGGTGAGCGCCAGTCCGGCGCAGAAGAGCATCAAGCCGACGGTGACGGCCCAGCTGTAGGCCCCCTCCCCCAACAGCTGCAAGGTCTTGCGGTTGGTACGTCGGGCGTCGTAGTAGGCCATACTCCAGGCGGCCAAAAGCACCGAAAGCCCCAGGACCCAAAGGGAATTCGAGAAAACGCCCCACCAATCAATCATCGTCGCCTTTCAAGTCTTCCTCGCGGAGCCGGAGGTGCAACTCCTGCAGCTGGCGCTCCGAGACCGGCGACGGCGCATCCGCCATAAGATCTGCAGCTTGAGCCGTCTTAGGGAAGGCGATGACCTCGCGGATGTTGTCGGCGCTGGCCAACAACATGACCAAGCGGTCGATGCCCGGCGCGATGCCGCCATGCGGCGGGGCACCGTAAGAGAAGGCCTCCATCATGTGTCCAAAACGCGCTTCCGCCTCCGCCTCGGAGTAGCCCAGAACGCGGAAGATGTCCCGCTGAATCTGCGGATCGTGGACGCGGATACTGCCCGAGGCCAGCTCATAGCCGTTGCAGACCAGATCGTAGGCGTCCGAAAGGACTGCCGAGGGATCCGCTGCCATAGCCTCGTAAGTATTGGGGCGCGGCATAGTGAAGGGATGGTGCGCGGCATCCCAGCGCTCTTCGAGCTCATTCCACTCATACATGGGGAAATCAAGCACCCAGGCGAAGGCCATGACACCGGAGTCGGCCAGCTCCAGACGATCCCGGAAGGCAAGGCGCAACGTCGAAAGCGCTGCCGCCACAATGGAAGGTTCATCGGCGACGAGACATACAAGATCGCCCACCCCGGCACCCGTCCTCTTGGCAATAAGGTTCAGTTCCCCCGCGGAGAGGTACTTCGCCACGGGCCCCTTGACCCCGTCTTCCAGGTAGGCTAACGTCACCAGGCCCTTGGCCCCCTGTCCCTTGGCCATCTCCGTCAGCTCGTCGATCTCCCGGCGCGAATAGGTCGCACAGCCGGGTGCAGCAAGGGCCTTGACCTGCCCGTTGGCGCGGGCGACGCTGCTGAAGACGCGGAACTCGCTCTCACGCAGGTCGTCCGTGAGATCGACCAACTCCAGGCCAAAGCGCAGGTCCGGTTTGTCGGTGCCGTAGCGCGCCAGGGCATCGGCATAGGAAAGGCGCGGGAAAGGCGTGATGAGGCGGATCTCGGGCGCTACTTCACGCATCAGTTCCGTGAAGAGACGCTCCGTCAGGTCGAGCACATCGTCGCGCTCGACAAAGGACATCTCCAGATCCAACTGGGTGAACTCCGGCTGACGATCGCCGCGCAGGTCTTCGTCGCGGAAGCAGCGGGCGATCTGGTAGTATCGCTCAAAGCCGGCCACCATCAACAGCTGTTTGAGCTGCTGAGGAGACTGCGGCAGGGCGTAGAACTTGCCGGGGTGGATGCGGCTGGGCACGAGGTAGTCGCGAGCGCCCTCTGGGGTGGACTTGAAGAGATAAGGGGTCTCGATCTCCAGGAAGCCCTCGCGATCCATAAAGGTGCGGATGAAGTTGACGACCCGGTGGCGCAGGATGATGTTGCGCTGCATGTGAGCGCGGCGCAGGTCCAGGTAACGATAACGCAGGCGCAGCGCCTCGTCCACCGGACTGTCCGCGTAGATGTAAAAAGGCGGGGTCTTCGCCGTGTTGAGCACACGCATGTCACGAGCGTGCACCTCGATCTCGCCGGTGGGCCACGACTCGTTCACCTGTTCCGGGGGACGGCGTCGGACGACGCCCCGGACCTGCACCACGAATTCGCTGCGCACCTCGTCGGCGACGGCGTGGGCCGCCGGAGCCGCTTCCGTGTCGACGACAACCTGCGTCAGCCCTTCTCGGTCCCGCAGCACGATGAAGATCACACCGCCGTGATCCCTCCGCAGGTGGACCCAACCGGCTAACGTCACTTCCTGACCCTCGTGCGCTGCACGCAGCTCTCCGCAGCTGTGACTCTTGAGCATGCCTCTCTTCTCCTTAAACTGGACCTCGTCAGTGGTGGATAACAACGGGAGTCACTATACCACACCGCTACCCAGAGAGCAAGTAAAACTCTACTGAAATAACTCACAAAAATCGGATTTCTCCAAAACCTCCCACCACATGTAGGAGAATTCGCGATCAAAACCACTGGATATAGGGGATGGCTGACTAGAAATCCGATCTTCCTCACCTTCTTTCAGTGGTGTCAAGTAAATGAAACCACTTTTTCCCTCACCCTTTCACCCTCTCCCACCCGCGTTGCGACGCCAAAGATGGAGGGCCCCAGCAGGAAGGAGCAGCAATGCCGCCGGCAACAGGGAACAAGGACGAGAGGTGCGTGCAGGTTCGGCGCCCAGGACGGGATACCGAGAGGGGACCGCCGTAAGCGGTGGGGGCGGTGAGGTCGAAGGATGGATTTCGCCCGGCGCCTGCTCCGAGGGCGTCGGGGTCAACGTCGGCTCTGACACAGAGGAGGTCACGGCCGCCGTTGGCGTGGGCAGCCGAAAGGGCGTAGCGGTGGGCGTCAACGTCGCCGTCGGCGTCACCACCGGTGTCAGGGTTGGCGTCGCCGTGGGGAGTACCGCCGGCGTCGGCGTCCACGTGGCTGTCGCCGTCGGGGTCGGGGTTTCGGTGGGCGTGGGGGTAAGCGTCGGCGGGACGGTGTTCTGCCGATACGTCGCCGCCAGCTCCGCAGTGAGGTTGAGGTAGTAGTCTCCGTAGCTCTGCGCCGGCTCGATCTGCGTGCCCTCCAACCACTCGTTGAAGCTGGTGATGACGACCATGTCGGCATCGCTCTGGGATGCGCCCGCCCAACAGGCGCGGTAGTAAGCCCCCTCCTCGCGGGCACGAACGAAAGCGTCGGCGCGCCCCGTCGCCCGATCGTCATATCCGGGCATCACCGTCGCCACCCAGTAGCGGACAGCGCCGTTCTGCTGACTCCAGCGGCGCACTTCGTCCCCCCAGCGCATCAGCTGGGAAGCCGGATCGGACGACCAGGCCACGCTGTAGAGGTAGAGGCCATCGAAGGCTCGCAGGTAATCCACGTCGGTGCCCTCCGCGATCCAGAGCATGGTGCGGTCGGGATCCAGCTGGGATCGCAGGGAAAGCCACGTCTCCACGGGGTACGTCTCCTGGCGCCAGAAGAAGACCACCGGGCGCCCCCCCATGCGGAAGTAGGCCGGATGCCGGGTGTGCTTATCCCGCACCACGCGCAGAGCCGTGAGGAGATCGTCTTCGGTTTGGATGAAAGGGCCGGCGATGTCCACCGTCAGCCCGGCGCTTGTGCCGTGGAGCTGGGCTTTATCCAACAAAATCCGAAGGTTAGTCTCCGTCTGGTTGTTTTCGACCTGAGGTCCGTACCAATCCAAAATCAAGGCGTCGACGCTGGCCTGGCGGGCCTGCAGCACGTGACGCTCAATGGTCGCCGGATCGGCGGAGAGATAGGGCTCCACGGGCTGCGCCGCCAGGGGGAGATCCCAGGTAGACCAGTCAAACCAGGCATAGTAGAACGCTACCACAGGCGGAGGTTCCTGAGCCAGCACCGGGGCCGCCGACCCAAGCCCACAGATAAAAGCAAATAACAAGACCAGAACCCGACAAAGTCGAGAATTCAGACCGCTTTTACCTTTCGCGCGCTCATCAAAGGGATACATGCCGAGCTCCTCTTCTGGGTAGGATGCATCTTTTTCAAGTATAGTCCAGAGAGCAAGGGAAAGCAAGCCACCTTTTCTCAAATAAAATTTATGCACACTGCTGAGATCGCCATTTATCCGCGCTGGACACGTCTGTCAGCCCGTAGTATAATACAGAGGCAGAGGCATAGAATAAGGGAAGCTATCACCGGATGAAGAGCAACGACGAGCCGGGGTTGGCCGGTGAACGATCCACCATGCGGCTCTTCATGTGCCTCGATGAGAGTGAGACATTCACAGAAGCCCGATATCTTACAATCGGGGTGAAGAAAGAGGAGAATACACTATGGGATCAATATTAGGCTTTCTCGTCGCCCTGGTCCCCTTGATTGTGCTCCACGAGCTGGGACACATGCTGGCGGCCAAGTGGGCAGGGGTCTGGGTACACGAGTTTGGCATTGGCATGCCACCGCGCCTGGTGAAGTTGTTCAAATGGCAGGAGACAGAGTTCACGTTGAACGCGCTGCCGCTGGGCGGATTTGCGCGGATGGAGGGAGAAGGTTTGCTGACCCCGGCGGAGGGGACGCCAAAGGGTGAGGAAGAGGTGAAAAAGGACCCAGAAGCAGAGCGCCACGGCCTGTACGCGCAGCCGCCCGGCAAACGCATGCTGATCTTTTTGAGCGGCCCGATGATGAACTTCATCACCGGCTGGGTGCTGGCCATCGTGCTCTTTCTCACCGGCGTGCCCGTGATTGACGTGATGCAGGTCCAGATTTCAGAGGTGGCACCCAATTCTCCAGCGGCCGCGGCGGGATTGCAGGCCGAAGACGTTATCGTCGCCATGAACGGGGAGCCTGTAGAGGACATAGAAGAGGTAACACGCATCACCCAGGCGCACCAGGGAGAGGAGCTCACCCTCACCTTCTCACGCGACGACGAAGAACACACCGTCTCTCTCGTGCCCCGCCTCAATCCGCCGCAAGGCGAAGGCGCCATGGGGGTGATCATCACCGGCGTCCCCGTGAAGTATCACATCGAACCAACCCCGGTGCCCCGGGCGCTTTTGAACGGCACCCTGTCCTTTTTCAGCGTCGTTATCCAGACGCTGTGGGCGCCCATTCGCATTGTGCAGGGGCTGATCCCGGCGGAGGCCGCGCGACCCGTCGGCATCGTCAACATCAGCCGCATCGCCTACGACAGCCTTGAGCAAAGCGTCACCACCGGCACCCTGATTCCCATCCTCAACCTGCTGATCATCGTCTCCACCAGCCTGGGCATCTTCAACCTGCTGCCTCTCCCGGCCCTGGATGGGGGACGCATCCTGCTCACGCTCGTTGAGAAAGTGCGCGGCAAGGCCGTCGATCCGCGAATTCAAGAGCGAATCCATCAAGCCGCCCTGGCTTTTTTCATCCTGCTCTTTGTCGTCATCACGGTTCTGGACATCCTCTATCCCATCTCCTTGCCGCAGCAGCTGCCGTGATTCAGTGCTATTGATAATGACGGGATGAGAATTTAATCAGGTACGTTATGGATTCACAGAAAGATGCCTATTTACTGGCATATCAACGAAGAAAGTGAATGATAAACCATGAGATACAGCAGCGAGTTAGAAGAAGAACACCGAGAGACTCTGTGGAAGACGCTCGAAGAGGAACACCAGATACCCGGGCGCGGCCCCCTTTCCCAGTTATCCGGCCTTTTTGAAGAGGACGTCGAACGTCTGGCGCGCTTCTGGCCCGAGATACCGGAGGAAGAACGTCAAAAGTTAGTCAAGACGCTGGGACACATGGCCGAACACGATTTCGAGATGGACTTTTCCGCCGTCTTCCGCCTGGCTCTGGAGGACACCTCCGGGCGCGTGCGGGCTGCCGCCATCGATGGGCTGTGGGAAAGCCAAGACACGCGGTTGATCGCCAGATTGGCTCACTTCCTGCGCCACGATCCCATCGAGGAGGTGCGGGCAGCGGCGGCGCAGTGCCTGGCGCACTTCATCCTGTTAGGCGAGCTCCAAAAAATCCACGAACGATCCTTCGAGACGGCTTACCAGGCTCTCCACGAAGCGTACCATGATCCCGAGGAGACGCTGGAGGTACGGCGGCGCGCCCTGGAATCCATCGCCTATGTGGGACGGGAGAGCGTCATCGCCATGATCCGCGCCGCCTACAAGCACCCCGACGAACGCATGCAGCTCAGCGCCATCTTCGCCATGGGGCGGAGCGCCGACCGGCGCTGGAAAGAGATCGTGGTGCGCCATCTACACAACCCCAATCCGGCGATGCGCTACGAGGCTGCCCGCGCCACCGGGGAGCTGAGCATTCACGAAGCCACGCCCGAGCTCATCGATCTCACCGAAGACGTGGACAACGAGGTGCAGCAAACCGCGATCTGGGCCCTGGGCCAGGTGGGCGGAGAACGCGCCCGTCGCGTCCTGGAAAAGTTCCTGGAAGATGAGAGCGAAGCGCTGCGCGAAGCCGCGAAGGAGGCGCTCAACGAGTTCGAGTTTCTCCACGGGGATCTGAGTCGCTTCTACGGACCGCCGGAGGAGTTTATCGGCGAAAGCAATGTCAGCTGGGAAGAAGAGTGGACCCCATGGCTTTCGGAGGGAACCTAGCCCCAGGAGAGAGCCTTGTGATCACCCTGGGTGACTACATCGAAGAGGGAAAGCGATGACAAAACCTGGAAACACCCACCGTCCGTTCCGCCTACGTCGGCTCACAGCGACGCTGATCATGGTGCTCCTGGCGCTGAGAGGCGCGACGATGGGCCTCGCGCAGGAGGTATCCGAGCCCCGGGTGGAACACACCTACGCCTTCGCCCAACACATCAGCCTCAACCTGACTTTGCCCTCCGAGGTAGAGGCAGACACCGTCACGCTCTTTCTACGCGCCGGCGGAAGCGCTACGGAAGCTTACATGCTCGCGGTGGAGGGGGGACAAGCACTCTACCAACGCGATCTGCGGGCACGGCCTCTGCCGCCTTTCACCGAGGTCACCTACTGGTGGCAATACCCGCAAGGCGACGGCACAGAGCAGACCACGTCGGTGACGACCTTCCTCTACGAGGACAACCGCTTCGCCTGGGAGAGTCTGACATCGCCCGAAGCGCCGCTGAGTCTTCACTGGGTCGCCGGTTCACCCGAGCTGATGATGGTCGGCCTCGATGTCGCGCGCACGGCCCTGGAAGAGATCCACACCCACCTTGGCGCACCGGAGGACATGGAGGTGCAGATCTACGTCTATCCCTCTATGCCCGATCTCCAACAAGCGCTACGCCTCTCCGGTCAGGCCTGGGTGGGGGGAGAAGCGCATCCAGAGGTGGGCGTCGCCCTGGTGGCGATTCCTCCGACCGACCAGGCGGCTTCCCAAATGAAGGCCCTGCTTCCCCACGAAATCACCCATCTGGTACTGTACCGCCGGCTGGGTGCAGAAGGCTACACCAACGTACCGACGTGGCTCAACGAGGGATTAGCGATCTATTTTGAGCAACGACCCGACCCCGCCTACGCGCTGGCGCTGGAGGAGGCACAGCAGAGAAACCGCTGGATCGCCCTGGAGACGCTGTGTACGCCCTTTTATACGCTGTCGGCAGAGCAGGTAACGTTGGCCTACGCGGAAAGCCAAAGTGTAACCCGCTATCTCGTCGAAACCTACGGCTGGTCGAGCGTACGGGATCTGTTGGGAACCTACGCCGATAGCTTGAGCTGCTCACGGGGAGTTGAACAGGCCCTCGGCTTCGACCTACCCACCTTGGAACGCGAATGGAAAGTCTGGTTGGCTCAGGACGGTCAGGTCGCCCCCTCCCGGGAACGCGCCTGGACGGTGGTCCTGCTCACCTTGCGTGACCTCGCGCCCTGGCTGCTGCTCACTCTTTTGCTGTTGGCGCCGGGGCTGCTCATGACGCTCACCCCTCCCTCCTCAGCGCGATCTTCGTGAAAAGTATAACCCGACACCACTGAAATAACCCCTAAAAATCGGAGTTCTCCAAAACTTGCCACTACATAGGGGAAAATTCGCGGTCAAAATCACCGCACATAGAAGGCAACCAGAACTCCGATTTTTCTCGCCTTTTCAGGTCTGAGCGCACCCCCGGTCGGTCAGAGTGAGCATTTGACAAAACGCGAAAATAAGCCATAATGTAAAAGGCATGCTGTCGATTAAATCTGACCTCCTGTGATGTGAAAATCGATAGCATGCCTTCACTTATCCCCCGTATCTACCCCCGAATTCGTGCCAGGCTAAAGTTGGCTGCCCCTTTTTCAAAGCAGCCAACAGATACAAATCGGATTTCCACCCGGCCATCCCCTATATCCGGTGGGTTTGACCGCGAATTCTCCCGCAGGTAGAGGTGAATTTTAGAGAAATCCGATTTCTTCCACCTTTCCCTCGTACACTCCCCGCTTCAGATTCCGCCGCACGCGCAGCACCTCGCGGAACATGTGAAGGGAGTCCCGCAAGGGGCTGACGCGGCTGCCCTCCCCGTAGTACCAGGGAATGCCGACCTCGATGACGTGGTAGCCTCGACGCAGGGCCAACGCCAGCAACTCCACGTCGAAGGCCCACCCATCGATGGTCAGCAGGGGCAGAAGCGCGTGCGCCACATCCCGACGGAGCGCTTTGAAGCCACACTGCGTATCCTGAATCCGAGGCACCGCCAGCGTCCGCACAATAAAATTAAAGACCCGTCCCATGAGGTGCCGGTACCAGGGCTCACCGTAGCGCCGGGCACCCGGCGCTTCACGCGAAGCGATGGCAATATCGTACTCGCCTCCCAGCTGTTGGGGGAAGAAGCGCGGTAACTCCTCGATGGGCATGGCCAGGTCCGCATCGCACATGAAGACGTAACGACCTTGCGCCGCCAGCATCCCCTTGCGCACCGCCGCGCCTTTCCCTCGGATGGGCTGATCGAAGACCTGCACGCCGGGATGCTCGGCCGCAAAAGCACGCGCCACGGCGCCGGTTTCGTCCTCGCTGTTGTTGTTCACCACGATCATGTCCAGCGCCTCGTCCCGAGAGATGATAAACTCCCAAATCCGGGGCAACGTCTTGGGCAGACGGTGAGCTTCATTATATGCCGGCACTACAACGGTCATCAAAAGTTCGTTTTTCATCGCACCTCTGATCACAACACCTTGTCTCTACCCTATCAGCAGATAGGATCAAGTCACAGAAGAATCCACTACGCTAGCGCAAGGGCGTCCATCCCACCACACGTCGGCCCTCGAAGCACGCCAAACGCTCAAAACCGGCTTCCAGCGCCAGCATCTGCGCCCGGTCGAAGTACTGTCCCACCTGCGGAGGAGCATGGGCGTCCGAGCCGAACACCAGAATCTCACCCCCCAACTCCCGATACCAGCGCAAGACGGTCAAATTGGGACACGGCTCAGGCAAGCCCGCCGCCATCGCCGAGGTATTGATCTCCAGTCCTTTCCCTCGCTCCACGACGGCAGCGAGCGCCGCGCGGATCAAAGAGGCGTAGGGCTGGAGCGGCAAGGTCTGCCGACAGATACTCCACGAGTCACGGCGAATCAGGTCGAAGTGAGCCAACACATCGTAAAGCCCCTCTTGGGCCAACACGACCAGCTCCTCAAAGTAACGCCGGTAAGCAACCTCCAGGCCCTCCACAAAGGCCGAGGGCTTCCAACCGGCTTCGCCACCCGGCCAGTGCAAAGAGCCCAACACGTAATCCCAGGGCGCAGCCTCCAGCAGCGCGCGCGTTTGGGAGACGAACTCATGGGAGTTCCCCACCTCCAGCCCTGCGAAAAGCCGCGTCTCCCCGTTCAGGCGAGCGCGCAGCGCCTCCATCTCGGCAAAATACCTCGCCGGCTGCAGGTGCCCCGTGGCGCTATCCGCCGCATACCATTCCACGTGCTCCGTAAAGGCGAGACCCCTCAACCCCGCCTCCCGAGCCGCCTCCGCCAGAGCGCTCATGGACCCCCGCGCATCCGGGGAATGCCGGGAGTGCACATGGTAATCGACCCAGGCAGCTCTCATCGCGCTCACAGCTCGCCCTCGGGCGGGAGACAGAAGAGGTCCTCAGGAGCCTGGGGGGGAACCAGCAACCGCAGCGCCGAGGGTCTCAAAGAGATCGGCACCGGCGTCGTCTCCACCGGTTCACCATCCACGTGGACGGCGACGTCTGGCGCGGTCTCGATGACGACTTCGGACGCCAGCGCCTGAACGACCGCCGGATCGCGCAGATAGCGGCCGCTGAAGAGGTGCAGAAGGTGTCGCAACGCATAGCCAAATCCCAACCCCTTGAAGACGAAAATGTCCAACATCCCGTCATCCATGCACGCGTGACGGGCCACGCTAAAAAAGGCCGCGTAGAGCTGGATGTTGCTGACCAACACCAGCAACGCCCGCGTGTTGAGCGATCGTTCCGCGAGGGTGACCCGCGTGCGCACTCCCCGGAAGGCAAACGCCACGGAAAAAGCGGCGATGATGTAGGGCAACGTCCGCAGCCGCTTGGAGTAACGCGGACGAGGTTCCATCTGCGCGGCGATTTCGGCATCCAGTCCGATGCCGGCCCAGCAGATAAAATACCGCTCTCGGATCTTGCCCACGTCCACACGCTGATAACGCGCCCGGCGCAACGCACGTACCACTTCTCCCACGTGGAAAGGTGAAACCAGAGAAAGGACGGGCATTCGCAGCTGATGGGCCAAAATGTTGCCCGTGCCCACCGGCACAATGCCCAACGCCGTCTCGGATCCCACCAGGCCGTTGACCGCCTCGTTGATGGTGCCATCTCCACCGGCGACGAGAACCACATCCCGGCCGCAGGCCGCAGCCTCCGCCGAAAGGTGTATGGCGTCTCCCGGCTGTTGCGTCTCCACCAGATCGACGGACCAGTTGTCCGCCTGCAACTGCAGAGCAAAGCGGTCGAGAAGACGTCGCTTCTCCCACGGTCCGGCCGCCGGATTGTAAATCAAAAGTGCACGGTATCCCATCCCTTTACCCAAGCCAGCCTATATCCAGCCACCCTTCGCTATATGTGAGTCATGATAACTCTAGCGAAGCTATTCAGCGCAGTCCCTTATGAGCGATCTTCCACCCTCTGGCCGGGACGGCAGTCGAAGCGTCAAAGTCGGCTCTTATACGTAAGACGCACATGCCCCCGTCTTTCGGCGGAGCAGTCACCGAAGCAGTATAACACATCAGACAACGGGAGCAAAGCAGGGCGTTTTCACCAGTGGACCCGCTTCGAAATCCCTCACAAACCCCAACCTTCCACCCTTCCCAGGAAGAGCAGGAGAAGAAAACCCAGTGTGCCGCCGATCAACACCCACCGGTCGGCGGGTCGCATCTCCAGTTCCCGCCACACCGTCCGGCGCTGTACCGTCCCCAGACCCCGCGCCGCCAGGGCCAACGTCAACTGATCTCCCATGCGCAGCGTCCCGATGACGACGGCGACAAGCACGGGCAGATAATCCCGCGCCCGGCGGAAAAGCCCCCCTTCAGCGACCCAACCGCGGGCCGCCTGAGCCTCCCGCACTTTGTTGAAAAGATCACTCAACGCGGGCAGAAAACGCAACGTAAGGCTGAGCGTCAAGCCCCACGTGTACGGCACACCCAAACGCACCAACCCGCGTACCAGGCCCCGCTGCTCGGTGGTAAAGAGCAATCCACCGGCGAGATAGGAGAGAGCCAGCGCCCGCAACGCCAGCAACAAAGCGCGCTGCACGCCCCCCGTGCTCAGGACGAGGGGGCCAAGCGCCGCCAGCCTCCGTCCGCCAGGAGTAAAAAGGGGTTGCAGCAACAGAATCAGGATCACCAACAACCGCATCTGACGCCAGATCCACCCCAATTTCTCCCAGGAGATGGAAGCGCTGCGCAGCAGCAACAACAGCCCGATCAAAAAGAGCCCTTGCATCCACCAGCCGCGCAGCAGAAAAGCGCTCCCGCAGCCCAGAGCCGTCAGCCAGAGCTTCACCCTGGGATCCAGGCGATGAAGCCAGGAACGTCCGGGCACGTAAAGGTCAAAGACCAGGCTCACGTCCCACCTCGCATTTCCCCCTCATCCGCGGTGAACAGAGTCGCAGCATCGTCCAACACCTCTGCAGGCGGACCGTCGGCGACGAGGCGCCCCGCCTTCAAAGCGAGGACGCGGTCGGCCTGCGCCGCCAGCGCGAGTTCGTGGGTGACGACGACGAGGGTCACGCCGGCCTCCCGGCGCTCCGCCATCCAGCGGAAGAGCTGCGCCCGCCCTCGCCCATCGAGCCCCACCAGCGGCTCGTCCAGCACGAGCACGGGTGTGTCCAGCGCGGCCAGCGTGGCCAGCGTCACCGCGCGCTGCAACCCGTAACTGAGCAACGTCGGCGGGCGTTCCGCCACCTCATCCAGACCGAAGCGGGCCAGGCTGCGGGCAACGCGCGCGTCGACATCGGATACACCCAGACGACGCGGGCCATAGGCGAGCTCCTCCCGTACGGTGGTGGCGAAGAATTGCCGCTCGGGTCGCTGGAAGAGAAAACTGACCCGTCGTGCCAGCTCCCCAACGGAGCGTCCGGCGGTCGCCCGGCCCATCACCCGAACCGCTCCCCCGGTGGGGCGAAGCAGGCCGTTGAAATGCCGCGCCAGCGTCGATTTGCCGGCGCCGTTGGGGCCGACGAGCGCCACAAACTGCCCTCGGGGAATGGTGAAGGTCAGGTCGTGAAGCACAGGTGGGCCTTCCGGGTAGCGATAGGTGAGGTTACGCACTTCGAGGGCCGGCGAGGACCCAACGTGGCTACAACTCTCCGCGAGAGTCTGCCACGCTTCGGACGACGCCTGCAGCCCGGCCGCCACCAGGCGGGGCTCCGGCACACACCCCAGATCGAGGGGCACCGAGAGCTGCCCATCCTCCAGCAAGCTGACGGGGATGACAGACCCAAGAGCCTCCATGTGAGCCGCCGTCACCAACAACGTCACCCCCATGCGCCGGAGTTTCTGCAATCCCTGCTGCACCTCGACCCGTCCCTGAGGATCGAGGCCGCTCAAAGGCTCATCCAACAACCACACCTCAGGGCGCTGGGCCCAAAGCGCCGCCAACGCCAGCCGCTTCTGCTGACCGCCGGAGAGCGCCCACGGCGGACGATGGCGCACCGTCAACAGGTCAAATTTGCGAAGGGCCGCCGTCACCCGAGGGCCGATCTCCTCCGGGGGCACCGCCAACATCTCCAGCCCCCAGGCAACTTCCTCTTCAACGCTGCTGTTGAAAAGCTGGGTAGGTGCATCCTGGAAGAGCAGACCGACGTGACGCGGAGATGGCCGCGCGCGCCGCACGTCTTGTCCCTGCACGCGGATCTCCCCGTCCAGTTCCCCGCCTGTATAAGAGGGCGCCAACCCCATCAGCAGATAGCAGAGCGTACTCTTTCCACTCCCACTGGCCCCCATCACCATCCGCTCCTCGCCCGCGGGCAGCGACATGGAGAGCGCCTCGAAAAGCGGGACGGCCTCCAGGCCGGGAAGCCACGGCGGATAAGCAAAGTTCAGATCACGAATCCAGATCGCAAGCTCATTCATCTCACGTCCCAACGAAAAGACGGAGGAGTCAACCTCCTCCGTCACCCCATCCATGCGCGAAATCCTCCGCCATGACCGAGAAGCCGACGCCCTCACCCGGCGCTTTAGAGCCCGCGCCAGAGGCAGAAAAGAGGTCCGGTCACAATCTCCCTCCGACGGCACCCACGGCTAAGAAGCGCGATGGGAGAAGATCAAGGGAGGATAAGCGCGTTTAACGGCCAGGTAAAGGGGAACGCCCACTATGCCGCCTACCAACCCCTGGAGCGCGTTGGGCAGCAGTTCCAGGAGCGCGTCGGCGATGCCCATAAGGAAGATCTCCGCGACGAAATAACCCGCCACGACAATAGCCGCACCGGCCACAACGGCAGCGGTGAGGGCCAGGGTGTTCTCCCCCCGCCGCCCGATCCAACCGACAGCCCAGCCCTGCAAGCCGTGAACCAGCAACGAGGCCAGGGCAAACTGAACGTAACCGCCGTAAAGATCGGCCAATGCTGTGCCCAACCCTCCCACCACCGCCCCGATCCAGGGACCGAAGGCCAGTGCACTGAAGGTGATGATCACATCGCCCAGATGGACGTAGCCGCCAATGGGGGTGGGGATGCGGGGCACCAGCGTGAGCACAAACGTGAGCGCGGCCATCAAGGCTACCAGCGTCATGCGGCGAATGTTCTGCGTCTCCTTCATAATTTCCTCCTCGCTTTTAACTTCGGTGAAAGGACCTCCACCAGCGCAAAGGACAACCCTGTCTGATTTTGAACCTGAGAGCATCATAGCACAAGCATCCACTCTGGCAAGAGTGCACCAACAGCCGATTGACGATTGGCGCCTGACGGTTTATGATTTACGATGGGACGATAAACGAGAGGACGTACAGCCATGGACGAGCTGCGACTCAACTGGCGAGCAGACAGTTAACCAAAAAGGAGACCTCTGTGACCCACACAAATATCGACTGGTTCGTGCACGACCGCTTTGGCCTCTTCATCCACTGGGGCATCTACGCTGCCGCCGCTCGTCACGAGTGGGTGAAACAGCGCGAGCGGATGACCGACGCTGACTATCAGCCCTACTTCGATCATTTCGACCCCGACCTCTACGATCCGGCAACCTGGGCGCGCGCGGCCAAAGCCGCAGGCATGCAATACGCGGTCATTACCACCAAGCACCACGACGGCTTCTGTCTCTGGGATTCGGCGCTGACGGATTACAAGGCACCGAACACGCCGGCAGGCCGCGACCTGTTGCGCCCCTTCGTCGAGGCCTTCCGTGCCGAAGGCTTCAAGATCGGCTTCTACTATTCGCTCATCGACTGGCACCATCCCGCCTTCCCTATCGACGGACTACACCCTCAACGCGACGACGAGGCTTTTCGTGAGGCGGAGCAAGGGCGCGAGATGGCCGAGTACCGCGCCTATCTCCACGGGCAGGTGCGCGAGCTGCTGACGCAGTACGGCAAGATCGACGTCATGTGGTACGATTTCTCCTATCCCGACCGCGACTGGGGCTGGTCCCAGGGCAAGGGGCGCACCGACTGGGACGCCGATGCGTTGGTCACGCTGACGCGCGAGCTGCAACCGGGCATTCTCATCAACGACCGCCTCGATCTGCCGGAGAGCGCCGACTTTTGCACGCCGGAACAGTATCAGCCCCGCGCCCGGATGACGCTCGACGGCGAGCAGGTGACTTGGGAGGCGTGCCAGACGCTCAACGGCAGCTGGGGCTACGACCGTGACAACCTCGACTGGAAATCGACAGAGATGCTGCTGCGGATGCTGGTCGATACCGTCTCCAAGGGCGGCAACCTGCTGCTCAACGTCGGACCCAACGCGCGGGGCGAGTTTGAGCCCCAGGCGCTGGAGCGGCTGCGCGGCATCGGCACATGGATGCGACTGCACGCGCGCGCCATCACCGGCTGCACTGCCAGCGACTTCGCGCCGCCCCCTGACTGCCGCTACACGCAGAAGGGCGATCGGCTCTATCTCCACCTCTTCGCCTGGCCCTATCGCCACGTCCACCTGGAAGGGCTGGCGGACCGCGTCGCCTACGCGCAGCTCCTCAACGACGGCTCCGAGATCCAGCGGTTGGAGCTCGACCCGGACCGGCCGGCGCAGAACACCACCATGCGCGGCGCGCGCGGCACGCTGACGCTGAAGCTTCCGGTGCAGAAGCCGGACGTGGCGGTGCCCGTTATCGAGCTGTTCCTCAAAGACAAGGCAAAGTAAACCACAGAGACAAGGACCGACGCCATGCATAAATCCACCCGCGTTCAGAACGAAAGCTCACTCAGCGCCTGGGCCAAAGCCCATCCCGGGCAGGCAACGGGGCGGGCGCTGTTCGTCCTGCTTCACCTGATCTTGAACAGCGGCCTGGCAGGCTTCATCCTCTGGGGCCCTCTGAATCTGGCACTGACGCCGGCAGCGGTTTTGGGCACCCTCATCGGCGGCGGATCAGCTGTGCTCTGGGCCCGCCAACAGCTGGCCCTGATCCAGGGTGACAAAACCCTCGCCCGCCGTCGGCGCACGCCTCTCTTGAGCGCTCCCCTCATCGCTCTAACGTTGGGCTTAACCGCCGTCGGCCAGCTCTACCACCTGGGCGCCATTGCGCCTCTGGCCCGGGAGCCGGAGAAAGGTTTTGAGCGGCTCTGGAAGCTGATGGACCGCCATTACGTCTACTTTGAGCAGAAGCACATCGATTGGAACGCCGTCTACGAGCGCACCCGTCCCCGCGTCGCGGAGGCCGAGAGCGAGACCGCGTACTTCCGCGTCATCGCCCAGATGCTCGACGAAATCCCCGACGGTCACACTGGCCTGCTGGAACCGGACGTCACCTTCGCCGACTTGCGCTTCTTCGGCTACGCCGGCGAGTACGAAGGCGCGGCCGCCGTCGTAGCCGTGGGGCCGGAGGCGGAGCGCGCGGGCATCGAGAAGGGCGCACGGCTCCTGGCCCTCGAGGGCCAGCCCATCGAGGCGCGTATGGAGAGGTGGGCCGAGATCATTCCTCCGAGCTCGACGCCGCAGCACTTCCGCAAGCGCCTCTTCCTACACCTGATGGCCACCTTCGAAGAGACGTTGGAGGTCACCTTTGAGACCTCCGACGGCGCACAACGGACCGTCACCCTGACCTGGGATCCGGCGCTGCACCAGGACGGCAGGGGAGAGACGCAACCCGCCATCACCGGCGAGCGGTTAGACTCCGGCGTGGGTATCCTCCGCATCCGGCAGTTTCACGGCTCGGGGCTGGTGCAGGCCTTCGACACGGCACTGGACGGGATGATGGACGCGCCCGGCATCATTATCGACGTGCGCAACAACGGCGGCGGCAACAGCGTGCTCGCCGACCGCATCGCCGGTCGCTTTTTCACGCATCCCTTCACCTATGGGCACGAGTATTACCGCAGCCGCATTCCGCAACATCTCTGGAGACGCTTCATGCCCTACCAGGTTCGGCCGCGCGATGACGTCTACACCGGACCCGTCGCTGTGCTGACCAATCCCTTCACCTTCAGCAGCGCGGAGACCTTTGTCGTCGCCATGGCCGACTCCGGGCGGGCGCTGATTGTAGGGCGACCCACGGCCGGCGCGACGGGCAATCCCATCATCGTGCGGCTGCCGTACCACGGCAAAGCTCGCTTCTCCACAGGCGATTTCCGACGCAACGACGGCACCCCCCTGGAAGGGCAGGGCCTTCACCCCGATCTGGAAGTCGTTTGGACGCTGGAGGATTTGCGTGAGGGGCGTGATCCCGACATAGCAGCAGCGGAAGCCTATCTGCTCAACCGGAGAGAGTAAGAGAGGTTCCTATCGGAACTCAGCCTGCGGCCGGCAGCCGACAAAAGCCCGTGGCAGCCCCTGGAAAAGGAAAAGAGAAATGAACCCAAGACAAGCCATTGTTACCAAATCTCTGACGCGCCGTTTCGGTGAAACCGTCGCCGTGGACAGGCTGACGTTGAACATCGAGTGCGGGGAAGTCTTCGGCTTCCTTGGACACAACGGGGCCGGTAAAACCACCACCGTCCGCCTGCTCAACGGCATCCTGACACCCCACGGGGGAACCGTCCGTGTATTGGGACTGGATCCCATGTCCGATGGACCGACGCTCCGCGGCCGGACCGGCGTGCTCACCGAGACACCCGCCCTGAGCGAACGGCTGACGGGTCGAGAGAACCTGAGGTTGGCCGCCGAGCTCTACGGCGTGCCCCCCACGCAGGTCCAGCGCCGCGTGACGGAGCTGCTGACGCGCTTCGAGCTGGCGAAACGCGGGAATGACCTCGTCGGCGGCTACAGTAAGGGTATGAAGCAGCGGCTGGCGCTGGCCCGCGCCCTGATCCACAGACCTGAGTTGCTCTTTCTGGATGAGCCGACCTCAGGGCTGGATCCCGTAGCCACACGCCAGGTCCACGAGCTGATCCACACTCTCAGCCGCGACGGCGATCACACCGTCTTCCTTTGCACCCACAATCTCGCCGAGGCCCAGCAGCTCTGTAACCGCGTCGCTGTCATGGAACACGGGCAGCTGGTCGCGCTGGGCACGCCGACGAAGCTGGCGCGCGATCTCCGGCCGGGCGTGCGGCTGGAGATCGAGGTCGCACCGGAACAGGCAAGCTCAGCCCAAACCACGCTCGAAACTCTGTCGGCGGTGCAGCACGTAGAAAGGGGTGTAGAAACGGGCCGACTTCGCGTCACGCTGAGGGAACGTGAAGCCGTGCCGACGCTGGTCGAGGCGCTGGTACGGGTCGGCGTGCGGCTCTACCGCCTGAACCCCCAGGAGCCAACGCTGGAGGACGTCTACTTCGCCCTGCACGAAACGAACCGCGTGGAGGTGGAACCATGAACTGGCGCGCTATCTGGGCCGTCGTCCGCCGCGATTTGCTCACCGTCGCCCGCAGCAAAGGCGTCATGCTGCCGTTGATCCTGGTCCCGCTCCTGCTGCTGGTGCTCATGCCCGCGCTTTTAGGCGCCTTCGCGCCCCGCCTCGCCGAGATGCCCGGCGGAGGGCTGGACGAGATACAGCGCTTTCTGGAGAACATGCCGCCAGGCTTGCGGGAACAGCTGAGTGGCTACGACGAGGTGCAGATGATGGTGGTCTTCGCCCTTATCTACCTCTTCGCGCCGCTCTACCTGATCCTGCCGCTGATGGTTTCCAACGTCATCGCCGCCGACAGCTTCGCCGGGGAAAAGGAACGCAAGACGCTGGAGGCGCTGCTCTACACGCCCACCACCGACGGCGAGCTTTTTCTGGGGAAGGTGCTGGCGGCCTGGCTGCCGGCGTTGGGCGTGGGCCTGGGCGGCTTCCTGCTCTACACCCTCGCCGTCAACCTGAGCGCGTGGGCGACCATGGGCGGGGTCTTCTTCCCTAACCTGATGTGGATCGTGCTGGTGCTCTGGGTGGCGCCTGCGGCGGCGGGATTAGGTCTCAGCTCCATGGTGCTGATCTCCGTGCGGGCCGGGACCTTTCAGGAGGCGTACCAGGTGGGCGGCGTCATCGTCGTCCCGGTGATCGCGCTGGTGTTGGGCCAAGCCACGGGCGTGATCTACTTCAGCGTCGACCTGGTGCTCGTCCTGGGCTTCGTCCTCTGGCTCATCGACGCGGCACTGCTCTGGCTGGGCGTGCGCACCTTCCGGCGAAGCGAGATCATCGCGCGGCTGTAAAGAGGCAAACGGGGAACGAGAGGAGCGTCACATCTCAACAAAGACCCCCGTCGCTCTGACAGGCACGTTCATCCGAGCGACGGGGATCGGCCTAGTCTAGTACGTCACTTCCACCTGCCGCTTGCTTTCCGCCGCTGCCAGGATCGCGTCGCAGACGGCGGCGGCGCGGTAACCGTCCTCGAAGGTCGCGCCGTAAGGCGCCACCTCTTTGTCGTTGGCGATGCAGTCGAGGAAGTGGGTCAGCTCGTGGACGAAGGTGTGCTCCCAGCCGATGATGTGGCCCTGCGGCCACCAGTTCTCCCACCAGGGGTGGTACGGCTCGCTGACCAGCACGTCGTGGAAGCCGCGCGTCTCCTTGGGCTCCTCGCCGATCCAGAAGACCTTCATCTCATTCATGCGTTCCAGGTTGAAGACGACGGTCCCCTTCTCGCCGTTGATCTCCAGTACCTGGTGATTCTTGCGCCCGGCGGCGAAGCGCGTCGCCTCCAGGGTGCCGATGGCGCCGTTCTCGAAGGCCACGGTGGCGACGAAGGCGTCATCCACGTCCACTGCGCCCGTGCCGCTGCCGTCCATCAGCGGGCGCTCCTTGACGAAGGTGCGCGTCATCGCGCCGACCTCGGTGATCTCGCCCACCAGGAAACGCGCCAGGTCGATGATGTGCGCGCCCAGGTCGCCCAGCGCACCGCTGCCCGCCTTCTCTTTATCCAGCCGCCAGATCATGGGGACGTTATAATGCGGCATGATCCACTCCTGGAGATACTGGGCACGGAAGTGGTAGATGCGGCCCAGCGCGCCGCGCTCGATCAGCTCGCGGATCTGGCGGATGGCGGGCACGAAGCGGTAGTTGAAGGCGACCATGTGCTTGACACCCGCCGCTTTCACCGCGTCCCACATCGCCTTGGCCTCCTCGGCGGTACGGGCCAGCGGCTTCTCGCAGAAGACGTGCTTGCCCGCCTGCGCTGCGGCGATGGACGGTTCCGCGTGCAGGTGATTGGGGCCGCCGTTGTCGAAGAGCTGCAGGTTGTCGTCCGCGATCATCTCGCGCCAGTCGGTATAGTACGTTGCGTAACCGTACCGCCGGGCGGCTTCCGCGACCGCCTCCTCGGTGCGACCGCAGATGGCCTGCAGGCGCGGGATGGCGGGCGGCGGGTACATCATGTAGGGGATCTTCTTGTAAGCGTTGGTATGCGCTTTCCCCATGAAGGCATAGCCCAGCATCCCCACGCCGATCTCCGGCACGTCGCCGGTGGCACGCGCGCCGGCCATACTTGTGAATCCGGTGTCTTCGGTCATAGATGCCTCCGTGTTGTGTGATGCGTGTTACGTGTTCTGTTGATCAGGCCGCCATGGCTCGGTGGGGACACCGGCCACAGCTGAAGCGCCGTTTCATCTGCTTCATTTGCTCAATCTGCTGAGCTAAACGCCGCGTCGAAGGCGACGCCCGACGGCGCGAAGTCCTGCTTGCGGATCATCGCCAGCGCCTCTTGCGCGCCGTACTCGCGGTCCATGCCCGTGTCCTCCCACTCGACGGAGAGCGGGCCATCGTAGCCGATGCGGTTGAGCGCCCGGATGATGGGGTCCCATGCCACGTCGCCGCGCCCCGGCGAGACGAAGTCCCAGCCCCGGCGGGGATCGCCGAAGTCGAGGTGCGAAGAGAGGATGCTGCTGCGCCCGTCGAGCTGGACGCGCGAGTCCTTGACGTGCACGTGGAAGATGCGCTCCGGGAAGGCGCGGATCAGTTCTACCGGATCGATGAACTGGTGAATCAGGTGGCTGGGATCGAAGTTGATGCCGAAGCTGGGGTGAAAATCCACGGCTTCCAGCGCCCGCTGCGTCGTCACGATGTCGTAGGCGATCTCCGTGGGGTGCACTTCCAGGGCGAACTTGACACCCTCGGCTTTGAAGACATCCAGGATGGGCAGCCAGCGGTCGGCGAAGTCCTGATAGCCCGCGTCGATGTCGTCTTGGCTCGTTGGCGGGAAGAAGTAGAGCTTGCTCCAGACGCTGCTGCCGGTGAAGCCGTTGACCACATCCACGCCAAAGGCAGCGGCGGCCTGCGCCGTGCGCTTCATCTCCTCGGCGGCGCGCTGACGGACGCCCTCAGGGTCGCCGTCGCCCCAGAGGCGCGGCGGCAAGATGGCCTTGTGGCGCGCGTCGATGGGGTCGCAGACGCACTGGCCCACCAGGTGATTGCTGATGGCGAAGCAGTCCAGGTCGTACTTCGCCAGCAGCTCGCGTCGCTCGCGCACGTAGGCGTCGCTCTCCAACGCCTGCTCCACGTCGAAGTGATCGCCCCAGCAGGCGAGCTCGAGACCGTCATAGCCCCACTCGCCGGCCTTTTGCGCCAGCGTCTCCAGGGGCAAGTCGGCCCACTGTCCGGTAAAAAGAGTAATCGGTCGTCCCATGGGTACCTCCTTCTTATCAGAAACAGAACACAAAAAGCAGGATAACGCGCATATACCTTCGGAAATCACCGCGTGCCCCCATCGCAGCGGCCTGCCCCTAAGGGTATGCACGCCGGCAAAAACGGTAAGCCGATCTAAAAATAGCTTATATCAGAACGCCGGGATGGCAAGGAAAAAGGTACCGCAAATGCCCTGACAGCACATCGCTACACCGTAAAAACCACCGTCTGTCTAATGCTGAAAATACCCCTACCAGGCTGTGGTCGGTGTCCCCACCGAGCCACAGCAAAGCGGCCCGAATTTTTCCCGCTAACTTGTCCTATCCCCCTTTTTCCCACATTGACGCCTGCCTTTGCCCATGCTATAACTTAGGTAGTTCGCAACCGTTTAGGTTTGTAAGCGTCCAGGTGCAACGCACTTAACGGATCGAGACAAACCGCGCTACAAAGTTCTCCGAGCATGGTTTAGAAGTCCCCAGCTCGTGAACTTCGGCGAAAGTGCGTCGCACCTCAGAAGACTCAAGCGATACGGTAGTTCTACCAAGCTGTGGTCGGTGTCCCCACCGATCCCAACCCGATAAGGAGACGACACGGTATGACAAACAACAAGGCTCTCTTTGAGCGCATCCGCTTCCGAGGACAACCCCAAGCCCACCCCGAAAGTACCGTCATCCACGGCAACGCCCGCTTCACCGTGCTCACGCCGCGCCTGCTGCGCCTGGAGTGGTCGGAGAGCGGCGACTTCGAGGATCGCGGCACCTACGCCTTTCCCACGCGCTACGCCGAGACGCCGCCGACGTTCGAGACGCGGCGTGAGGGCGAGACGTTGGTCATCGAAACCGGCGCCTTGACGTTGCGCTACACGCCCGACGGGGAACCCTTTCACGCCGAGAACCTCTCCATCACCTTCGAGTTGAAGGGCGACCCCCTTACGTGGCGTCCAGGCATGCCCAATCCGCGCAACCTGCGCGGCACGCGCCGCACGCTGGATCACTGCCGGGGCGACGCCGGGCTGGAGCCAGGGCTGCTTTCCCGCGATGGCTGGGCGCTCTTCGATGACAGCGAGCATGTGGTCTTTAACCGCGACGACGGCTGGGTCGCCCCGCGCCCCGATCATGGGCTGCAGGACTGGTACTTCTTCGGCTACGGACACGACTACCTGGCTGCGCTGGACGACTACCGGCGCTTCGGTGGGGAGACGCCGCTGATCCCGCGCTACGTGCTCGGCGCGTGGTGGTCCCGCTACTGGGCGTACAGCGCCGAGGAACTCAAGGACCTGGTGCGCGCCTTCGAGGCGCACGACCTGCCGCTGGACGTGCTGGTTATCGACATGGACTGGCACACGCCCCACAGCTGGACCGGCTACACCTGGAACCGCGAGCTCTTCCCCGATCCGCCCGCTTTTTTGGACTGGGTGCACAAGCGCGGCATGCGCGCCACGCTCAATCTGCATCCCGCCGAGGGGGTCCAGCCTTTTGAGGAAATCTACCCCGACTTCGCCCGGGCCATGGGCGTCGATCCCGAGAGCGGGGAGCCCATCCCTTTCCGCATCACCGATAAGCAGTTCGTCAAGCACTACTTCGAGCTGCTGCACCATCCCCTCGAAGATCAGGGCGTCGATTTCTGGTGGATGGACTGGCAGCAGGGCGAGACGACGGAGATGAAGGGCCTCGACCCCCTGCCCTGGCTCAACCACCTGCATTTCAACGACATCCGCCGCAAGGGCGAACGCCCTATGCTCTACAGCCGCTGGGGCGGATTGGGCAACCACCGCTACTACATCGGCTTCTCCGGCGACACCTACGAGACCTGGGGATCGCTGGGCTTCCAGCCGATCTTCACCGCGACGGCGTCCAACGTGCTCTACGGCTGGTGGAGCCACGACATCGGCGGGCACATGGGCGGCACCATCACGGCGGAGATGTACCTGCGCTGGGTGCAGTTCGGCGCGCTCAGCCCGGTGCTGCGCCTGCACGCGACCAAGGATCCGCGTTGCGAGCGCCGTCCCTGGGCCTTCGACGAGGCGACATATGAGGCGACCAAGGCCGCCTTCTACCTGCGCTACCGGCTGATCCCCTACCTCTACACCATGGCGCGCGTCGCCACCGACACCGGCATCTCCCTCTGCCGACCCATGTACTACGCATATCCGGAGGTGGACGATGCCTACGTCGCCCGTTTCCAGTACTTTCTAGGCGATCAGCTGATCGCCGCGCCCCTCGTCCACCCCGCCGACGAAGCCACGGGGGTGACGACGCAGGACGCCTGGATTCCGGAGGGGCTCTGGATCGACCGGCAGACCAAAGAGATCTACACCGGACCGCGCTGGGTGCAGCTGGTGGGCGACCACCGGCGCGTGCCCATGCTGATGCGGGCCGGCGCGATCCTGCCGCTGGCACCGGAGATCCAAGAGGGCAAAGGCGCGGGCACGGTGGATTCACTGGTGCCCGGCGATCAGTTAGCCCTCGCCGTCTTCCCCGGCCCTTACGGCGCCTTGCGGCTCTACGAGGACGACGGCGTGACCGAGGCGTATCGGGAAGGCGAAGCCGAGTGGACGGAGATCCGCTCCCGGCAGTTCGACAAGCGGACGTGGGAGGTGCACGTGGCGCCGGTGGAGGGACGTTGCCCGGCGCTGCCCAAGGCGCGCAGCTACGAGATCCGCTTCGAGGGCAGCCGCAAGCCCGATAAGGTCCTGATCGACGGGGAAGCGACCGCGTCGTGGTCCTACGATGAGGACTCGCTGACCACTGTGGTCTCCGTGCCCCCGCGCGACAAGGCGCAGCCGCTGACGGTCACCCTGCGGGCTGAGGAAGCCCTCTCAGCACTGGGTGAGCGCCACAATCGCGCCGTCCAGGCCGCCGACGTGGCGCGTCTGCTCGGCGACGCCTGCCCCGACGACATCCTCAACGTCGATGCGGTGCTGGCCTTGCCGGCGGGCACCCCCGGTCGCGCAGAAGCCGTGGCGCGCCTGGGCGGCCCCTTCGCTATCGTGCGCGAGTACGTCACGCCGGAGGAAGCGGCGCAGCAGCTGGGGCGCGTCATCGTGGCCGCCGCGGAAGACGGCTCATCCTATGATGTGCGGGTCACCTTCACACACCATCGCGGCGGCACACAAGAGGAACAGATCACCGAGGCCAGAGGCGTCACCGAAGGGCAGATCATTGAGGCCCCCTTTGCCTTCCAGGGCAAGCCGCAGATGCAGCGTTGGGAAGTGCAGGTGGATTTCACCTGGCGCGGCGTGCAGTGGACGCAGTCCTACACAAGCGAGACCCTCTTCCCCACCATCACCGCCTGGCGCGCCGTCGCCTATCCCAAAGACGAAGCGCCGCCGCTGGAAGTCATCCTCACCGAAGACGGGCGCGTCGATCCGGCGCAGGACTGGCGGCCCCACGTGCAGGATCCCGGCGAGTTGCCCAACTACACCGAACCGCACGCCGTCCTCTTCTGGCGGGATTACGGTGAGGAGTTGAGAGCCGGCGAGCCGCTGGTGGGCTATATCACTACCACCGTCGTCAGCCCGGAGGCGCGCGAAGCCGTGCTGGAATTCCGCACCACGGGCGCGACCAAGATCATACTCAACGGCGAGCCGGTGCCGGTCGCGCCGCATCCCGACGAAGCGCACCTGCGCCCGCACTTCCGCTCCGCCTACCGCACCGAGCTGCTGACGTTACAAGAAGGCGAGAACGTGCTTCTCATCCACTCCACGCCTTCGGAGGCGGAGAATCCGTACTGGTGGTACTTCGGCGCGCGCTTCGTCGATGAAAAGGGAGCGCTGCTGTTGGATTTGGACTACAAAATCGAAGGACAACGGACGATTTCATGACACAACGGAGCGGGCCTGACCACCGTGATAGTTGGAACATCACCGTGCGCCGGTACATACCTCTTCTCCTGGGGCTTCTCTTCGCCTTTAGCCTGCGCATTCATCGCTTGGGAGATCAGAGCATCTGGTGGGACGAGGGACTCTCAGTTTTCGCGGCCCGACAGGGCTTCCGGGCCGCGACCCTTTGGACGGCTACCGACGTCCACCCACCACTTTATTTCTGGTCACTCTGGGGCTGGCATCGATGGGTCGGGGAGAGCACCTTCGCCCTGCGCTACCTCACCGTGCTCCAGTCACTGCTCACCGTGGCGCTCATGATGCCTCTGGGGCGACGCGTCGGGCGGCGGCGCTGGGTGGGCGTGATGGCGCTCTGGTTCCTCGCCTTCTCCCGTTTCCACATCTGGTGGTCCCAGGAGCTGCGCATGTACGTCCTCGCCGGGCTTTGCGCCACAGCCTCCCTCTACTTCACCCTACGGCTCACGGATCGCAACCTCACCGTGGGGACGTGGGTCGGCTGGATGCTTTCCACCCTCGGCGCGCTCTACACCCTCTACGCCTCCATCACTCTCATCCTCGTCGAGAATCTCTTCATGCTCATCGCAGGACTGCGACGGGAGTGGCGGTGGACTCTCTGGCGACGCTGGCTTGTGGTACAAATAGGCGTCGGCTTGGCCGTGGTTCCCTGGCTGATGTTGGCCCTGCCCCGGATGCGCTCCTGGTCCGTGGTCCAGGAGCCGGTCTCGCTGAAGTTCGTGCTCGCCTTGGACGCCGTCTTGCTCACACAAGGGAGATCCACGGATATTAAACAATTCCTCATCCCGGCGATGACGGCGATTGCCGCCATGGCTGCCGGTCTCACGCTATTTTACAGATACCGTGCGTCCGTGCCCGACGGTGCCAAGCGCCAGACCGGGGGACTACTCCTCGGCATTGCCGTTTTACTGCAACCGCTGATCATCTGGGCGCTGACCCAACCCCGCGACTTCTTCTACACACCCGCCGTGGAAGCGCGCTATCTCTTGCCATTCGCCCCCCCTTTCTACGCGCTGCTGGCGCTCTCCTTACGGGGCTGGCGACCCATCCGGACGCTGCGGCCCGTGGGCACGGTGATCGGTACGATGCTGATGACGCTCTCTCTCTCGACGCTGCCCGGCTACTACGCATCGCGCTATCTCCGCGATGACTTCATCACGCTGACCCATCTGCTGGAGGCGCGCCGTCATCCCGATGATGCCGTCGTCCTCTACACCGACCGCGTGTGGCCCGTCTTCGCGGCCCATTACGCCGACACCTGGCAGCCCATCCCCGACGGCATGCCCCCCACCGAGGCCAAAGTCGCCGGGCGACTGGCACCCATTTGGGCGGAAGCGACGGGCATCTGGCTGGTTATCACGCCCGACGCGCAACGCATGGACCCCGCCGGCCTGGTCCCGGCCTGGCTCACCGAGCGCGCGAAGGCTCAACAACAGTGGTCGCTGGGCGTCAATGCGTTGACTTTTTACGCGCGCACCGCAGAACGGGCCCACACTCTTCATCAGCTGGCCCCCGATTTCAAACCGCCCACGTTGTTGGAGGCCCGCCTGGACACCGGAGCGGTACTGGCAGGATACCAGACGCCCCTCCCGCGCTATCGCATCGGCGATACAGCTTTTCTCTCGCTCTACTGGCGCACGCCGCCTCAGAGCACCTTTGATCTGCTCCTTGACGGGCCTGAAGAACAGACCCACACTGTCGCCCCCCCGCCTTCGGCCTCGGCAGGCCTGACGCCCCAGCTCGTCGCGCTGCCGCTCACCCCGGATCTGCCCGCCGGTGGCTATGTCTTACGTCTGCCCGTGGAAGGCAGCCCGCCCGTGAAACTCGGTGCATTCTCCCTCTTCCATCCGTCCGGCGCGCGCCGTGCGACTCAGGAACACGCCATTGCGCATCCCATGGACGTGCGCCTCGGTGAAACCATCCGCTTTCTCGGCTACACACTCGACCAGGCACGTGTGGCACCCGGCGACGAGCTGGAGCTGAAACTCTATTGGCAGACTTCAGAGGTGATCCCCAAACGGTATAAGGTCTTTGTCCACCTGATGGGAGAGACCTTCAACGCCGAGACCGGCAACTTCATCTGGGGTCAGCATGATGGTGAGCCTGTGGGCGGAGAGTTACCCACCACGCAGTGGACGCCGGATACTGTTATCGTGGACACGCATACGGTCCCCGTGGCCCCCAACGCGCCGCCGGGGCAGTACGTGCTACAAATCGGATTGTATGGTCTGGTGGATGGCGCTCGCCTTCCGATTGCTGACGCCGAGGGTGCCACGCCGGACGGCGCGCTTGTGCTCACCGACGTAGAAGTGAAGTAGCTCCACAGACGGATACAAGGAGGTCTCCATGCTCTACCCACAAAGGAATCCGTTTCGCTCGCTGATCGATCTCTCCGGCTTCTGGGATTTTCGTTTCGACCCGGAGGACGCCGGCAAAGCACACGGCTGGCCCGCCGGGGTGCCACAAGGCCGACCCATCGCCGTGCCCGCCAGCTGGAACGACCAGTTCGCCGATCACCGCGACTATCTAGACGCCGCCTGGTACCAGACGACCTTTGATCGCCCGCACGGCTGGGACGGACAGCGGGCGCTGCTGCGCTTCAACTCCGTCAACTATCTGACGGAGGTCTGGCTCAACGGCGAGCGCGTCGGGGCGCATGAGGGTGGACATCTGCCCTTCGCCTTCGACGTGACGCCGTACCTGCGCGCCGAGAACAATCGGCTCGTCGTCCGCGTCGAGGGGCGGCTGGCGCCCGACCGCGTCCCGCCGGGCAACGTGCCGGCGGACCCCCAGGACGCCTTCGCCAACCTCAACTACCCGGCGACCAGCTTCGACTTCTTCCCCTTCTGCGGCATCCACCGCCCGGTGCTACTGTACACCGTGCCGGAGGGCGGCCTGGACGATCTGACGGTCGTCATGGAGATCGACGGGACCACGGGCGTTGTGTGCGTGCGCCTGCGGCTGGCGGACGCGGGTGAGGGCGTGAAGGCGCGGATCGCGCTGCAGGGCCACGGCACTGATTTGGAGACCACGGTTCACTTCGACGGCGCGGCAGCGGAGGCCACGTTCACCGTGCCGGACGCGGCAATCTGGTCGCCCGACGCACCCCATCTCTACGATCTCAGCGTGACCTTAACGCACGGCGACACCCCCTTCGACCGCTATACATTGCCCGTCGGCGTGCGTACCATCGCCGTGGAGGGCGACCGCTTGTTGCTCAACGGTGCACCCATCACGCTCACCGGCTTCGGGCGTCACGAGGACTTTCCCATCACCGGGCGGGGACTCGTGCCCGCCGTCGTCGTCAAGGATTACGCCCTGATGGAGTGGATCGGCGCGAACTCCTTCCGCACCTCACATTACCCCTATTCGGAGCAGATGATGCAGCTGGCGGACCGGTTGGGCTTCCTGGTCATCGACGAGACGCCGGCGGTGGGCCTCTTTTTCAAGGAGGAGGGGCTGGACCGGCGTCTGGCGCTCTGCCGCCAGTACGTTGAGGCGCTCATCGACCGCGACAAGAACCATCCCAGCGTGATCATGTGGAGCCTCGCCAACGAGCCGCACTCGACGCGCCCGGAGGCCGAACCCTTCTTCCGCGAGCTCTACGACCTGGCGAAGCAGCGCGACCCCACGCGCCCCGTGACCCTGGTCAGTCACGTGGGGCTGGCGGAGGCCGCCTTCGCCTTCGTCGACGTGCTCTGCCTTAACCGCTACTTCGGCTGGTACACGCAGTCGGGCCGCATCAGCGAAGGGTTGGCGCTGCTGGCTCAGGAGCTGGACGCGCTCCACGCCCGGTACCAGAAACCCCTGATCCTCTCGGAGTTCGGCGCCGACACTATCCCCGGTCACCACGCGCAGCCGCCGGAGATGTTCAGCGAGGAGTACCAGGCTGAATTTCTCACCGGTTATATCGAGCTGCTGGACCGCAAACCCTACGTCGTGGGCCAACACGTCTGGAATATGTGCGACTTCAAGACTGCCCAGGCCGTGCACCGCATGGGCGCCATGAACTACAAGGGTGTCTTCACCCGCGACCGCCGCCCCAAGTTGGCGGCTCACCGCCTGCGGGCGCTGTGGCGCGCGTAGCGCTTTCACGTACCTTCCGCGGGATGTGATGCGCGCGTTCAGAATCACAGCCTTGACTCACCAGCATCCAGGTGGCGCACGCCACGCTTTCGGTCTATAATAAAAGCAGGAGTGAGCGTTTAGTGTTGTGAATAACGAGGTGCAACGCACTTTGGATCTGAAACTTCGGGGGTAAGGACGCCCAGGCTACGTTTTCAAATCTCAATGCCGTCTTCGGCGTACGCGCGTTGCACCTTCTCCCGAAGACTAAAGGGCTACAAGCGGGAAAAGAGAGCCCTTCCGGGCTGGTCACCGCGCAGCAGAGAAAGGCGAGAGAACGCAACGCCATGTCCCAGCTTATTGCGACCCTACGCACCCAACTGGATCGAGCTTCGACGGCGCGCGAGAAGATCGACGCGCTCAATGCCTTGGCGTGGGAGCTGCGCTACAGCGCCTCCCAGGAAGGCCAGGCGTTGACCCAGCAGGCGCTGACACTGGCGTCAGAGACCGACTATCCCCGGGGTCTCGCGCAAAGTCACCGCAACCACGGTTACTATCTGCAACAACAGGGACGCTATGCTGAGGCGTTGGCCCACCTCTTGAAGGCCCAGGCAGTAGCGGAAGCCGAGGAAGCCGGGGAAGAGCTGACGCTGATTCTGTGGACCCTTGGTTCGGTGTACGAACGGCTGACCAACTACCCCGCTTCCGTGGAGGCCTTTCTCGCTCTCATTGAACTCTGCGACCGACTGGGAGATCGAGCCGGTAAAGCGCAGGCGCTCAACGGGCTGGGGGTGGTCTACGAGGGGTTGGATGAGCTGGAGAAAGCCCTCGCTAACTTGCAGCAGGCGCTGGCCCTCTACGAAGAGCTGGGGATGCGTCGGAGCACAGGCAAAGCGCTGAACAACCTCACCCTGGTCCATCGCCGCTTGGGAAACGAGGAACAGGCGCTGGATTGCGGTCACCGCGCCATGGAGATCGCCCACGAAACCGATCACCAAGTTCTCCTTTGCCACGTCCACAACAACCTGGGCACCGTCTACCTTCAGATCGGCGAGCTCGAGAAGGCCTTGACCCACTTTGAGCAAGCGCTCACGCATTCCCGTGAGATTAACTACATCTACACCCAAATCTACGCCCAACGTCACATCGGGCAGGCGCAGTGGGAGGCAAATCGAACGGAAACGGCACTCACGCACCTGCAACAAGCACTGCAAGCCGCCGAAACCGCCGACGCGAAGTCAGAATGCTTCGCCTGTCACCTGTTGATCTCACAGATCCATGAGGCGCAAGGTGATCTGGCGAAGGCCCTGAAGCACTACCAAGCCTTCCATCGCCTCAAAGAGGAGGTCTTCAACGCCCGGGCTGATCAGACTATCAAAAGCCTGCAGCTGATCCACGACGTCGAAACGGCCCACCGGGAAGCGGAGCTCATCCGCGAGAAGAACGTCGCCCTGGAAAAGGAAATCGTCGAACGCCGTCGCGTCGAAGCCGCTTTGCGAGAACACGCCCGGCGGCTGGAGACCAGCAACGCCGAGCTGGACGCCTTTGCCCACACGGTGGCCCACGACCTCAAAAGCCCCGTCACCAGTCTGCTGGGTTTCAGCAAGGTGCTTCTGCGCCAATATGAGCGGTTGTCGCAAGCGGAGGTGCTGCGCACTCTGGACATCCTCGCGCGAAGCGCCCAAAAGATAGATACCATCATCGACGCGCTGCTGTTGCTGGCCGGGGTACGCAAGATGGAGGACGTGCCCCTGGAGCCGCTGGACACCGGCGCCATCGTGGACGAAGCGCTGGCGCGTCTCACGGAGCTGTTGAGCGCTCAGGAAGCCCAGCTCACACTGCCCCAAACATGGCCCGTCGCCCTGGGCTACACACCCTGGGTAGAAGAGGCATGGGTCAACTACCTGAGCAATGCCGCCAAGTACGGCGGCACCCCACCCCAGATCACCCTGGGATGGGATAGAAAGGTGGCGCAGTCTGACCGGTTGCGCTTTTGGGTGCGCGACCGCGGGGCAGGCATCCCACCGGCGAAGCAAGCTCAGCTTTTCGCGCCCTTTGAACGCTTGGACCAAACCCGCACCTTCGAAGGTCACGGGCTGGGTCTTTCGATCGTGCGCCGGATTGTGGAGAAGCTGGGCGGGACCGTGGGTGTGGAAAGCACCCCCGGCGCGGGCAGCCGCTTCTGGTTCACCCTCCCCGCAGCCCCGACGCCCGCTCCGCGCTGAATGTTCCCCGTCGCGCCTTCCGCCCGGACGTCACCTGTGCTCCCTACAAACAGACATAAACATAACGAACGAAAGAGATTGGAGGTTTGCATGGCTGCGCCCAAGATCAACGCGTACCGCTTTGGCCACATTGAAATCGACGGGCAATCGTACACCAGCGACGTGATCATCTTCCCGGACCACGTGATGAGCGGCTGGTGGCGGCAAGAAGGCCACGTCCTGTATCCGACAGATCTGGAAAGCGTCTTCGAGGCCGACGTGGAGGCTCTGATCGTGGGACAGGGCGCGTACGGACGCATGCGCGTGACGCAGGCGACGCGCCGGAAAGTCAAGAGCGCGGGCATCGACCTGATTGTCCAGCATACCCACGACGCGGTTGAAACCTATAATGCGATGCGCGAGGAGAAGAACGTAGTCGCCGCTTTGCACTTGACCTGCTAGCGTCAACGCTAGAAATACCCCTGGCAATCTGTGGCCGGTGTCCTCACTGTGCCTTCCCCGCTTGTCCTCTACCCAGAACTCTGTCCCCATCCCCCATGATTTCCATTTGTGCTATAATAAAGAAAACTATTTACCATATCAAGAGAGGGTAACCATGACGAACCATCTGGCCGACGAACAAAGTCGTTATTTACAGCAGCACGCCGACAATCCCGTGGACTGGTATCCCTGGAGCAAGGCAGCGCTGGAGAAAGCGCGCCGTGAAGACAAGCCCATCTTCCTCAGCATCGGCTACTCCGCCTGTCACTGGTGCCACGTCATGGCACATGAGTCCTTTGAGGATGAGGAGACCGCCGCGCTGCTCAACGAGCACTTCGTGAGCATCAAAGTCGACCGCGAGGAGCGCCCCGACCTGGACCGCGTCTACATGAGCGCGGTGCAGACACTCACCGGGCGGGGCGGCTGGCCCATGTCCGTCTTTATCACGCCGGAAGGCAAACCCTTCTACGGCGGCACCTACTTCCCCGATGAGCCGCGCCACGGCCTGCCCTCTTTCAAGCAAGTCCTGCGGGCCGTCGCCGACGCCTGGGCGCACCGCCGTGGCGAGCTGCTGGAAGGGGGACAGCAGCTCGTCGGTGCGCTGGAGCAGCGACAGAGCGTTTCTGATCCAACTGCCGGCGATCTGACTACGAAGACCCTCGACGCAGCCTACGACGGCCTGCGCCAGCAGTTCGACGCTGTCCACGGCGGCTGGGGCAGCGCGCCCAAGTTCCCTCAACCCATGACGCTGGCGTTCCTGCTGCGCTACCATCACGCGACCGAGGAGGCACAGGCGCTGGCGATGGTAACCCAGACGCTGGACGCCATGGCGCGCGGCGGTATCTACGATCAACTGGGCGGCGGCTTCCACCGCTACGCCGTCGACGATCACTGGCTGGTGCCCCACTTCGAGAAGATGCTCTACGACAACGCGCTGCTGGCCCGCGTCTACCTGCACGCCTGGCAGGTGACCGGCGAGCCGCTCTTCCGCGCCGTCGTCGAGGAGACGCTGGACTACGTACTGCGCGAGATGACGGCGCCCCAGGGCGGATTCTACGCCACACAGGACGCCGACACCGAGGGCGAGGAGGGCAAGGTCTATCTCTGGACGCCGGCGGAGATCCGCGAGGTGCTCGGCGACGAGGCGGATGACTTCATGCAGCCCTACGGCGTGACAAAAGCAGGTAACTTCGAGGGCAAGACCATCCTCACCTTCACCGGCTCAATAGAGGAGCGGGACGCGCTCCGCAAGGCGCGGCAGCGGCTGCTGGCGGCGCGGCAGCAGCGCATCGCGCCCGGTCGAGATAAGAAGGTGCACACCGCGTGGAACGGCTTGATGTTGGCGGCCTTCGCCGAGGCCGGGCGAGTGCTGGAACGCGAGGACTATCTACGCGCCGCCGAGGCCAACGCGGCCTTCCTGCTGAGCGAGCTACGCGACGCCCACGGGCGCTTGCGCCACGTTTGGATCGATGGCAAGGCCAAGGTACCCGGTTTCCTGGAGGATTACAGCCACCTCAGCGAAGGGCTGCTGGCGCTCTACCAGGCCACCTTCGAGCCGCGCTGGTACGTCGCGGCGCAGGCGCTGGCCGACGTGATGACGGAGCATTTCCGAGCCGACGCGGGCTTCTACGACACGGCCGACGACGCCGAGGACCTGATCATCCGTCCGCGCGAGGTGCAGGACAACGCCACGCCCTCGGGCAACGCTATGGCGGCGACGGTGCTGCTCAAGCTGGCGCGGTTCAGCGGTGACCCGGTCTACGAGGAGCTGGCGCGGGCCGACCTGGCCTCCATGCAGTCACTGATGGCGCGCCACCCCTTGGGCTTCGGACAGTGGCTCGTCGCGCTGACCGCTGCGCTGGCGACGCCTACGGAGGTCGTCATTGTGGGAAAACCGGCTGCGCGGAGCACTCGTGCGCTGCTCGACATGGCGCAAGCCGGCTATCATCCGCACCGGCTTGTCGCGGTAGGCACCGGTGACATACCGCCGCTGTTGGAAGATCGGCCTCAGATCGCAGGAAAGGCCACGGCCTACGTCTGCCGGAAGATGACCTGTTTGCAACCGGTCACGGATGCCGAGGCGTTGAAAGAACTCCTGGACTAAACTACGCAGATTTGTGGGATGGCAACCGTTTAGGTTTTTGAGCGCCCAGGTGCAACGCACTTCCGGATTGAAACAAGCCGCGCTACAAAGTTCTCCGAGCATGGTTTAGGAGTCCCCGGCTCGTGAACTTCGGCGAAAGTGCGTCGCACCTTAGAAAACTCAACAGATACGTGGGATGCTAGGTTAACACGCTTAGAGATCCGCCGACTTAAATTACGGTATTAGAACGTAGCCAGGTGCGACGCACCTTAGAATGTTTGAAAATAGCCATTTCATGCATGCTGACATAGGTTTTTAGCCAACATGATTGGGTCATCGCAGGTGCGTTGCACCTTATACCGTAATTTCAGTCCGCCGATTTGACCACACTCCGGCTGACGCCTGCGTGCTTGACTACAAACCTTTCGCTCGTAGCGTTTAGGCCTACCTTCCGGGAAGTTCCAAACTTCCCGGAAGGTAAACAGGCTAGCTGATCTCACCCCGCAGCGCTGCGATTTGCGCCTCGGAGAGCGGGGTCAGCGGGCGCTCGGCCAGCGGCGGCCCCGCTTTCAGCGTGGGCAGCTGCGACTCGTAGGTCGGCTCGCCGGTCTTGCGGTAGAAGATGCCCAGCGGGATGCGGTCGCCCCACTCCTGGGCCCGCTCCCAAGCCGCCGTGCGATCCGTGGGATTGTAGTCCTCCTCGTCCTCCAGCTTGTAGACGCGCTCCTTGTAGAAGTCATAGGCCCGCTCTTTGTTGAAGGTGACGCAGGGCTGCAGGATGTCAAGCAACGCGTAGCCGTCGTGCTGGAGCGCCTCCCCCATCAGCCAGATGAGGTGCTTGAGCTCACCGGCGTAGCCACGGGCGACGAAGGTCGCGCCATTGGTGATAGCCAGCGCCAGCGGTTGGACGGGCTTGTCCAGCGCCCCCTCCGGCGACGTGGCGGTCTTCTTGCCGGGATCGCTGGTGGGCGAGTACTGGCCCTTGGTCAGGCCGTAGATCTTGTTGTTCTGCACCATGTCCACGATGCCGATGTTGCGCCGGAAGGCGTGGACGGCGTGACCTAATCCCTCGCCGTAGCCGTCGCCGTCACCGTGGACCGTGACGATCTTGAACCTGTGGTTGGCGAGGCGAGCACCCTGCGCCAGCGGCACCGGGCGTCCGTGCAAGCTGTGGAAGCCGTTGATGGTCGTGTAGTGAGGCAGCTTGCTGCCGCAGCCGATGCCGGTCACCACCAGCACCTCGTGCGGCGCGAAGCCCCGTTCCACGAGCGCGCGTTGCAGCGCGTTCAGAATCCCGTAGTTGCCGCACCCCGGACACCAGGTGGGGCGCTCTGTGCCTTTGTAATCACTGCGTGATACCATGGCTAAACCTCCTTCTCGAGATGCGAGAGGATGTACTCGGGCGTGAAGGCGCGTCCGTCGTATTTGCGAATCGATCTGTCCATCGAGCGGCCCGTGCGGGCGCGGATCAGCGTCTCCAGCTGACCGGTGGCGTTCTGCTCGACGACCACGGTCGTCCCGGCGCGATCCAGCGCAGCCTCCGCCTCCGGCGGGAAGGGCTCCAGCCCGCTGAAGTGCAGCAGGTTGACATCGCCCCCCGCCCGGTCGACGGCCTCCTGGGCCGGCCCGTAGGTGGAGCCCCAGCAGACCAGCGTCACGTCGGCGTCCTCCGGCCCGTACCAGGTGGGCGCGGGCACGTCGGCAGCCATGCCCTTGAGCTTGCGCATGCGCTTATCGACCTGGTCGATGCGATTTTGCGCGCCCTCGTCGATGGCGCCGGTCTCGTCGTGCTCATTGCTGGAGGTGACCCAGACGGCGTTGGGATGACCGGGCACCGCACGCGGCGAGACGCCCGATTCCGTCACCTTGAAGCGTTTGTAGGGTTCGTCGAGCGCGTCCAACTCTTCCTTGGACAGCAACTTGCCCCGGTCGATGGAGACGGCGTCGAAATCGAGCGCGTCCTTGTCGATGGTGCGGAAGCTATCGGCCAGGAAGTGATCGCTCAGCACCATGACGGGCGTCTGGTAGCGCTCCGCCAGGTTGAAGGCCTGCCAGCCGATGTGGAAGGCGTCCTCCACGTTGGCGGGCGCCAGTAAGAAACGCGGGAACTCGCCCTGCGAGGCGTGCAGCATAAAGAGCATGTCGCCCTGCTCCGTGCGCGTGGGCATGCCCGTCGCCGGGCCGGGGCGTTGCGCGTTGTAGATGACCACGGGGGTCTCGGTGATACCCGCCAGCCCTGTCGCCTCGACCATGAGCGAGTAGCCGCCGCCTGACGTGGGCACCAGCGCCCGTGCGCCCATGTGCGCCGCGCCGATGGCCATGAGGATGCCAGCGATCTCGTCCTCGGCGTGTTTGACCACGGCGCCGTACTCCGCCGCGTGCTGCGCAAACCAGATGAGCACCGGCGAGCCCGGCGTCATGGGATAGCCAGAGGCGAAGCGGCAGCCGCCCGCCAGCGCGCCCATGGCGAAGGCGGTGTTCCCGTTGACTACCAGGCGCTCCGGCGCGTCGGGGATCGCTTCGATGCCAAAGGGAAAGTCGGCGGCGAACTCCTGGGCCGCCTCGACGCCCGCCTCAACGACGCGCAGGTTGCCGTCGATCACTTTCTGGCCTTTGGGCGCGAAGTTATCGCGGATGACGCTCTCCAGGTAGCCGGGATCAAAGCCCAACAGTCCCGCCGCGACGCCCAACGCCAGCGTGTTCCGCATCACGTCGCGCCCGCCCTTCTCCTTAGCCAGCTCGCTGAGCGACACCGGGAAGAAGCTGACGCCGTCACGCTCCACGCCGTCGGGCAGCCCGTCCTTCGTATCGTAGACGACGGCGCCGCCTTCGACCACGTCGGCGACGTGCTTCTCCACCGTCTCCTGATTCAGCGCTAACAGCAGATGCACGCCCTCGCGCGGGCCGGTGAGCGGTTGATCGGAGACGCGGACGGAGAAGAAGTTGTGCCCGCCCCGAATGCGCGACATGTAGTCGGGCAGACCGAAGACGTGCAGACCGCCGCGCGTCAACGCGGTGGAGAATCCGGCGCCGCTGGACTCCAGGCCCATGCCGGCTTCCCCGCCGATGCGAATAACCATGTCTTTCATCGTGATATCCTCCCTGTTCAAAACAGTGCAACTGTAAAACGACAAAAATGGCTGCCCTGAAAAAAAAGTCCGATTTTTTCAGTGGAGACACCGGTGCTTGAGCACACCTTCCAAGCACGAAAATGGTTGGTAGTCACGCACTTTAGCGCGGTGGGGCACGGTCGGGAGGCCGGCCTCAGCTAGGGAATTAGGATTTTAATTCGTTGACTCTGCTGAAAAAAGGTCCTAAAAATCGGATTTTTAGCAAAACACCCCCTATATCTAGTGGTTTTGACCGCGAATTTTCCCGCATGTAGTGGCGAGTTTCGGAAAAATCCGATTTTTTCAGTGGTGTCAATTCGTTAGTTTCTCAATTCGTTGTCTATTTTCGAAGGAGTCAAACATCAGATGAACAGGAGACTACTCAGCATAACCATGCGGGTGTGCTCTGTGCCAGCGCCACGCGGTCTCGATGATGTCGCGCAGCGCCGGATACTGCGGCGTCCAGCCCAGTTCATCCCGGATGGTCTCGCTGCCGGCGATGAGCACCGCCGGATCGCCGGGCCGTCGAGCCGTCACCTCGGCCGGGATCGGATGGCCCGTGACCTCGCGCGCGATCTCGATGACCTCCTTGACGGAGAACCCCTGCCCGTTCCCCAAATTGTACCGGCGGCTCCCCTGATCGAGCGCGCGCAGCGCCAGGATGTGCGCCTGGGCCAGGTCAATGACGTGGATGTAGTCGCGCACGCAGGTGCCATCGCGGGTGGGATAGTCGTCGCCGAAGATGAAGATCTTATCGCGTCGGCCCAACGCCACCTGCAGCACCAGGGGAATCAGGTGGGTCTCCGGGTCGTGATCCTCCCCGTAGCGGGCCGAGGCGCTGGCGGCGTTGAAGTAGCGCAGCGCCGCGTAGCGGAAGTCGTAGATGCGGTCGAGCCAGTGGAGATAGCGTTCCAGGATGAACTTGGATTCGCCGTAAGGGCTGCCCGGCACAATGCGCTCGTCCTCGCCGATGGGAATCTCCTCCGGTTCGTCGAAGAGGTTGGCCGTCGAGGAGAGGATGAAGCGCCGCACGCCGTGTTTGACGGCGCTCTGCAGCAGGTTCAGCCCGTTGGTGACATTGTCGCCCAGGTACAAAAAAGGCTGCTCCATAGACTCGCCCACCAGCGTGTTTGAAGCGAAGTGCATCACCGCGTCGGGTCGATGGGCGGCGAAGACCTCATCGACAGCGTCGCGGTCGGCGAGGTCGCCCCACACGAACTCCGCCTCTGGATGCACCGCCTCGCGGTGACCCTGCGAGAGATTGTCGAAAACGACCACGGCATCCCCGGCCTCAATCAGCTGCTCCACAACCACACTGCCGATATAGCCTGCGCCGCCGGTGACCAGAATTTTCATAAACACCCCTCCTTTGCAAAAGCTTGACTCACTTGAAGAAAGATGGGGAAAATCGGATTTCTAGTCGTTCGTCCCCTTGTCATCCTGAACCCTGAGCACGGCGATATGAGTTATTTCAGTAGACTCAAAAATCACTATCCTTACAAGTTTTCGTAGAAGTGGATCAGGGTCTTGATGCCTTTGTAGAACATGGAGACGTTGAACTTCTCGTTGGGCGCGTGCAGGTTGTCGTCGGGCAAGCCGAAGCCGATGAGAATTGTCTCCAGCCCCAAATGTTTCTGGAACGCGGCGACGACGGGGATGGAACCGCCCTCGCGCATAAAGACCGGTTCGCGCCCAAACGTAGCGGTGTAGGCATCGACAGCGGCCTGCATGGCCGGACTCTCCCGATCGACGATGGCACCATCACCACCGTGCAGCGATGTCACCTCGACATCGACGCTAGGCGGCGCGATGGCCTTGAGGTGCTCGGAGATCAGCTGCGTGATGGTTTGCGGGTCCTGGTCCGGCACCAGACGCATGGAGATCTTGGCGTGGACTTTGCTGGGCAGCACCGTCTTGGCGCCCGGCTCGATGTACCCGCCCCAGATGCCGTTGACGTCCAGCGTGGGCCGCGCCGTGGTGCGCTCGATGATCGTGTACTCTGGCTCGCCCCAGTCGGTAGGGACGCCAGCCTCCTCCAGCCACGCCTCACGGTCGAAGGGTACCTTCGCCAGCTCCTCACGCTCCTCCGGTGTCAGCTCCCGCACGTCGTCGTAAAAGCCGGGGACGGTGATGTGTCCGTCCTCGTCCTGAAGATCGGCGATCATGGCGCAGAGCGCGTTGATGGGATTGTGCACCGCGCCGCCGTAGATGCCGGAGTGCAGATCCCTCGCCGGGCCGGTCACGGTGACCTCGACATAGGCCAAGCCGCGCAGCGCGTAGATAATCGACGGCGTCTCCTTGCCCAGCACGTGGGTGTCGGAGATCACGGCGACATCGGCCGCCAGCAAATCCCGATGCGCTGCAATGAAGGGCTCCAAACTGGGACTGCCCATCTCCTCCTCGCCCTCGAAAATGCACTTCACGTTCACGGGCGGTGCGCCCGCCGTCTCGTGAAAGGCCTCCAGCGCCTTGACGTGGGCATAGAGCTGGCCCTTGTCGTCGGACGCGCCGCGCGCGAAGAGGTCCTCGCCCACCTGCGTCGGCTCAAAGGGCGGCGTGCGCCATTCGTCCAGCGGATCGGGCGGCTGGACATCGTAGTGTCCGTAGACCAGCACCGTGGGCGCGTCCTCGTCCACCATCCACGCGGCGTAGACGACGGGATGCCCGGCGGTCTCCAGCACCTCGGCCTGCTTCATCCCGGCGTCCAGCAGACGGTCGCGCAGCCATTGGGCCGCGTGCAGCACGTCGTCCTTGTGCTTTGCCTGCGTGCTGACGCTGGGGATGCGCAGGAAGGCTTTCAGTTCGGAGAGGAAACGATCCCTATGTTGAGTTACGTAGTCCAGGGTCATAACACCTCACTTGCATGGCTAAAAAACGTATTTATCCGGGTATATAGCTATCAGAAACTATGGCTTAAGGTGCAACGCACTGCGATAACCCCATCCTGTGGGCTAAGCATCCATGACAGCGTGCACGAAATGGACGTTTTCAAACATTCGAGGGTGCGTCATTGCCCACCGGAAACCTCGCATACCTCCATAAAGCGTCACGCTTGCGACGTCTTGCGGCGCCACTCGTTCAACACATCCCGCACGGTCTGCCGGAAAGGGATCTCCGGCTTCCACCCCGTCGCTGCGTGCAACTTCTCCGCGCTGCCGTAGATGACGGGGACGTCCGCCGGACGGTAGCGTTGCGGATCGACCTGCACCTCGATGTTAACCTCGGCCAACGCCAACAGCGCGTCGACGAGCGACTGGATGGTGCGCGCCCGACCGGAGCTGATATTGTAGACTTCGCCCGGCTCGCCGTGCAGTAAGAGGTGATGATAGGCGCGGACGACGTCCCGCACGTCTGTGAAGTCGCGGGCAGGCGCAAGGTTACCCACGTGCAGCACCGGCGTCCGCTGTCCGGCCTCGGCGCGGGCCACCTGCGCAGCGAAAGCAGGCAGCACAAACCGCTCCGACTGCCCCGGTCCCACGTGATTGAAGGGCCGCACACGTATCACAGGCATGTCGTAGCTGCGGAAGTACTGGTAGCCCAGAACATCCTGAGCCACCTTACTGACGCTGTAGGGGTTCTCCGGGCGCAGGGGATGCGTTTCGCACAAAGGCAACTCACTTTCCGACGCCCGTCCATACTCTTCCCCCGAACCGACGGCGATAAAACGCGGCTTCATGTCCAGCGCCACGCAGGCTTCCAAAAGGTTAAGTTGGCCTTTGATGTTGTTTTCCAGGGTGCCCCAGGGGTCTTTGTACGCCGTAGGTACGTGCGACTGGGCCGCCAGGTGCAAGATAGCGTCGGGACGCAGCTCGCCCAAGAGCAGGCGGACCCTCTCGCCATCGCGGGCATCCAGATAAACAAATGTCTCACGGGGATCGGCACTCGCGGGCGGACGGTCGGGGAACGCCGTGCCCGTGATCCGCCAATCCGTCTCCTTCAGAAGATAACGACGCAGATGAGTGCCGACAAAACCGGTCGCTCCGGTAATCAACAGGTGCATGGATTCTCCTTAGCAGGTGCGTTACACCTTATTTCAAGCGCTCAAAAAGAACCACAGCGTATCTTTCCCGCTTATGAGTTATTTCGCGGGGCTATTGCCAATCGAAGGTGGTGACGTCGCCGCTGTCGGTGACGGGTATAGCGACGTTGTCCTCCAGGCGCAGGACGTGCAGGTCCGACCGCAGGATCAGAGCAACGAAAGCCTGATCCGGGCTCCACCACCAGCGAGGGATCGTCACCCCGCTCTCGTCCTTTGGGGGAAAGAAACAGCGCTGGTTGGAGCCATCACGATCCATGGTACAGAGCTCGTAGCTGCTGAGATGGCTCTGGTAAGGAATGCGCGCGCGTCCAAAGAGCAGCGTCTCCCCATCCGGGCTGAACACAGGTGCCGTCCACATCCCTACCTCCGAGGCCACCTCAGCGCTGTAAGCGCCCGTAGCTTCCAAGGCCCACAGATCGAAGACCGGGCTCTCCTCGGGGTTCACGGCCATGGGCGGCGGACCGTGCACGACGCTGTAGAGCAACGTGCCCTCGGCCGACCAGGCCACGTCCGGGGTCCAGGCCCAGCTGCTGTAGGTGCGATAGGCCGGAAAGCGCGCCAAGGGCCGCCGCGTCCCCGTCTCCAGATCGACGACGCCCACGCTCTCGGGCCGGGCGTAGGCCAGACGGTCACCGTCCGGCGCCCAGCGGTAGCGCGTGCCCCACCAGCCGTAGCCGCCGGCGGCCTCCGCCTCCAACACCTGGCGTTCGTAGAGGACCGTGTGCCCTCTTGTGACCGCACCGCGCCAGAGATCGTTGCGACCACGCCAACCGGGAGGCTGGTCGGAGACTTCGGCCGTGGTCCAGGCGATGCGCTCCCCATCAGGAGCCCAGTCGGCCCAGAGCACATCACGGATCCCGGTTTCTACAGGCTCGATTTCGGCCCCCGTCGTCGGCACCAACCAGAGTGCGTTGAAGTGTCCGCTCTCGGTGACGGGGCGGGTGAAAAGCAAGCGGCGGCCCTCGGGTGAAAGCGCGAAAACGCGCCCATCCAGGTCCCCAAAGAAGGTCAGACGCCGGGGGTTGGCTGTGCTGCCCCGCATCACCCAGGCATCCTGAGACTCGAGATAGGCCAACGTCCCCGTGATACTCACCGTGGTAACACGGGGGCGCGTGCCCACCAACAGCACTTCGTCCTGGGGAGGACGGCTCACTTCGTCTTTAACCAGTATGCGGTCGACCTCGACGCCGTCCTCAAAAGTGAGACGATAAACGCGTTGCCGCACCCCTTCACGCCCGGCCTGCAACAGGCGGGTCTCGCCCTCGGGCAGGGAGGCATTGCGCACCGTCTCCCGTTTGAAGGGCAATGTCTCCGTGATCACCTCCTGCGTCTGCCAGATGCGCGTCACGGTGATGAGCATGCCGTCTTCGATGCGCGCCGTCTCCGGCGGACGTACGCGGTCCAGATCCCCCAGTTCGACGCCGACGAGCTCCAGCAGCGTGCCGACGGTCTCGGCCCGCGTCTCCAACGTACGCCGTTCCCCATCGACCCGCACGGCGACACGGGCTGGCGTGGGCGTGATCACAGGCGGCACTACGCAAGCGCTCAGAAGCAACAGAAGGAAGGTCAACACCAGCGTGCCCACGCCCAACAGGCGAAGACTCAGAAGCGCAGCGGACCCGATGTACCTTCTTCCATCCATCAGTACGATTATAACCCAACTGGTCGCACAAGCGAACGCAACGGCTTGACGCTCACGGCGCGTCATCCACCCCGTTCGGGGCCCGGTGGGTGTGCACAAAGCGCAGCGCTTCCTCCCGGCTGTGCACCTCACCAGCGGCCTGAGCCTCACGCAGCGCGCTCAACAGCCGACCGATCTCCGGCCCTTCAGGCACACCCAGATCCAACAGATCGTAGCCCGTAAGCAACGGCGCAGGCGCGATCACCTCCTTCTCACGATGAAAATACCCTTCCAACAGCGCCTCGGCTACGGTGAGAAAGGTCTGCCAGTACGCTCGTTCGAGGCCCGGTCCCCACACCGCCAGGGTGTCGGCCAACGCGAACAACACCACGCCCACCCCTGCGCCTCCGGTCGCGCGGTAGAAGCGATAGACGGCGCGTCGGGAAGGCGGCGGAGCCTGCATCAGGCCGAGCAACCGCATGTGCCCGGCAACGACGGTAACGACGAAGTCCACGGCGCGGTTAGGAAAGTGTAAGGCCCGCAGCCGCGCCCGCGCTTTCTCCGCACTCACCTCTTCGTGAGCGTAGAAGTGCGTGCGTCCCTCTGCGTCCACGGTCCGCGTCTCGCCCTTGCCCACATCGTGGAAAAGCGCAGCCCACTTAAGCATGGAGGCACGGGAACGTTCCACCGCCAGGGGCGTCTGCACGTAGGTCAACAGCTCAGGCTGCAGCGGTGCCAGAGGCGCGTCCAGGGCCGACCAGGCCCAGGCAGGCGCCCGCACGTCACGCAGGGCCCGCGCAGGAGGCGATGAACCATGAATAGACGCCAACACCCCCTCCAGCGCGGAAAGAGCGGCCAGTGTGTGCCCCCAAACCGTGCGATGGTGATGGGGGCTGGATTGCTCGACCTCGTGCAGCGGGCCGAGTTCGGGCAGCACGAGAGGCAGCAGGCCCAGGGCGTCCAGCCGCCGGACGTGCACCGCAGCCGGCGTCAGATCCAAGGTGCGCATCAGCTCCATCTGAATCCGCTCCCCGGCCACACCAGGAAGGCGGTGGGCGTGGCGCCGGATGTCGGCCATCGTCCTCGGGTCGAGGTCGAAGTCGAGCTCTCCGGCGATGCGCACAGCGCGCAGGAGACGCGCCGGATCCTGGAGAAAGGTCGTCTCGCCGAGGGCCCGCACGCGCCGCGCCTGCAGATCCGCGCGTCCTCCGAGAGGGTCGAGCACCCGCCCGTCGGGTGTCATCGCCATGGCATTGATGGTGAAATCACGCCAACGCAGATCCGCATCCAGGGTATCGCCGCGCAGACCGGCGAAATCCAACATCGCCGGTTGCCGGGTGGTGGGATCATCCAGCACCACCCGCGCTGTGTCGCGCTCCGCGTCCAGGGCGACGTAAGCGCCACCCAGGCGGTCGGCGACGCGGCGGGCCAGCCTCATCGCATCGCCCTGAACGGCGAAGTCCCAATCGTGAACGGGACGACCCAGCAGCAGGTCACGGACGGCGCCGCCCACCAGCCAAAACCTCGCCTCGGCCTCAAAGGACTTCAGCGGTAGAAAGGGCCAGGCGGGCAGCGGAAGGTGCGGTGAGTACGTGGAGATCCAAAAGAGGCGCAGACGTTCCTTGGGTTGCGCCTGATGCCCCTGGTGACGGGCCGCTTCCGGCGTACGCCCCAGGCCCGCGACTTCGCCCGCTTCGTTGAGCGCCACCCACCGACCGGCGTAGAGACTCAAATCCATACCCTACTCCTCCTGCAAAGAACAAGCGGCGCACTTTACAAGCGCGCCGCACGCTGTCCCGGATCAACACTCCGCGCAGCCTGGGTCAGACGCGCGTGACGTACTCCCCACTGCTCGTATCCACACGAATCACGTCGCCGACTTCAACGAAGAGGGGAACCTGGACTTTAAGCCCGGTCTCACAGATCACGCGCTTGGTCGCCCCCGTGGCGGTGTCGCCGGCGACCGCCAACTCCGATTCGACCACCTCCAGTTCCACCGCAGGCGGCAGCTCGACATCCAGGGGTTCGTTCTCTAAAACGGAGACGGTGTACTCCTGTCCTTCTATCAGATAACCGATTTTCTCCTCTACCAGCTCTTGACTGATGCGTACCTGATTGTAGGACTCCGTATCCATGAAGTAGTAAAAGCCACGATCCTCGTAGAGAAACTGCATGGGACGACGCTCCACCGGGGCTTCCTCAAAACGCTCACCGGAGAGGAAATTATGGGGGATAATCGTACCGGTGCGCAGATTGCGCAGCTTGGTGCGGATGATCGCGTTACCGCGTCCAGGTTTGTGGTGCTGATACTCTATCACCCGGTAGAGTTCGTTATTGAAATAAAAAGTGGTGCCTTTCCTGAGCTCGTTGGCGTTTAACGGCATGACTTATCTCCTTGTGCTTAGTATGGCGTGAATCCGCAAATCATTATACTCTCGGAAAGACGCGCGTCAAGGGCTAGGCCAAGAGACCCCACGGTGCTCCCCTGCAATGCGGTTGCCCTTTCGGGCCAATGTGGTAAAATAGCAACAGTCGTGGTGGATGTGGCCTAACGGTTAAGGCACCTGTCTGTGGAACAGGAAATTGTGGGTTCGAATCCCATCATCCACCCCAGCGAGGCCGGGCAAGGCGCCCGGCCTTTTGAACAACGTGCCCCCATAGCTCAATTGGATAGAGCGCCGGTCTTCGAAACCGTAGGTTGCAGGTTCAAATCCTGCTGGGGGTATCTCAAGAGATCCAAACGATACAAGCGTGCTTCCCGGCCTGCCACCCGGTCGGGGAGCCCCCCACCCTCAGCCTGATGCCTACGCATGCTACGCATGACCCGCGGCAGGATGGGGGGCCATTTGACTTTTCTCCCGGCTAATGGGGGGAACCTGTCGCGTTTTTCCATATCGCGTTTGCTATATTTCTAACAGCAGATTTTCTATCCTGCATAAGCACTTTCAGAGTGGCCAGACCTTGGGGATCACCTGATTTCGCCAATTCCACCACAGGCGGGATAAGGGAGATTCGTTTGTTGGTGGAGGACGTTCGTGCCATATCGAGGGCCTCGGGAACCAGGGCTTGCACGTTGTTGTAGATTACAGACGCAGCAACGGCGGTGGAGACGTAGTTCTTCCCGTCGTACAGGCCCGCCCGGCCCCACTTGATGTAGATGGGATCCTCATATTTGACCGCCAGTTGGATGTAACCCTCGTAGGCCAGGATGCGTTCAGGTGCGTGCCGAGAGCGAGTCGATTCCGCCAGACAGTTGACCCACCCCCCTTCAGGTGCCATCAACTGTAGCAGGGGTAAGGCAATCATCAGCTGCTGGATAGAACTCTTCGCCTGAGAACGATACGCGCTGAGCTGCCCGGTCCCACAGACAAAGGCCAGGGCTCTAAGGGCCATCAGACGTACCCGAAACAACCACATCTGCCGCACAAGTCCCGGCATCTCTGCGGCGATCTGCAACGGTAGCTCAGGATTGCCCATGAACGATGCCGTTCGAGCCGCGGCGCGGAGCGCTTGACCAATGCCCATCGCTCCACCGAGCAGGATCAGCCCCAGTTTCCCGCTGGATCCGCCAGGATTATCTTCGTAATCGACGTACATGGTGTTGACGAGCTCATCCTTGGCCTCCAAGACGAGACGCTTGATGGCCTGGGGATGCCCGATCTTAGCCTGAGCGAGCATGCCGCTGGCGCGGGGCGCCAGGTGTTGGCTGCGCCAGACTTTTTCCTGAAGAAAAGGCAAGGCTGCAGGAGCGCCGATGTCCCCCAGCGCGTCACAGATCACCGTATCCAGCTCTGGCGGTGCATCAAGGGCCGTTAGATGCTGAACCGTTGCGGGGTCGCCAATCGCCGCCAGGGCCATGATGGCATAAGCGCGACGTCCAAGCTGGTCTGTCGTCTTACCCGTCGCGATATCCAGCAGCGCCGGAATGGCTTCTTTGGGCTTATGCGTCTCGAATTCCTCTATGGCTTGCATCATCTGCGCTTCTGTGCCCCTGGCGATCCGGCCGATAAGCCTGGTGGTCTCTTCTGCGGAAATCGGAGGCGGTGGACCGGAGGCCCCTTTCGAAGCCGACTGAAAGGACAACCACCAGGCCGACGGAGAAACGAAGTAAACGGCAGAGGGTGGGAGTGGGGCGTCCTCACCCTGAGAATCGAGGGCTTGCCCCTTGGGTAAGCCGCCCTCACATTGCCAGGAACCCGTTTGGGAAGAGCCCGTTTGCCCAGCCACCGAAGATTGCGGGGAACTCTTCTTGGATCCCGAAGGTGAAGGTGGAGGGCCCTTTTTGGGTTCCAGAGCCTGTTCTTTGCTCCGTTGGCAGACGAAACAGACATCTCGTTTAGGACCGTTCTCGTAACCACAAACACAACGCCAGAAACCTTTTTTAGACATGGTGGAATTCCTTTTTCAGACGGGATTTTTCGTCACTACATTCCGTGTAATCTGTTTGTGTTGCATCAATTGCGCACGACTAATGGCAGATAGACCCGCTCCCACGCTTTGACGAAGCGACACCAGATATCCCCCTCAATCGCCATACCTACAACGTACCCTTCCTGGGTAGATCGAGTCGCCGCCGGCTTTCCGTGCGTAGGATACCAAAGCACGTTGCCCGGTAACGGCAGATCACCGTTCGGAGCGATCCCCCGCGCATAGGACCAGCGATGCTCCCGGTAAGTCTCTGGATCAACCCACCACACGCTCCACACCGCCAGGTAGGAGTCGCTTTGCCAGTCGTAGACGAGGTCGTTGGGGTACTTCGTCAGGTCGTCGTCGGCTACCGGAATATACGGCCCCACGACCGCACCGTTCGCGTCCAGACGGCGACCGAATATGTCTTCGGTGTCGCTGTCCTGGTAGTCATCCTGCCAGATGACCAGATACTCGTTCGATGTGAAGCGCCAGGCGACCATGGGATACTTTTGGCTGTTTTGGTAGGTATCTATGGCGAAGTGCCCGCCAATATTTGAACCGTCGGCGTCCACAAACTGCCCGTGGATATCCCATCCATTGCTACCTGATCCGCCCCACTCGCCGACGACAAGGTAACGGTTGTCGAAAGGATGATAGACGACGTCACCACCCATAAAGAGATCCCCAACGATCCAGAAGTAGCTGCCGTTCAACGTGCCGTCGGCGTTTACCCGTTGACCGGCGGCGGCCCACCAATCTGACTCGAGCACGTTGAAGAGCACGAAGTACTCTTCCTCCTCGTAGTTATAAACGACTTCCAGAACCCCGCCTGCGCCGCCGACATTCCCTATGATCTCGGCTCTTGAGCCCAGCGGTTCCCCCTTGTAGTTCAGGCGCTGAGCGTAGACGGCATAACGCCCCGGATCCCAGACGAGCAGATATTCGTTGTCCCTTGGGTTGTAAGCAATACGCGTGTACATCTGCCCGCGATCTCCAATCTTGACCGTGGGGTACATCGCGCGCCCATAGCCGTCAAAGACCCGGACGTACAGATCGGGATAGCCGTCATTGCCAACCTTCGTCCAGGCGACCAGATACTGTCCGGTGAGGAAATTCTGCTCCACGTGTTCCAACGTCATACCCTCGTCGACGTAAAACCAGGAGCCCATAGCCGCCTGAGTGGAAACTTCTCCTTCATTATCAGGGGAAAGCACGGTCATCGCCGGTGGCATGGGTGGTCTGACCTGCCTCCCATCACCATCGGCGGATGCGGTCGAAGCACTCTGCCGGGGATCCTCTCCGGCGGTCTCAATGACTTGTGGTTTCTCCGAGGGAGAGGGGGTGGGAGGGAGGATATCCGCTCCCATCGTCACCCCCGCCTGCGCACCATCTGACGACCCCTTAAGCAACAACCAGACGAGCACCACGGTGAGGATCGCGCCCCACCACCTGTCAGATAAACGTTGCATCTTCTCTCCTTATGCGTAGAAACTGAACAAGCGATTTGGGGAGAGCAAGGGTAATGCTACCCTGCCCTCCCCTCTCACAAAGAATCTATGGAGTGCGCAACACGAGGGGCAGGAAGATACGATTGCCCAAAGCGTCAAGATAGACGTCAATACCGGTGATCATTTCACCCAACGCAAGCGTCACCGGCATCGCACTTCCCTGGTCGCCGGCATCATCATACCAGCGCGTCAAATAACCCTCTTTGCTGAAAGCAACGACGTAGTCATCACCCGGCAAGCCGGGGCTTTCATAATACCCCCAATGGTTGGTCCAGGTGGTATCTGCCAACGTGCCGTCAGTCGCATGGTAGAATTCGACCAACGTAGTGTAAAGGGGCCAGCCAGTCCCCGCCTCATGCACGTAACCGCTCACCTTGCCGCCCTGTACAAGTGCAGCGTTGACGTCGGCGACGGTCCCCGGCGCAGAGACGCTGACGGTCGCGGCCGCATCGAAGGTGTCGGCGTCTCCGTTCCACGTGGAGATATAGTCAGAGGGTCCGGGGAAGAACACCTTGTAGTCGCCGGCTGGCAGACCGGGTGTGGTGTAAACGCCATCCATATCGGTCTTGGTATAGGCAATAAACGTCTGATCCGCATCATACACCTCGACCGTCGCCCCCATGAAGGCTCGACCGTCCTCAGCCGCCGTGACCACGCCGGTGATCACGCCGCCCTCTTGCAACGCCGCATCGATGTCCGGCGTTGTTTCGCCCAGGTTCACATCAATGAAGGTCTCGGCCAATGGACTGACGGTCTGCGCCGCTCCACCGGCGCCATAGGCCGCGTCAATGTAAGGCGCGGGGGGATAGAACGCAACACGGTACTGTCCGGGCGCCAAGCCAAACAGACGGTAGCGACCGTCGGCGTCGGCGAAGCCGTTGTACCTTTTGAAAAATGACCAGTGCGGGATTCCGCCGCCCATTGCGTGGACCGCTGAGTCCTGCAATTCGGCCTCGACGCGGGTCCCACGCAAAGGGGCGCCGTCCGCAGCTGCTGTCACCGTGCCCGAGACATTCCCCCCGATCTGGAAGATAGGCGATGCGATGGTGGTGGTTACATCGACGGTCACCGTAACGGGGTCAGCGTCCGTCGGAGTATAGGCATTTTCGTAGAACATGGGACTATAGGGTTCCGGAGGAACGAAATAGAGGTGGTAGGTGCCGGGAGAAACGATAATATCCAGCGGACCATCTTGCGGACATTGACCATGATACGCCATCACTTCAGGGTCATCCGTATAAGAATAGACCCTGACATCCTCCAGGAATTCCCCGGTATCCGAGGCTTTGGAGGTGCCAATCGAGATGTAACCTGGCGGCTGTTCCGACGTTAACGCCAGCTGCGCATCAATATGCCCGGTGGTGCTCCCGGCGCTGACAGAAACCAGAGCGGCATCTTCCTGTGTGGATTGGTCATCGTGCCACTCACTGACGTAGATACTGTTCCACGGTGCGGAGAAGCGTAGCTGATAGTTGCCCGCAGGCAAGGGGCCTGTCGTGTATGCGCCCTCTTCGTCTGTGGTTGTGCTTCTTATAGACGCACTTGAACCGGGTTCGTAGATGTAGATGTAGACGTCCTCAAGTGGGGTTCCATCTGTAGCGGTGACGATACCCGAGATATGTCCGCCGGCGGAGAGTTGGGCGTCGATAGGTCCGGTCGTGGGTACTGACACCCGACTGGCCTGTGCGTAGGTGATGGCGTCGTTGTACCACTCCGGAGCATAGGAACTGCTGTCAGGTGTCAGGAAATGCACGCGGTAGTTGCCAGACGATAGTGGACCCAGGGCATAGGTCCCGTCAGAATCCGTGTAATCAGCCAGACCCCAATCGTAGTAGGAACTGCTGCCGGCGTAGGGACGGACATGGACGTTGGCAAGGGGCACGCCTTGATCCCCCGTGACGGTGCCGGTGATGACATGACCCGTCTGCAAAGCAGCGTCAATGCTCCCGGTGGTATTCGGCGCGGAGATCCAGACCGGCGTGTAGCCACTCGTCCGATTGTCGTAGGTCTCGTCAAAGTAGGGCAAGGGAGGCTCGAAGTTAACCACGTAGCCGCCAGAAGGGAGCGCCGGGGAGGTGTAGGTGCCGTCGGCCTTGGTCCAGGCGTAGAAGGAGCGCCCATAATCCAGGGTGTTGATCGTGACCCGCGTGTTATTGATACCCGCGCCCGTTTCTGCATCCACAACGCGCCCGGCGATGTTGCCGCCTTGGATGAGGGCCATATCAACCGTGGTGGTCATCCCGGCGGTGAGCGTCACCGGATCTGCGGCAGCGAAGGTCTCTTGTCCGTCGTAGTAGCTCTCCAGATATACGCCGTCGTTGTCGGTAAACTTGAGCTTGTACTCCCCCGGCGCTAAACCGGAGATGCGATAGGTGCCGGGAACGTCGGTGGTCGCATCTTGGAGCGGATACCAGCTCAAGGAGGAGACGTAGGCCCCTACCGTGACGTTCTCCACCGGATTGCCCGTTGCGGCGTCGGTAACGGTCCCGGTGAGGGCCGCTGCTTGGGATAGGGATGCGTTGACGCCGCTGAGCACACCGCCGACGGTGAGAACCAACGGATCCCCCGAATCATAAAAATAAGGCTGATCGTCGTAACACTCTGGTGCATACACCCCGGCAGGGTCGGAGAAACAGACAGTATAGGTGCCTTCTGGCAGATAATCATCGTCGTACCTACCGTCGCCATCCGTGTGCGTCGAGTACCAGATGTTGTAGGTGTCGTTGCGAAGACTCACATCGATGTCAGGAAGTGGCAACCCGGAATCCTCAGCGACCACCGTGCCCGTAATGCGGGCAGGCGGCGCCAGTTCAACCTGGATAGCAGTCGTCGTATTCTCCGCCACGTAGAGGGGAGTAGCATCGTACCAGGAATATTGACCCTCGTACCACGTATCCAGATAGGCCATAGACCAGGGGTCAAAAGAGAGCTTGTAGCTGCCTGCTTCCAGATCGGCAATGGTAAAGCGACCGTCGCCGTCAGGCTGATAGGAGTCCGGCTTGGCTTGATCGTAGGTATCCGCATGGTACACCCAGATACTGAGATCCTGCAGCGGCAACCCCGTATCCTCCGCCGTGACGGTACCGGTGATGGCGCCCGTGCCGGCCAGCGGCGTGATGTTTGGTTCGGACATGGCGGAAGCTTGAACAGGCGCCTGCGACGGCGGTATCTCCATCGGCGTTAATCCGCTGACATCCTCCAACGCAAGTAACATCCCCAACGTCTCACCTGTCATCCGAAGCAAAATCCCACCTGGACCGAAGCGAGCATCGACGACAGAGAGGTATCCCTCCGACTGTAGATCGCTCAAAGTCCGAACCAACGTCGGTGACGGCGCTGCCCCCACATAAGTGAGCACGAAGTACGTCGCCTCCGGTGTTTCACCCTGCAGCGCGAATCCTGAGACGCCTTCATCTGGCCCGGCCGCGGATACTGCATAAGCAGGGAACAACAGCGCGACGGTCGAGATGACCAAAAGAACCAGCCTGACTTTATCCCCCGAATTCTTCATTTCCTTTTTCCTTTCAGTGATTTATGCTAAAATGCTTAAAACGATGACCACATTCACACCTTTCACTAACCATCCTACCATCCAACCCTTGATAAAAGTTGTAAATTTATTACGCATATTCGGAAAAACTACTATGAGCCCACCTTCCAAGGAACGTCAACGTCTGCTGCAGCAGGCCGTCTTCGGCTTTGCTCAAGCGCACCCCGACTACACCATGGCCCGCATTGAGCAGGAGATCGCGGAGACTGTGGGTCTCTCCCGTTCCTCGGTGCAAAAATGGCGCGCCGGTCATCCCATCGCACCGCATCACGTCCCCACCCTGGTCGAGTGGGCTGTCCGAGAGGCAGGCATGGATCCAGTATGGCTACGCTCCTTCCTGCGCCAATGTGATTACGGCAGCATTCACCTGGAGACCCAACTCTTCTCCGCCTCAGAGGATGAGGAGGAGAAAACGTCGCCTGCGGAGATGACCACACCGGTTCTGCCCTCGCCCGAGTATCTGCGGCTCTTTGGCGTCGAACCCCTTGTCCAACGCCTCGTCGCTCAACTGACCGACCCTCAAGGTCCCCGCTTCATCAGCGTCGAGGGATTGGGGGGTATCGGCAAGACGGCGTTGGCCCACGCCGTAGCCCAACGCCTGACAGAGGAAACCTCGCGCCTCGAAAGCCTCTGCTGGATCAGCGCCCGTCACGCCTGGATCAACCCTCGGGGCGAGCTGACCCTACTGAACGACCCGGCCCGTTCCGCAAGCGACGTCGTGACCCGCCTGGCGGAGCAGCTGGGGCTGAGCCACCTGACCGGCCTCGCTATGAGCGACAAACTGGCCCACCTACGCCCACTTCTCCAAGAGAATCCCCACCTCATCGTGGTGGACAACCTGGAGACGCTGGCCGACGTACAGGCGTTGCTGCCCGCCCTCCAACCGCTGGCCGGCGCCACCCGTTTCCTCTTCACCAGCCGGCAAACGCTGCGCCACTATCCCTACGTCCACGTCCTCTCCGTCCCCCGACTCTCAGCCGAGGACAGTGAAGCGCTGCTGCGCAGCGAGATGGAGCGGCGCGATCATCCCCTCAACCTGCCACCCCACGTGTTCTCCGACCTCTACCAGCTCATCGGCGGCGTGCCCCTGGCGCTCAAACTCACCGCCGCTCAGCTGGGACGCTTGCCCATGGAGCAACTGCTGACCGACCTGCGGCGGGCCGACCGGCGCACACCACAGGCGATGTACACGTACATCTATCATCGGACCTGGCGTCAGCTACAGGAACCGGCGCGCGAGCTTCTGCTGACCCTGCTCAACGTCGCACCGGAGGGGGAGGACCTGACCTGGATCCGGCTGCTCAGCACCCTCACATCCACTCGCTTCGAGGCCGCGCTGGCCCAGCTCCTCGACTACTCCCTCCTGGAGGTTACCCGGACCTTACCTCAACCCGTCTACCGCTTGCACCGACTGACCGTGACCTTTCTACAAAGCGAGATCCTCCTCGATTGGAAAGACGAAGATCGCCGCCCATGACGGTCACATCCCCACGCCCTCAGTACCAAAGCCCTGAACTTCCTCTCATCGAACGGCGAAGTTGGACCCGGCGCTACGAACACCTGCTGCAGGAACAACTGCTGCAGGCACTCACCCAGATCCAACACCATCATCCCATGCGCCTGCAGGCGCACCTGGAGAGTCTGTTGACGCTCCTGAACCGCGCTCACCGTCACCCCGCTCTCCACAAGATGGCCCTGGAGCTCATCGTGGCCCTGCACCCCTGGCCCTTGCGCTGGCTGCGTTGGGAAGCCTGGGAAGCAAATTTGCGTTTCGCCCTGCAGGTCTGCACCACCCGAGGGCACCCCAGGCGGCGCGCAGAGATCCTGGCACACCTGGCCGCACTTCTCCTGGATATGGGCAAGGCAGATGAAGCCTTGAACGCCGGCGAAGAAGCACTGCGCTTTGCCCGCACCCACGGTCTGCTCCCCACATTGGCTGCCGCGGCCGACGTGGTCGTACCCATCCTGCTCCAACAGGGGCGCAGTGACGAGGCGCGTCACAGGCTGGATCAACTCGTCCACGAGATCGCCCACGCGGAGACCGGTGCCCTGCGCGAGAAAACAGAGGCGTTAGCCCGTCTGCACCTGCAACAGCTCACCTTTCTACGCCGAGAAAACCGCCTGGACGAGGCCGTGGCCCGCGTCGGAGAGATCCTGGAGCAGCTAGAAGACCTGCCGGACGGCGACGGCCACCTGATAGCCAACGCCTACGCCATACGGGCCACCATGACCTGGGCCGCCGGACGCTATCCTGAAGCCGTACACGACATGCAGCGCGCCATCCGCGGTTACGTCGAAGAAGGAGATACCTTTGCTGAGATCCAGGCCTGGGGTAACCTGGGACTTATCTACTACACGATGACCGAGTTTGATCTGGCGGAAGCCGGAATCCGGCGCGTCATCACTCTGGCAGAACGATTGAACGCCCGCTGGCACATCGTCTACGCGATAGATTACCTGGGCGCTATCCATCTGATGCGTGGGGAACGCCATCGTGCGGTGCAATACTTTGATCGCGCTCTGGAACTGGCCCGGCAAGTGGGCGTCGACAAAGACCGTCATCGCATCCGCAGTAACCGCGCGGTGGCGTGGTTGTACCAGGGGAAATACAAGGCCTCAATCCCGGCTTTGGAAGCCGATCTTGCTTTCTCTGAGGAACAGGGACTACACGACGCGGTGCTGATGGACTGTATCTGCCTGAGCCTCTGCTACCGGGCGTTGGGAGAAAAGGAATACGCGCTGCGTCTGGCGCAACGGGCCATGGAGATCGCACAGAGGCGAGACCATCCCGCCTTCCGACCCCTGGCGCTGCGCTGTCTGGCCGAGCATCATCCGGACCCGCAGCAGCGCCGTCACTTACTGCAGCAGGCGCTGCAGACGGCCTGCCAAAACCACCGTCCGCTGGATGAGGCCGCTTGCTTGCTCTCCCTGGCGGCCCTCACCCCGCAGGGGGCCGAACAAAACCGCCTTCGGGAGCAGGGCGCCCACCTTCTGCAACGCCTCGGGGCGACGGCCTGGCTGACCGACCCTCCTCCGGACGCCTTGCCGCCCGTCATCATCTTGATATGAGGATTCTCACCGAGATCCCTTCCCCGCTTCTATCTTTGCCGTCTTCTCCGTCATGGCAAGCACGATGAAGAGAGCGATCCGAGCTACCAGGCGCGGCATCGGCTTGACATCCCCCTCTCTTCGGATAGATTATAGTTATGAACTGGCTTAAACGTCGGGGGGGATGGCTAAAGGTGCTGTTGAAAGGGCTGTTACGCCCCCGTCCCCTGCCCCTGCCCCTGCTCTTCTGGCTGCTGCTGATCGCCAGCATCGCCACCCTGCTCTGGAAAGCCACGTCCCTGCCGTCCACGCTCCCCCCGGAGGTGCGCACCATTGTACTCACGCCCACGCCCGGACCCTCGCCGACCCCTGGGCCTTCCCCCACGCCGGTAGGCAGCGGCGGCACCGTGGCCTTCAGCATGCGCCACGAGGGCAACCGCGATATCTACGTCCTCTCCCAGGAAAGCGGCGAACTCCTGCGCCTGACCTACGATCCCGCTGAAGACCGGGATCCCGCCTGGTCCCCCGATGGACGCTGGCTGGCTTTTGCCTCCCGCCGCGCCGGCACCTGGGACCTCTATGTGATGGATATGCACTCCGGCGTCATCGTGCGCCTGACCCGCAACTCCACCTTTGAGGCCGGACCGACCTGGTCCCCCGACGGACAGTGGCTGGCCTACGAATCCTACGAAAACGCCAACCTCGATATCTACATCGTCAGCGTGGACGGAGAGGAAACCTACCAACTCACCCGGCATCCCGCTGCTGACTTCTCACCGGCCTGGTCGCCCGACGGACGTCACGTCGCTTTCACCTCATTGCGCGACGCCAACAAGGAAATCTATGCCATCTCCCTGGACGGCGGTGAGCTGGTCAATCTGACCAATACGCCCGAGCAAGACGAAGACAACGCCGCCTGGTCCCCTCAAGGGACTTATCTCGCCTACGCCGCCGGCGTGCCCGGCAACGAGGAGATCCGTCTGTTGCCTTTCGATCAGGAGGCTCTGGCGACGGGAGAACTGCGCCCGCTTCTTTTCGGTACCGGAGGCGAGCCCACCTGGGCGCCGGACGGCAAGGCCCTGGCCTTCATCTTCCGACGCGGGCAGACCTCATACCTCGTCGCCGCCGACATGACCGGCTGGGGGCTCGCTCAAGAGGGGTTCAGCACCCTCGACACCCTGGCAGGCCCCACCTGGACCAACGAGCCTCTTGCTCCAGGCTTACGCCAACAGCTCTCACTGCGCATGCAGGAGATCGTCGAGGAGCCACTCTACACGGAGCGGATCGTGGCCGAAAGCAATCCCCATTATGCGCTCATGGGGTTGCCCGACGTCAACGGCGGCGACGGACGGGAGCGCTTAAGCGACGCCGTGAACGACAGTTTTAACGCCCTGCGCCGCCGTGTTGAGGAAGCCACAGGATGGGACTACCTTGCGATTCTGGGCGACTCCTGGCGGCCCATGAACCACACCCCGCGCCCCGGCCAGGGTCGCATCTCGTGGCACGTTTGCGGACGCGCCATCGACATCAACCAGAACTTTCTGAGGGACGGACGTATCGAGCTGGTGCGCGAGGACATCGGCGGCGTCACGTACTGGCGCGTGTATATCCGCGCCCGGGCGCAGGACGGCAGCCTGGGCGAACCGTTGCGCGCCCTCCCCTGGGACCTGGCGGCGCGCAACGAGGGTGGATTGGCGGCCATGCAAGGCGGCCAGCTCAAGGAGGAACCGCCGGAGGGTTACTACGTGGATTTCACCACCTTAGCCGCCGACTACGGCTGGGAGCGCCGCAACGCGCTTTCCAACTGGCGTAACTCCTGGTTCGATATTGAGTGGTGGCACTTCCAGAAGACCGAAGGACTGAGCTGGTACGCCTGCATGTTGGAGCTCTACAGCGAAGAGGAGATCGAGGCTTCCTACGGTGAGCTGCCCTGGTGGACCCGGCGGCCCGAAGCCGAGGTACAGTCCTATCCCTGGTAGGCGCCACAGTTCTCTTCACCCAGCACCCCTCTCTCCCCTCATGCCCTTCAAGGCCGGTCAAGCGTGCTCAGGTTGTGCGAAAAGCCCAACTCACGCAGCTCTTTCATCGACAGCACGCCGGCTGACGTCTGCCTGCTTGACGGCAGACCTTCCGCTTATCGTAAGCGACGCAGCGTTAGCGGAGTCGCGTTAAATGTGTGTAGACCCATCCATGATCTGTCAACCGGCGGCTCAGTTTTCTACCCCACTATTCTGCGCAGACCCGCCGAAAGTACGGAGGACGATAGCGCTCCAGCAGGGCGTCGATCTCATCTAGTTGCTCGGGCGTCAGCGGCCCGAAGCGCATGGCCCGGCAGTTTTCCGTCACCTGTTCGACGGTACGGAAGCCGGGGATGGGGACGGTCACTTCGCTGCGCCCCCAAATCCAGGCCAGCGCCCCCTGCACCAACGTCCGCCCGCCGCTGGTGAGGATTTCGCGAATAGCCTCACGCTTCTCGTACCACTCCGGCGCCGGTTTCCCGTCCCTGAAGTACTTCATCCAATCCGGCCCCTGGGCACTGCGCACATCAGCGCCCTTGACCTCAGTCTCCGGCGTGTACTTACCCGTGAGCAAGCCCATCGCCAGGGGACCCCGGTTGATGCCCGCCAGATTCTGCGCCTCGCAGAACGCCACCATCTCCGGCGCGTCGTCGAGGACATTCATCTGAAACTGAACGGCGGCGCAGTGCTCACCCTGGGCGAAAACGCGGGCGCGGTCGACAAAGTCGGTGCTCCAGCCATAGGCGCGGATCTTGCCTTCGGCGACCAAAGCCTCCAGCACGTCGCGCACCTCGGCGCCTCTCTCGGCAGCGTAGTCATTGAGATGGAACTGGTAGAGGTCAATGTAGTCGGTCTCCAGCCGGCGGAGCGACGCTTCGCAGGCCCGCTTGACATACTCAGGCGAGGCGTCCGCCCCGAGGATCTGCTTCGTCTCCTCGTCGAAGACGTTGCCGAACTTGGTGGCGATGACCACTTCCTCTCTGTGACCTTTCAAGGCGCGGGCGAGCACGCGCTCGCTATGCCCGGCGCCATAGACGTCGGCGGTATCAAAGAAGGTGACACCCAGATCCAGCGCCTTGTGGATAGCGCGCACAGACTCCTCATCATCCACCTCACCCCAACCGACGGGTGTCTCTCCCCGCCAGAAAGGCCCTCCGATGGCCCAACCACCCAGCCCCATGGCGCTGATCTCTATATGCGAACGTCCAAGTTTGCGAATCATAGATGTTTGCATCTCAACTCTCCTTCTCTAAATTGGGTGCAACGCACTTGCGATGACCCGATCATATTGGCTAAAAGACCATGCTGGCGTGCACGAAATGGTTATGTTCAAACATTCGAAGGTACGTCACACCCGGCTACGGTCTAATGCCATAATTTAAATCTCCTTCTCGTCTCACCCTCTCCCTTGAGAGGCCTCGCGCATTGCCCGCAGGTTCTCAGGCGACGTCAAGGGCGTGATCTCGCAGCCTGCCGAGAGGATAAAAGGCCGCCCGCGCTCGGCGGTGACCAGAGCGCGGGTCCGCGCCGCCACCTCCGACGCCGGCATCTGCTCGACGACACCGGCCGGGTCGAGATTGCCACCCCGGATGATCTGCGGTCCCAGCACCCGGTAAGCGTGCTCCATATCCACCTGCCAGTCAAGATCCACAATATCGGGGTGCAGATCGCGCAGGTGGGGTAGAAGGTGCGTAATGTCACCGCAAATGTGCACCTTCACCAGGGCCCCGTGCGCGTGGATGAAGTCGATGATCTCGGCGTGCAGCGGTTTGACAAAGCGGGCGTACATTTGAGGAGAGATCTGGCTGCAGATGGCGTCGCCCATGCCGATGATGTCACAACCGGCCTCGATTTGCGCAAGGGCGAAGTCTTTGGCCGTGGGCGTGACCCGGGCCAGCAGCGCCCGGGCGAACTCCTCGTCCAGCGCCAGCTTCATCAGCATCTGCGGGACGCCCATCAGGTCGCAGGCCTCGGCCAACGGCCCCTCAATCCAACCGATGAGCGGCGTCTCCTCCCCCAGCCGCTCGCGGAACAGCCGGGCGCCGGCAATGCGGTCGGCGGTGCGCGGCGCGGCGTAGATGTCCGGCCGCGGCAACGCTTCGATGTCCTCCAAGGTCTTGACCGGATAAGCGGTACAGCGGGGCACCCCCTCCTCCGGATACGTGAACGGGGCGCCGAAGGCCTCCGCCTCGCGGGCCGGATCGGAGATCAGCCCCACGGCGTCCATGCCGAAGGTCTCCAGACAGGCAAGGTTGGCCTCCACCAGCGTCTCGTGATGCAGATAAAAGTCGCGATAGCTCGCCCCGATCTGGTGCGCGGCGAACTGCATCAGAATCGGACGAAAGAAGATGTCGCCCGCCTCCGATCTCGCCATCACAGTTTCAAAAAAAGTTGTCCCGCCACCCATTGATGCTCCTTTCATGACCCGGCCTCCTTGACAACCTCTCGCGTTTGAGTGCCTTTGGACATCAGGAGGAGGAACCGTGACTGATCATATCCACGACGACGACACAGGCCAGGATAAACACGTCGTCCTCACCCGGAGCAACATCGGCCCCGTAGCTGTCGCGAACCGTGATCCATGTCTTGGAGACCCGGGCGACCTCACGTCCCTGCCGCTCAATCCGGTAGTTGTGATCCAAGAGGTTGCCCGTGATCTCCAGGTCCGGCGTGCCGTCCTTCATGTTCACCTTAAACTTGTCTCGCAGCAAGGTAAATTTGCGCTTCTTCACCTCGGCCTGCAACACTCCGCGTCGATAAATCCGGTAACGCGGGCTGAAACTGAGGAGCTTCTGGCGAATCGTCACCACCTCCTCACCGGACAGGGTGCGAAAGCTCAGTCGATCACCGAGGCTCAGCAGTTTACCTTTCACGTGATAGCGGGGATTGCCGTCCATGTCATGAATAACAAAATCGTCGGTAAGCGTGAATACCTTCTGCTTTATCACGTAGCGCATCTTCTCCCCCTTGCTGAATCAGTCTGGTGCACCGCACCTCATACGTTTGCCTTCCTGGATGCGTGGATATAATAGACGAGTATCCATCATGAGAAACGCGAAGTGAGATGAACACCCAACACCCACGTTTGAAACGCGAGCGGCAGACGATCCGCGCCATGATCCGCCTTTACTGTCGAGACAAGCACAGCCCGCCCGGCGACCTGTGTCCCGCGTGCGAGGCGCTGCTGCACTACGCCTACCATCGTCTCGACAAATGTCCTTTCCAGGAATCCAAACCGACCTGCGCCAACTGTCCCATCCACTGTTACGCGCCGGATAAGCGAGCGCAGATTCGGACAGTCATGCGCTATGCCGGCCCTCGCATGCTGTGGCGCCACCCCATCCTGGCGCTGCGCCACCTTCTCGACGGACTGCGCAAGGCTGAGCGAACGACAGAAAAGTAACCGTGCGAGCAAGAGGCAAACCGGGATCGGCCTCCTGACCACGCCACGGAGAGCGCGGTCCGACTTCACAGACGCAGCCAGCGGAAACCGTAGGGCCTCAGTGTGAGCGTGTACGGTGCCCTGCCAATCGCCGGCAGCCGCTCTCCCGTCAGCACATCGACGGGTGCCACGCCCTCGTGCGCCGTGAGGGACACCTGCACCTCCTGCGCGTCCGCAGCCAGGTTGTTGAGCACCAGCAGCGTCTCGTTCACGCTGCTGCGCAGATAGGCCAGCACCGAGGTGGGCTGCGCGTCCACCAGCCGCATCTCCCCGCGCCCAAAGACCAGATAGTTCTTGCGTACCTGGATCATCCGACGCAACCGGTTGAGCAGCGAACCGGCCGAGCGACGCTGCGCCGCGACGTTGACGCGCCGATAACCGTAGACTTCGTCGTCGATGAGCGGCGCGTAGAACCGCTCCGGTGGTGCGTCGGAGAAACCCGCACCGCGGCTGTCGTCCCACTGCATGGGCGTGCGCACCCCATCCCGATCCTCCAGCCAAATGTTGTCGCCCATCCCGATCTCATCGCCGTAGTAGAGGACGGGCGAGCCGATGAAAGTCAATAAAATCGAGTTCAGCATCATGATGCAATCCGGATCGTTCTCCACCAGCGGCGCCAGGCGGCGGCGGATGCCCAGGTTGAGGCGCATGCGCGGCTCCGGCGCGTAGAAATCCCACATAAACTCGCGCTCCTCCGGCGTGACCATCTCCAATGTCAACTCGTCGTGACAGCGCAGGAAGGTGGCCCACTGGCAGCCCTCCGGCAGATCCGGCGTCCGCGCCAAAATCCGCTCGATGGGCGTGCGGTCGGCTTTCGCCAACGCCATGAAGATACGCGGCATCAGCGGGAAGTGGAAGTTCATGTGGAACTCGTCGCCCTCCCCGAAATAAGGCAACACGTCCTCGGGCCACTGGTTGGCCTCGGAGAGCAGCATGGTGCCGGGCGCGTAGGCGTCGACGAATTTGCGCACGCGCTTGAGATAGGCGTGGGTCTCCGGCAGATTCTCACAGCTGGTGCCCTCGCGCTCGATGAGATAAGGTGTGGCGTCCACGCGGAAACCGTCGACGCCGAAATCGGACCAGTATTGCACGACGCGCAGCATCTCCTTCTGCACCTGGGGGTTGTCGTAGTTCAGATCGGGCTGATGATGGAAGAAGCGGTGCCAGTAATACTGTCCGCGCAGCTCGTCATAGGTCCAGTTGGACGCCTCGTAATCGAGGAAGATGATCCGCGCCTCCCGATACCTCTCGTCGGTCTCGCTCCAGACGTACCAATCCCTGTAGGTTTCGTGCTGGGGATGATGGGGGTCCCGCGAGGCCTGGAACCAGGGATGCTGATCCGAGGTGTGATTGGGAATCAGCTCCACCACCACGCGCAGATCGCGCTTGTGGGCCTCTTCCACCAAGGTCTGGAACTCCTCCAGCGTACCGTAGTCCGGGTGGATGTCGTAATAGTCGGCAACGTCGTAGCCATCGTCCCGCAGCGGCGAGGGGAAGATGGGCAGCATCCAGATGGCGTCGATGCCCAACCAGCGGATGTAGTCCAGCTTGGACGTGAGACCCGCTAAGTCACCGATGCCGTCGCCGTTGCTGTCGGCGTAAGCGCGGACAAACACTTCGTAGAAGATGGCGTCCTTGTACCAGTCGATAGTCATCAGACCTCCTTAGCGTCAAAAACATAGAGCGGTGGTATCTTCTCAATAAGTTGGGGAGCTCTGGCCGAGCGAGTTGCCCCGGTTTATTGAGATGATACGAGCCGCGCGTGCTCACCTTCGATTGTAGAATGATTGCGGAGAAGTACAAGCCGAGGTGGAAGGTGGAGGTCGACGCCATCCCAGGGCCTGCCCAAAGAGCAGACATCCGATTTCGCAGATTGTGGCGAAATCGGATGTCTACGCAAAACCCTTTGGTGCGACTGGCGAATCTATCCTTTTACAGAACCCGCCAGCAGACCACGCACGAAGTAGCGCTGCAGGGAGAAGAAGACGATGAGAGGCAGGAGCATGGAGATGAAGGCGCCTGCGGTGAGCAGGTGCCAGTCGGTGCCAAAGGTCCCCACCATACCGTACAGCCGCTGGGTGAGCACCTCGACCGCCGGATTGCTGCCCAGGAAGACCAGGGCCACCAGCAGATCGTTCCAGACCCAGAGGAACTGGAAGATGGCGAAGGAAGCCAGGGCCGGCACCGAAAGAGGCAAAATCAGCCGGGTGAAGATGGTGAAGGAGCTGGCGCCATCCATAAAAGCCGATTCCAGAATGTCCCGGGGCAGCGTGCTGATGTAGTTGTACAGCAAGTAGATCGCCAGGGGCAAACCGAAACCGGTATGGGCCAGCCAGACCCCCAGGAAAGTACCGTTCAGGTCCAGGGTAATGTAGTCTCGCAGGATGGGGATAAGGGCGATCTGCAGGGGCACCACCAACATGGTGACCACGGCGATGAAGAAAGGCCGCCGGCCGGGGAACTCAACCCAGGCAAAGCCGTAGGCGGCGAAGGCCGCGATGAGGATGGGAATCACCGTGGCCGGGATGGCGACGGTCACGCTGTTGAGCACCGCGTTCAACATGTTGATGTTGGCCTCTCCCATCCCACTCCGTCCCACACCCAACACAACCTGATAGTTCTCTAACGTAAACTCGGCTGCGCTTAAATCGCCGAAAACCGTCCACCAACCGGTGGTCGTCACGGCGTCGCCCGTGCGAAAAGAGCTGACGAGCAGCCCAAAGGTCGGCACCGTCCACACAGCGGCCAGAAAGATGAGCACGCCATAGACGATAAGCTTTGAAACGAAATTCTGTCGTCGTCCGATCATCAGAATGCCTCCGTTTGCTCGCCGAACTGCCGCAGGTTATAGTACATCACCGGAATGACCGCCAAGAGAAGTACGATGGCGATGGCCGAACCACGTCCGTAGTTGTAGGCGCGGAACATCTGGGTGTACTGCTGATTGGCGATGACCTCCGTCCCGAAGTTTCCGCCCGTCATGGTGAAGACGATATCGAAGACTTTCAGTGTCCAGAGCACGATGGTGGTGGCGACGGTGATAATCGTGCCGCGAATGTAGGGGACGATAATGCGGAAAAAGATCTGCACTTCGTTGGCGCCATCGATGCGCCCCGCCTCCAACAGCTCCTCCGGCACACCCTTCAGCGCAGCGGAGAGGATGACCATGGCGAAGCCCGTCTGCATCCAGACGGCAATGGCGATGAGAAAGAGGTTATTCCAGGGCTTCAAAAAGAGCCAGGCCTGAGGCTCCAGCCCCAAACCGGTCACGATGGCGTTGAGCAGGCCGATCTGCGGGGCTCCGGCCGGCCGGAAGGCGTAGACGAAAAGCCAGATCACGCCCGCGCCCACCATGGAAATGGCCATCGGCAGGAAGATCAATGATTTGATCAGCGTCTCAAACCAGGCCACCGTGCGATCCGCCAGCACCGCGATCAACAAGCCGAAGGCGATACTGAAGCCGGTCGTGAAAATCAACCACATCAGGTTGTTACGGAAAGCCTGCAACATGGCGTCGTTGGTGAAGGCGTAAACGTAGTTGGCCAATCCCACGAAGTTTTCCGATGAGGCGTCGAAGAAGCTGAGGTACAAGGTGCGCAGGGTGGGCACAACCAGATACCAGGCCAGGATAGCCAGACCCGGCCCCACGAAGATAAAAGGCGTCAAACGGTTCCGCCATCGCAGCGGGAATTGACTGACCACCAGATTGGCGACGTAAAAGAGGGCCGCGACGCCCCCTACGCCCCAGACAATGGCGACGACTGCTACGATGCCTTTGGGCGCCTGGGTATCCCGCAAGAAGATAAACGTACGCCAGAGCACGACGAAGGTCAACCCGGGCACAAAGAGGGAGACGAGCAGGCGCCCCACGTTTGTAGAAAGCCAGTCAAGTAAGCCGGTGGAACGCTTCTCTACCTCTGCACGCTCTCGTTCCATAGTTCCTCCTAACGTTGGCTCTACTGGAAAAGTTCTTCAGTAGAGAGAGATACACAACCCCAACATACACCCCCTGTTTCTCTCTGGCTCCCCCTCTTTTCAGGCAAGTCATCGTTGACTCTACTGAAATAACTAGCAGAAATCGGATTTTTCTACGACTTGATATATATGTGGGTTTCTCGTGACCAAAATCACCAGATGTAGAGTATGGTCACCTAAAAATCCGATTTCTTGGACCTTTTTCAGGTGAGTCCTCGTTGGCTCCGCCGAGAAAGGTCTCGCGAGGGGAAAGAGAGTATAGGGAGCAAAATTTACCCCACTCGTGAGGAGGAAACAGGGGAATAAGAGATGCTCCTCTCCCCTGTCTCCTCGCAACTCACAGCACAACCGAAGCAGGACTCATTCCGGCATCGCGGCGTCGATGTCCGCCAACACCTGGTCGATGGGCTTGCCGCCCACGTAGTCCGTCACACCCTTCCAGAAAGCCAGGTTCACCGCCGAGTCCATGCTGTCCGAAGCGTCGAAACGAGCGGCCTCGGCCTCCAGAATGGCCTCCGCCATGCGCTTCTCGATCGCGGTGGGGTAGACGTTGGTATCGTGATCCTGGTGCGGGAAGAGCGCGCCGCCCCGAGCGGCCCAGGGTTCTGCCGAAGCGCCGGTGGCGAGGAACTCCACGAAGCGCCGCACTTCGGGCCGGTCCTTAAAGACGACGTACTGGTCACCGCCTACCTCCAGGGTGCGGGGGAGCTCGGGATCAATGGGCGGCATCATGAAGACCCCCACCTTTTCATCCAGGTTCTCCTGCACGTCCGTGGGGAAGAAGTTGGTGACGAAGCTACCCTGCATGTGCAACCAGCAGTTGGGGGGTTCGGCGAAGAGCCAGGCGGCCGCGTCCTTGAAGTCGGTGGTGGCGATGGTGGCCGGACCGCCGTAGACCTGTTCCTCGTCCATCCAGATACTGTCCATGATCTCCCAGGCGTTTCGCACCTCGTCGGACTGGAACTTCAGATCGTGGGAGATCCAGTCGTCGTAGACGTCCACAGGCTGCGTGCGCAGCATGATGTTCTCCAGCCAGTCCGTGCCCACCCAGCCGGTGGCCGCGCCGGACTCAATGCCGATGCACCAGGGGGCCCGATCTGTCTCGGCGATCATCTTCTCGGTGAGCGCCATCAGATCGTCCCAGGTCTCCGGAATCTCAAAGCCGGCAGCCTCGAACTCGGGCTTGTTGTACCAGATCCAGCCCTTGGCGTTGACACGATGGAAGACGCCGTAGGGCGTACCCTCGTAGGAGCCCAGCTCCTTCCAGGCGGGGGCGTAGTTCTGATCCACCAGCTGAAGCACCTCGTCCCAGAGCGGCACAATCTGCCCTTCAGCGGCAAATTTCTTCATCAGACCCGGCTGAGGGATAGCAGCGATGTCGGGGGGATCGCCCGCTTCGGCCCGCACGGTGATCAGCGTCTCGAACTCAGAGGTGCCGGAGTAGACGATGTCGATGTCGGGATTCTGCTCCTCAAACGCCGCGATCACCGTCCCAAAGGCGGCCTCCTCCTCACCACGGAACGGCCCCATGATGAAGACGACACCCGTATCCTCGGCCGGCCCGGCCGGTTCTCCGTCGCCTTCCGGCTCGGGCGTGGCGCCACCGCCACAGGCGCTGATCAAAAGTGAGAAGACGATCAACGCCGCCAAGAACGACCACAACGAACGCTTTGTTGACATAGTTTCTTCCTCCTTAAAGCTAAAATGTTAAAACGTTAACGACCAACTGCAAAATGGGACTCTTAAGCTTTTGGGACGTACGCATCACCTCCTTTTTCCAGGTCTGACTACATCATTTTGATCGCTAAAGCCAGGCTCTTTCTCCTCATTCCGAGCGAAGCACCGATTTGGGGCCAGGAATCTCCCCACTCCCTTCTGGGCGCACACATGTCTCCCCCCCAGAGTTGCCCCCATGCCGTCCGCTCACGCGGCGTCGATAGCCGCGTAGATCTGGGCACGCTCGATGTCGTCGGGCAACGGCCCCACCGTCGTCATCTTCCGGCCCACCACCTCCCGCGCGAAAAGGACACAGCGCTTCAGGGGATTGCCGTCCAACAACGCCACGATGAAACCGGCCCAGAAAGCGTCGCCGGCGCCGGTCGCATCCACCACCTCGACGGGCTGTGCGGGGATAAAGGTCTGCTCGCCTTCCACAGAAAGCACGATGCCATCGGCCCCCATGGTCAACACAACCACCCGCGGCCCCATCTCGTGAAAGCGGTCGATGTACGCTTCGACACGCTCGCCCTCCCCAAACAGCCGCTGTGCATCGTCCAACGAGGGCTTGGTAATAGTCGCGTAGCCCATCATATGTTCGATGACCCGCTTGGCCTCCGGGTAGTCGGGCCATATCTGCGGACTGTAGTTCGGATCCAGGGAAATAATTTTATCCTCCGCCTGAGCCAGCTGAAAGGTCCGCTCAACGGCGGAACGCGAAGGCTCCCGTGAGAGCGGCCACATCGAGGCGTGAACCACACGAGCGCGTTTGACGGCCTCCTCACGCACCTCCGTGGGTTCCAGCCGAAAGTCGCCGTCGCGGAAGGCTTCGAAATCCGGCGTACCCTGCGTGCGCGAGATAAAGATCACGCTGGTATGCACCCGATGATCCATGACCATGTACTCGGTGATGACGCCGGCGTGTTGCAACTCGGCCTTCAGAAACTGCCCAAAAGCGCCGATACCGGTCTTGGAGATGATGGCCGAACGCCCGCCCAACTTGGCTACGTAGGTGGCGATGTTCGCCGGCGAACCCCCCAGGTACTTTTTGAAGGTCTCGGCCTCAAAGAGCGAATCGGCCTTCTCCACCGAGATCAGATCGACCAGCGTCTCTCCGATGGCCAGCAGATCCAGATCCCCTTCGGGCACGCGCAACGTCGTCATGATTCGGGCTCCTCGGCGAAGTAAAGCCCGGCCAGCTCATCCAGGGTCACGTCGTTCTCCGGCCGTGGGTCGCGGAAGTAGGGGTGGATGGGCAACAGCGTCTCAGGGCGACGCGCCGTCGGATCCACCCTGAGCTCCTCGATGCGCGCCAGGTAGCCGGACGCCGTCCGCTCCCACGTGTAGCGCTCCAGCACCCGCTGATGTCCACGCTCGGCGAAGGTGCGCCATGTACCGGGGTCGCTCAGCACCCGCTCCAGCCCTCGGGCGATGTCCACCGGGTCGGTGGGATCGACGAGCACGCCGTATTCGACATCCCCTTCGCGCAGGCTCTCCGTCGGCCCACCGTTTTGCGTCACCACCACAGGCAGGCCGGCGGCCGCAGCTTCCAGCGGCGCCAGCCCAAAGGGCTCGTAGAGTGCGGTGAGCGCGAAGACGGACCCGCGCTCGGCGAAGAAACGATACGCCGCGGCCAGGGCTGGCTGCCCCTGCACCGAGAAGGCGCTGATCTTACCCCACAAGTCGTTGGCCTCGACGAGCTCCCGAATCTGGGTCAACACGGCGCGCTCCGTCTCCCCGGCCCCTGCATCCTCGCGCAGGGGATCGTCGAGGGCGCCGGTGAGGATAACCAGGTTGGCCAGTTTCTGAAGCGCCTCGCTCTGCGCAAAGGCCTTGACGAGGGCTACGTGGTTCTTCTTGGGATCCAGGCGGCTCGAGGCGACGATGACGGGCAGGTCGCGCCGCGCCGGGTCGATATCGCGCGCCAGCCGGGCGAGGACGCGCGCCTGTGTCTCGGCCTCATTAGCAGAGCGGGAGCAGGTCTCGAAAATGTCCAGGTTCACGCCCGGCGGGATGACGGCGAAGCGACGGTCATCGTGCACGTCTACCGCGTCCCGGTAGGCGCGGTGGGCGTACTGCTCAAAGCGCTCCTGTCGTGTGCTGGTGACGTTGATGGCCGAATGGTTCATGCTCAGCCGCTCGGCGACCAGCCGCCGCCCGAAGTGGAAGTGGGCGTCCAACTCGGCCAGGGTCTCCCGCGTGGCGTTCAACTTGTCCATCTTCTGCGCGCCCAGCGAGTGCGCGGTGAAAGTGAAGGGCACCCCGGTGGCGTCCTCGATGAGCACGCCGCAAAGCCCACCGTCGCCGTAGTGCGCCGTGAACACGTCGGGCAAAGCGTCGCCGTAAAAATCCAGGATGTTGGGTACCCACGCCTTCACCAGGTGCGGCCAGAGCAGCTCCTTGCGCAGGAAACGCTGCGGGCCGGCGGGCAGGCGGACGATGCGCACGTTGGGCGCGCCCGGATAGGCGTCGAACCGCCCGGCGAACTCCGGCCAATCGGGATCGACGATCTGGCGCGTCAGAATATCGACGCGATGTCCCATCTCGCCCATGGCCAGCGCCACCTGTTTGACGTACACCAGCTGACCTCCAAAGTCGGGATGCTCGGTCCAGTAGCTGTCCTGCGGATCAAAATTCCCCTGAGGATTCAGAAAAGCGACCCGCATAATACTCCTCCTCTCGATCAACCTTCTCAACCCAGGATCAATTCCATGGTCCGCTCAATCTGACGAACGGCCATCTCGACGGGCAAGCCATCGACCAAGACCATCTCAATCAGCTGCTGAAGCAAACGAGAAAACTGCACATAGTCCTCAAGCATGGGACGGGGTCGCGCGTGGACCAGTAACGGCACCACCGCCTGCATCCAGGGGCCTCCTCCCCTGACCAGGCGACGGTTCACAGTGCGCAGCGTGGATATCTGCAGCTCTCTACGACAGAAACTCTCCACAGTCTCAAACTGCATGGTCATACGCAGGATCTCCAGACTCAGCTCGTAGTGGCGGGACTCCCGCATCACGGCCCAGGTCGTCCCCCCCAGTGAGGTGACGGGCGGACGGGACACCGCGGGACGCGGCGCCAGCACAAACCCCAAGTGCTGCGCCATCTCCGCTCTGGACCAGCCGGACTCCTCGGCAATCGCGGGCCACTCATAGGTGCCACCCAAAATCATGGGCACCCGCCCGGTGGCCAGGAGACGCGGCGAGTTCCACCAGTGAAAGGTCTCCACGTCGGCAGGCAGATAGCCCCGCTCCTGCACAATCTTAGCAAGGAAAGAGAGAGCCCGGATCACCGCCGGATCGCTTAGCGTCACCTTGCCCTCCGCATTGACCAGCCGCCCGCCTGCTCCCCAGATAAAAGGGAGCAACAGATTAAACGTCGCCTCGCCGGTGTGCGCGCTGATAGGGAAGGAGACCGGATAGGCGTATCCCCAACGCGCCCTCACCTCGTCGCGGGCAAAGTAGTCCAGGCACTCCAGCCACTGTTCCCAGGTTATGGGCGGCGCCAGTCCCGCCGCTTCAAACCAGTCGCGCCGGTACCACAGGCCGGTGACGTCGGCCTGCACGGGGACGCCGTACAGCTGATCGTCCAGGGTATTATTGCGTAAAACGGGAGGCTCCAGCTCTTCACGCAGCCAGCGGGCGAAGTCCGGCGCCAGCTCATCGAGCGAGGCAAGAAAGCCCAAACGGGCGTAACGGGCCACCCAGACGTAGTCAATGGAGACGATATCAGGCGCCTCCTCACCGCCGATGGAGTCACATAGCGCCTGATGAAACTCCGCCTGGGAGGGCATGTTAACGTCCAGCTGTAGATGTCGCCCAGGGTGGACATCGTTCCAATGCCGGACGGCGCTCTCCATCAGGGCGACCCAGCGCACGTCGTAGGCCAGCAGATGCAGGGTGACTTGACGCTCCGAAGACTCGGGGTGACGTTCCTTGACAAAGGTCCCCCTCCCGGACTGACGGTAAATGTAACCTTCCTGAACCAGCTCGGCCAGGGCCTGACGTACGGGAGCGCGGCTGATGTCGTACTGTCGGCACAGATCGCGCTCGGTGGGGATACGCGCACCGACGGCCAGGGTACCTTCTTCAATTTTCCGTTTGATCAGCATTTTAAGCTGATAGTAAAGCGGAACAGGAGAGTTTCTGTCGATCACGATGTTCGTTTCCACCTGGGGTTATATGGTTATATCTTTATTATATTATATTAGATTGGAGAGTCTTTGTCAACCCCCCCGGCTGAAGTTAAACGTTTAAAATTCGGGAATCCGTCGGTTTGACGACAAACCTTCCGCCCGTCGTCGGCGACGCAGCAGGCGCGGAGCGGCGATTTAGTGAGGATTTACCCAAAAGAGCCTCTTTTCTTAGATCTATGGTAAAATAGAGTCTTTGCCGATCACACCGGTCAACCCATAGCCAAAAAGGAGGCGAAGACGAGATGCACGTGGGGATCGATTTTGGAACCACCAACTCATCGGTGGCCCATTTTGACGGTGAGACCCTCCGCCCTATGCAGCTGGATCCCGGCAACGAAAACGAGAACGTGCTCCCCTCGCTCATCTACATCAAACGCAACTTCAAGACGCTACTGGGCAGCCAGGCGGCCGCCGCCTACCTGCAGCATGAGACGGGCCGCCGGCCCATCTGGGAGGAGCGCTACATGGGCGCCCTCCACATGATCGTCGGCGGGCCGGGCTCCAGCCCCATCGAGTACATGCACGACATCTACGACATGGTGGACATCGCCGCAAAAGGGCGTTTGCTGCAGTCGGTTAAAACCGTACTGCGCGACCCCGAGTACGAGGGGACCAACATCTTCGACCGCTACTATACTATTGACGAGCTCATCGCCATTCTCCTCCAGGCGATGAAGCGCCGGGCGGATTCGCAGCTGGAGACGCCGTGTGACCGCGTGGTACTGGGCCGTCCCGTGCGCTTCTCCGACGATCCGGCGATCTCCTTGCGCGCCGAGGAGATCCTCTACAAAGCAGCGCGCTTCGCAGGCTTCGAGGAGATCGCCTTCCAGATGGAGCCCATCGCGGCCGCGCACCTCTACCACCGTAGCAGCGCCCACCGACAGCGCGCTTTCATCTTCGACTTCGGCGGCGGGACGCTGGACCTGACCGTCGCCGAGGTGGGCGGGTCACAACGCCCGCAGGTGCTGGCGACGCGCGGTGTGCTGGTAGGCGGTGACGACCTGGACCGGCGGATTATGGAGTCGCTGTTGCCTTACTTCGGCGCCGGTTCCCAGGTGGCGCCCGGTGTCAACTTCCCCTTCGACATGCTGGATCTGCTCAAGAGCTGGCAGACCATGCCCTACCTCTCCCGCCCGGAGCCCTTGGGCAAGATCCGCGAATACCAACGCACCGGCAACAATCCCCGTGCCCTGCGCGCCCTGGAGACGCTGGTCTCCGAGAACCTGGGCTTCGCGCTCTTCAAAATCATCGAGCGCACCAAGATCGCGCTCTCGGAGGACTTCGTCGCGCCGCTGACTTTCCTCTACAAAGCCATCCACATCCGCAAGCGGGTGCTACGTCGCGACTTCGAGGCCCTCATCGCCGGGGAGCTGACGCACGTGGAACGCGAGATCCGCGCGGTGTTGGACGACGCCGGGCTCCGCCCCACCGACATCGACGTGGTGCTACGCACCGGCGGCAGCGCCCAGGTACCCGCCTTTGTCGAGATGCTCAGTGGCCTTTTCGGCGGCGAGAAGGTGCAAGAGATGGACCCACTCACCTCGGTGGTGGGCGGCATGGCCATTGTGGCCCACGAGGAAAGCGGCCGGCCGCCGGGCGCTTACGCCCGCTTCTACACAAATCCGCTGGCAGCGATCCACACGGAGAGCGGACGCGCCTACGAGCCGACGATCCTGCGCGCCTTCCGGCCCTGCTACACCGACCGTGACTACACCATCACCCGCTTGCCCCTGACGCTGAGCGGGCTGCACGGCGTGCGCACCGCCGACCTGGATTACGTTGACGAGACGGAGACGCTGCTACGCTTCCGACTCACGCGGCCCGCGCGCCTCTACGTCATCTACCCGGCGCTCGCCAAGGCCATCCCTCACTGGCTCCGCCCCTATGCGCGCGAAGCGGAGATGTTGGTGGAGATCGACACGCCCGGGGGACGGATGCCCTTCTTCGTTTACAGTCGGGAGCACGCCGAAGGCCCCGTCATGCTGGGCGGCCCGCGCGCCGCAGGCTACCGCGGCACCGTCTTCATGAACTATCTGGTAGCCGTCAAGCCGCTGTAACCCCCTGTACATCTGACCGGTTTCAAGCCTGATCGTTCAGGTTGCCGAGAAATCACCCGCCTGACTGTTCGCATACCGACTCTGCTGAGGTATCCTCACAACAGAGACACCGGAAAGAGACACAGGAACGGAAAGGGAAACCCACCACCCGTGAAAGGAGGCAATGTGACATCTCAGACCATCCCACCTTACGCCGACCTCTGGGCGCGCTTCCGGGCACTTGTGGTCGACGTGTTGCTCTTCTGCGCCCTCTTCTTCCCCGTCACGCGCGTCGTGAAAGGCGTCTGGCTGATGAGCGCCACCGACCACCGCTGGGCCAACGGGCTGTTCATCACCGATCCGCTCTGTCTCACCTTCCTGGCGCTGATGCTGCTCTACTTCGTCCTGCTGGAGGGGCTGGTCGGGGCGACGCTGGGCAAGTGGGCGCTGGGCCTGCGCGTGATAAGCGCCGACGGCGGTCGGCCTGGATTGGGCCGCAGCGCTGCGCGCAATCTCCTGCGCCTGGTTGACGGCCTGCCGGCGTTCAACATCCTGGGCATCGTCCTGATCCTGCGCTCACCCGAAAACGCGCGCTTCGGCGACCGGGTGGCCGGCACGCGCGTGATCCGATTCAATCATACAAGGAGGTAAGAGAGATGAATTCAAGGAAACGAAGGGCGTTCACCGGGTTAGTCTTACTTTTTATCGGCGCTTTGTTAATAGCCTGCAGCAGTAATCTCAAAATCGGCTGGCGTGAGGCCAACAGCCTCAAGCGTAAGCGCGCTCACTACGTCACCTTCGATGGGGAACTGTCGAAGACGTTCCGCGCTGAGACCGGGGAGGTCATCGAGCTGACGTGCGACGTCACCGTCGAGAAGGGCACCCTCAACATGCGGATCGTCACCCCCGACGGCGAGCGCCTCTGGGAGGAGACTTTCGACGAGAGTGACGAGGTCTCCGCCACAGTGACGGCCCCGGACGACGGGCTCTACACTCTGCGGATTGCGGGCGACAAGACCGGCGGCGGCTTTGACATCACGTGGAACGTGGGTGAATAGCAAGCAGGCGCCCCACCCTCTTAACGGCGGCAAGAGAAGGAGAAACGGTGATGGGGAGAGATGAAACGAGGAAAATCGCGCTGATCGCAGCGCCGTGGGCATTGCTTCTGAGCACTTATGGAGTCTATCAACGGGCCGCGTCTCTCTGGGGAGCCAGGCCGGGCTACCTGATCGGCTTTCTATTCTACTGAATCGTCTGGTGTCTCGGGTTCCCGCTGTGGATTCTCGGCTCGAAGGGCGTACTCGCACGCTTCCGGGATGTGAAGTGCCGTTCTACCGAGAGAAAGTGGTTAGGCTTGCTTCTGCTGGTGACCCCCCTGCTCCTGGCCTACGGCTACGAGTTCCCCCGCGCCGCGCCGCAGGCGACGCTCCCCATCGTTCTCGTCTCCATCGTGGTCTCGGTGGTGAACGGAATAGCAGAGGAGCTCCTGTGGCGCGGCGCTTACCCTGCGGTCTTCCCGGACAGCATCTGGTGGGGCTACCTCTATCCGACAGTGGGGTTCGCCGTCTGGCACTTCGCGCCCCAGTCGGTCTTTCCAAACCCCCGACCCGGCGCGACGCTCTCGCTCGTCGTCGCCGCCGGGATCGTAGGCTTGATGTGGGGCTGGGTCGCCTACAAGACAAAGTCGATCCGCCGGACTACCCTCTCCCACATCCTGTTCGATGTCTCCGGACTGGGTGGGCGTGTCTATTTCTAGCAAAGAAGAAGAGTAAGCAGCGCAGAAGCACACACAAGAAAATGAGGCGAGTCAATGAAAGGAGCATTTCGCAACATAGAACGCGCCGGACGATGGTTCGCTATCCTGGCGCTGGTCATCCTCCTGCTGGGTTCCGTCTGCGGCGTGACGCCGCTGCAGGCAGCCGGGAAGCCGCAGGGTCCCACCGATCCCCAGGAGATGAAGGCTTTCTTCGACGGTGTCATGGCGGCACATCTGAGAGAGTTCCACATCCCCGGCGCGACGCTGGCCGTGGTCAAAGACGGCGAGGTGCTCTTCGCCAAAGGCTACGGTTACGCCGACCTGGAGACGCGGCGCCCGGTGGACCCTGACCGCACCCTCTTCCGCCCGGGCTCGGTCTCCAAACTATTTGTGTGGACGGCGGTGATGCAGCTGGTGGAACAGGGGCAACTGGACCTCGACGCCGACGTCAACACCTACCTTGATTTCAAAATCCCCGACACGTACCCGCAGCCCATCACGCTGGCGCACCTGATGACCCACACGCCGGGTTTCGAGGACGTGGGGCAAGGGCTCTTCAAGCTCAACGCGGAAGACGTCGCCCCGCTGGATCAGTACCTCAAGAGTTATCTGCCGGCGCGTGTCTTTCCCCCCGGCGAGGTATTAGCCTACTCCAACTACGGTTCCGCTCTGGCGGCCTACATCGTGGAGCGGGTCTCCGGCGTACCCTTCGACGAATACGTGGAGCGTCACATCTTCGAGCCGCTGGAGATGACCCACAGCACCTTCCGTCAGCCGCTGCCCGCGCACCTGACCCCCGACATGGCGCGCGGCTACAATTACGTGAACGGCGCTTACGTGGAGGGCGGCTTCGAGTATGTGCAGGCCTATCCCGCCGGCAGTCTGAGCAGTACGGCGACCGACATGGCACGCTTTATGATCGCCCACCTGCAGGAGGGGCGCTATGGGAAGCAGCGCATCCTGCAGGCGGAGACCGCCCGCGAGATGCACCGCCAGCACTACACCTCCGACCCCCGGCAAGACGGTCTGGCCTACGGTTTCATGGAGACCACGGCCAACGGGCAGCGCATCATCCAACACGGCGGCGACACCTTCCTATTCCACAGCGGGCTCTTCCTGCTGCCGGAGCAGAACGTGGGCTTCTTCGTCTCCCACAACGGCACGTCCGGCCACCAGGCGACCGAAGCGCTGTTGGACGTCTTCATGGATCACTACTACCCGGTGGAGCCTTCCCCCAGGCCGCAGCCTCCCATCGACGCAACGCAGCGTGCGCAGCCCTTCGTGGGCGAGTACCACACGTCCCGCCGCAACTTTACCACGCTGGAGAAGTTGATCGCGTTGACACAACCCCTTCGGGTCGGCGTGAACGACGAGGGTTATCTGCTGGTCACGGCCCAGGGGGAGACCTCGCAGCTCGTGGAAGTGGCGCCGGGCGTCTACCAGAGCCGCCTGGCAGAGGAGGAGGAAACGCTGATCTTCCGCGCCGAGGAGAACGGTGAAGTCAAAATGCTGCCTCCCGGCCCCCTCGTGTTCATCAAGGCCCCTTGGTACGCCACGACCACCTTCACCGACCTGCTGGTCGGTGGCGGCTTGCTGCTGTATGTCGGCACGCTCATCGGCTGGCCCATCGCCTTCTTCGTCACTCGCCGACGGGACCAAAAGCGCCCGCGCCTGGCCATGGCCGCCCGGTGGACGGCGGCCCTCTTCGGCCTGCTGACGCTCTTCTTTCTGGCGAGCTTCATCGGCATGATGAGCGACGTGGACCCCGCCTACGGCGTGCCTCGGCTCTTCTTCGGCCTTCCCCCGGCGCTGGACGCGTTGCTGAGCCTGCCGCCGGCGCTGGGCGCTCTGGCCGCAGGGATGCTCGCCTTCACCGCCCTGGCGTGGTGGAAGGGCTACTGGCGGCTCGGTGGGCGCGTTCACTACACGCTGCTGACGCTGACGGCGCTGGCGTTGCTGTGGACCACAGCATACTGGAACCTGCTGTAAAAATAAGGAGGATTGCGACAATGACCAAGCAGAAAGAGAGTTTACCCCGCGACCCCCGCATTAGGATGGCCTTCAAGAAACAGGAGTTCGACTTCTTCTTCCAGTGGATCGCCGGCAGCCAGACGCACGGCGGCGCCGAGGTCGGGGAGATCTTTTACACCGCCGCGCAGATCAGGGGCGGCGACGAGGAGGATTGGACCCGGGCCTGGGACGCGCTGGCGGAGCGCGTCGAGGCGCGCGCCGAACGGTCCCTGGCCAGCGGTCACAACGTCAGCGCCCGCGAATCCTACCTGCGGGCCTACACCTACTACCGGGCGCCGCTGCTCTTCATCAGCCCGCTGCACGAGATCGAGCGCTACCGGGCCCGCTACGAGAAGGCGCAGGCCCGCTTCCAGAAGGCGGCACCGCTGTTCGACCCACCCTTGGAGCGCGTGGAGGTGCCCTTCGAGGGGAACGTGCTGCCCGGCTACTTTGCCAAGCCCGCGGCGGACGATGCCCCGCGCAAGACGCTGATGATGTTCGGCGGCGGCGACACCTTCGCCGAGGACCTCTACGCCTACATCGTACCGGCGGGGCTGAAGCGCGGCTACAACGTGCTCTTCGTCGATCTGCCCGGGCAGGGCATGCTGCCCGCCGAGGGTATGCCGATGCGGGCCGACGCCGAGGTGCCCTTCTCCACCGTCGTGGACTATGCCCTGAGCCGGCCCGACGTGGATGCCGATCAACTCGTCACCTACGGCATCAGCGGCGGCGGCTACCTCGTCCCGCGGGCCGTCACCGTCGAGAAGCGGGTTAAGGCCTGCGTGGCGTGCAGCCTGATCCTGGATCTCAGCAAGGTCTGGGATGATGACTACGTGGAGCTCCATCGCCGGGCCGAGAAATCCCTTATCTGGCGGCCGATCAAGCAATTTATGAAGTGGCGCCACGGCACCTACTTCACGATGGTCGATACCTACAACTGGCGCTGGGGCACCGATAACATCCTGGACACTGTCGAGGTGAGCAAGGAATTCGTCATCGACCCTGCTGAGATCACCTGCCCGCTGCTCAACATCTACTCCGAGCAGGAATACGCCGAATCCGGCGCGATGCACGGCTGGGCCGAACGGGCCAAGGAAGAGGTCAGTCATCCCAATTCCAAGGTCGTGATCTTGCCGCAGGACGAGGGCGCGGACAGCCACGCCGTCGGCACCAACCTGAGCCTGATGAGCCAGGTCGTCTTCGACTGGCTGGATGAGGTGCTGGAAGCGGAAGCGTAATCCGCGAAAGCGGCTATGATGACGGACGGGTTACTGATCTGGGCTGTGCCGCCGGCGATTGCACTCCATAATGGAGGAGGCCATCTGGCTGCCGGCGTATCTGGCGCAGGAACGCAGCCGGACTCGGCCGGATATGGGGTTCTAATATAGACCGGACAGGTTTACAGAGGTGCATTGACTTCGAAAAAGAGAAGATGCAAAACCTGTCATGTCTTGGCAGGCAGGAGGTTTCGTCATGACTGATGCAATATACGTGGTGCTCGGCCTTATTGCCCTGGCCGTGCTGATCAACCTGATCTGGCGCGTCCTCTCCAATCGCCAGGCCCTGCCCTGTCCATCCTGGCTGGGCTGGATGGTGGAGCTGGACAACCCCTTCACGCGGGTCAACCGCGCCCGGTTCATCGTCGATCACCTGGAGCTGGAACCCGGCATGAGGGTGCTGGACGCCGGCTGTGGCCCCGGCCGCGTCACGCTGCCGCTGGCCGAGGCCGTCGGCCCGCAGGGTGAGGTGGTCGCCCTCGACGTCCAGGACGAGATGTTGGCCCGCGCCCGCGCCAAGGCAGAGGCGGCGGGACTGACCAACATCCGCTACCTGCAGGCCGAGCTGGGCCAGGGCGACCTGCAGGTAGACACCTTTGATCGGATCGTGCTGGTGAGCGTGCTGGGCGAGATACCGCACCAGGCGGCGGCTCTGCGGGAGCTCTACGCTGCGCTGAAGCCCGGCGGCATCCTCTCCATCACCGAGGTGATCTTCGATCCTCACTTCCAGGGCCGCGAGAGCGTGCGGCGCTTGCTAGAGACGGTCGGATTCAGGGAGAAGGCCTTCCTGGGCAAGCGGCTGGCCTACACCATGCACGTCGAAAAGCCCGCAGAGGGTCACGTCGCAGAACAAGGCGAAGCGCAGTAGCAGAAGGAGGATGGGTAACGGTGAGCAAACACAACTTCAAACCACGTCGCGTAGCGCTGGTCGGCCTGACCGCGCTGGCTGCCGCGCTGATGGGGCTCAAATTGTACATCGATCACCACGTGCGCCGGGCCGAAGCGCGATACCCGCCGCTGGGGGAGTTTGTCACCGTCGAAGGCGTCGCCCTCCACTACGTCGAAGGGGGCAGCGGTCCACCGGTGATCCTGATCCACGGCGATGGCGGCTCAGTCTACGATTGGACCATGTCCGTCTTCGAGCGCCTGTCCCAAAACTACCATGTGATAGCCTTCGACCGCCCTGGTCTGGGCTACAGCGAGCGTCCTCCCAACGGCGCTTCGCCCTTCGTCCAGGCGCGGCTGCTCCACAGCGCCACAGAAGCACTGGGACTGAAGCGCCCTATCCTGGTCGGTCACTCGCGGGGCGGCAACATAGCACTGGCCTACGCGCTCGCTTACCCCGAGGCCACCGCCGGGCTGGTGACGTTAGCCGCCGCTCCCTACGGAGGGAAGGTCGGTCTTTACAGCCGGGCGCTGGCCGTGCCGATCATAGGACCGCTGCTGGCCCACACCGCTTTCGTACCCCTGGGGCGCGCCGGAGTGCGGGCCGGGCTCGACGCCGCCTTCGCCCCGGAGGCGACGGCACCCGCCGACTACGTGGAGGTCTACGCCGCCTACGAACTGCGTCCCCGGCAGCTCCTGGCCCACGCCGCCGATCAGGTGGACGGTCGAGCGGGGACGGAGCAGATGGCAGAGCGTTACGGTGAGCTCCGTCCGCCGCTGGTCATCGTCCACGGCACCGCCGACGGCAACGTGCCCGTAGAACAGGCGCGGCGCTTGCACCGTGCGGCACCGCATTCTATGCTCATCGAGATCCCCGGTGCGGGCCACGAAGTGATGTTTCTCCACTCCGACGTCGTCGAGGAGAGCGTTCGGCGCCTTGTGAACGGCGCGGACGGATAGCACGGGCGAAGGCAAGCCAAGGAGCTTGCCCGACTGTTCCCTTGTAGTATGCTTGTGTTCGTAAAACGTCCAGGAGGGATAACATGAGAAACGAGCATCGATATCGAAGCATGGCGATTTTGCCTTTGATCGTGGCGTTACTCGCCGGCGTCGTGGCCGGCGCCGGCCTGTTCCTGCGCGGCGACGGCTCTTTTGAGCCGGTGGTGAGCGTGCGTGGCGAGCACTACGAGATGGCCACCACTGGCGTCTACGCTTACAATGCGGTACGCGTCGTCGCCGAGGGCATCGGATGGGATATTTTCACGCTGGCTTTCGCCGTACCGGCGCTTCTGGCGACACTGCCGGCCCTTGCCAGAGGCTCATTGCGCGGACGGCTCTTCGCCGCAGGGCTTCTTGGCTATCTGTTCTACCAGTACCTGATGTACGCCGTGACCTGGGCTTTCGGCCCGCTTTTCCTGCTTTTCATCGCCATCTACGCCCTGAGCCTGACGGCCCTGGCATGGATCCTCTCCACGATCCCCGTCGCGCAGCTGGATCAGCGCTTCTCGGAGCGCTTCCCCCGGCGCGGCATGGCGACGTTCTGCTTTCTCATGGGAACCCTTCTGGTCTTGATGTGGCTGGGGCGGATCCTGCCCGCGCTGAGCGGCGAGATCGACGGCATGCTCCACGGACAGACGACGCTCACGGTGCAGGCGTTAGACCTGGGGCTGATCGTGCCGCTGGCGTTTTTCACAGGGGTGACGGCATGGCAAGGCCGTCCCGTCGGCTATCTGCTCTGCTCCATCACAGTCGTCATCACCTTCGCCATGTCCGCCGCCATCTGTGCCATGCTGATCTCGGCGTGGACGTTTGAAGGCTCACCGGAGATCGTGCCGCTGATCATCTTCGGCGCTGCGGCGGCGACCACGCTCGGGCTCGGCCTGCGCATGTACCGCAGCCTGCAACCCGCCCCGTCCGTGGCATAACGCAAGGGCAACCGTTTAGGTTTGTGAGTGTCCAGGTGCAACGCCCTTACGGATCGAAACGAACTGCGCTACAAAGTTCTTCGAGTATGGTTGGCTGCCCCTTTTTCAGGGCAGCCATGGTTTAAGAGCCCCCGGCTCGTGAACGTCGGCGAAAGTGCGTCGCACCTCAGAAGACTAAACAGATGACACCACTGAAAAAATCGGATTTTTCCGGAACTCGCCACTACGTGTGGGAAAATTCACGGTCAAAACCACTAGATATAGGGGGTGTTTTGCTAAAAATACGATTTTTAGGACCTTTTTTCAGTAGAGTCAACAGATACACGCAAGGAGGGCCCTATGTCTAACCCAACCACTTGTCTGGACAGGCGCAGAATCGCCCTCTTCCTGGCGTTCGCCTTCGGCATCGCCTGGGCCACGTCGCTGGTCATCTACCTCACCGGCGGCATCGCCGACAGTCCCCTGGTCTTTGAGAACGTCGGGGTGACGCTGGCGCTGCTGCTGATGGCGGGACCCATCATGTCGGCGCCGGCGCTGGCGCATCTGCTGACGCGCGTCATCACCCGCGAAGGCTGGCAAGGCGCGCGCCTGCGCCCGCGGATCAACCGCAACTGGGGTTACTGGGTCATCGCCTGGTTCGGGCCCGGGCTGCTGATCATCGTGGGCATGATCGTCTTCTTCCTCTTCTTTCCGCGTTACTACGACCCTTCGCTCTCCACGGTGCGCGAACTTTTCGAAGCCGGCGCTCCGCCCAACGTAGAGTTGGAGGCGATGAACATCTGGGTCCTCGTCGGCGCCCAGGTCTTCCAGGGCATGCTCCTCTCCCCTGTGGTCAACGCTCTGGCGACCTTCGGGGAGGAGTTCGGCTGGCGGGCCTACCTGCAGCCCAAGCTGATGCCCCTGGGACCGCGCAAGGCAATGGCGGTGATGGGCGCAATCTGGGGTATCTGGCACTGGCCTTTGATCCTCATGGGCTACAATTACGGCTTCGATTACCCCGGCGCGCCCTTCGTGGGGCTGCTGGCGATGGTCTGGTTCTGCTTTGTGGCAGGCGTCTTTCTCGGCTGGTTGACTATCAAAAGCGACAGCGTCTGGCCCGCCGTCATCGGGCACGCGGCGATCAACGGCATGGCAGGTCTGAGCGCTCTCTTCGTGCAAGGGCAACCCAACGCGCTGCTTGGCCCGCAGCCCGTCGGCGTCATCGGCGGAATCGGCTTCGCCGTCGTCGCGGCGATCCTATGGCTGTATCCCCAGGCTCTGAAACCGAGAAAGTCAACGGAAGAAAAGGACTAAGAGAAGAGAGGACCGTTTAGGTTTGTGAGTGTCCAGGTGCAACGCACTTACGGATCGAAACGAACTGTGCTACAAAGTTCTTCAAGCATGGTTTAAGAACCCCCGGCTCGTGAACTTTGGTGAAAGTGCGTCGCACCGAAGAGAAACCGTGAAATGACCGGGAGGAAAGCAAAATGTTTAACTTGCGCAGACGCTTGTACTTTTTGATCCCCATGTTGCTGGCTGCGCTGCTACAACACACGCTTCACGAGAGCACGCACTACTTTGTCGCCCAGCTGATGGGCGAAGAGGTGACCGAGTTCCGCTTCCTGACCAACGGCTGGCTGACCAGCCGGGTATTCTACGCCACGCCGGTCGCCGAACGCAGCGGCGCGCACTGGCTCGTCATCGCCTGGGCGCCGGCGGTGGTCACCACACTGATCGGCTATCTGGTCTACGCCACCCGTCGCCCCTGGCTGACGTCCTTCCGTCCGCTGAACGCAGGGTTGTGGTTTTTCGGCGTCTACTGTATGCTCATCGACCCCTTCTACTTCGCCATTCTCTCACTGGCGGTCGGGGGCGACGTCAACGCCGTGCAGGCCGTCGGTTGGTCGCCCTGGCCCGTGCGGCTCGTGGCGCTGGTGATCTTCAGCGTCAACGTGGTCCTCACGCTGCGCTGGCGTCGAGAAGCGTCCGAGGAGGCGGACCGTTACCTGCCTGCCGAGATACGCGGGGCTACGTCCTAAAAACGCGGAGCACGCCCGCTCCCCGGACCGAGTCTCAGGCGCGGATAACCCTCCCCAGGGCGCGCACCCGGCCCTTCGCCGCCGCTTCGTCCAGCGTAAGCAGCACACCGTCGCGCATGACGAAGCGCCCGTTGATGAGCACCGTGCGCACGTCGCTCTTATGGGCCGCGTAGACCAGGTGCGAATAGAGGTCGTAGAGGGGCGTGGCGTGCAAGGCGTCCACATCCACCAGGATCACGTCGGCGCGTTTCCCCACCTCCAGCGAGCCGATCTCGTCCTGCAAGCCCAAGGCCCGCGCGCTACCGGAGGTGGCCATGCGCAGCACGTCGCGGGCCGGCGCCACGGTGGGATCCTCGCGGACGCCCTTGTGCAGCAGTGCCGCCGTGCGCATCTCGCCCCACATGTCGAGGTCGTTGTTGCTGGCCGCGCCGTCGGTGCCCAGCCCCACGTTCACCCCGGCGGACAACAGCTCGGGGAGACGCGCCACGCCCGATCCTAACTTGAGGTTGGATTCGGGGCAGTGAACGACACTCGCGCCGCGCTCCGCCAGCAGCGCGATCTCGTCGTCCCGCAGATGAACGCCGTGCGCCAGCAGGGTGTTGGGGGTGAGCAGGCCCAGCTCGTCCAGCAGCTCCACCGGCGTCTTGCCGAAGCGCTCCTGCACCGTCTTGACCTCGGCAGCGGTCTCCGCCGCGTGGGTGACGAAGGTGACATCGTATTCCTCCATCAGCATGCGACACTGCTCCAGCAACGCCCGCGGCACCGAGTAAGTCGAATGCGCCTGCACCGCCAGCGCGACAAGAGGATGCTCACGGTAGCGCTCGATGTACTCACGGGCCAACCGCAGGCGGTTCTCCGGCCGGATGCCGTCCGGTCCCTCAAAGTCGATGAAGGCCGGGCCGTTGTGCAAGCGGAAGCCCACCTCCACGGCGACCTCGGTGGTCACATCGCGGTGCCAGTACATATCCGAGACCGTGGTGACGCCACCTCGGATCATCTCGGCGAAGGCCAGCTCCGTGCCGGCCCGCACGTTCTCGGCGGTGGCGTAGGCCATCTCCAGCTCCCAGATGCGCTCCAACCAACGATCCAGCGGCACATCATCCATGATGCCCCGGAAGATGGTCATCGCCACATGAGAGTGCGCGTTGACCAGCCCGGGCATAACGATCCCCCCGGCGGCGTCCAGCGTCTCCCGCACCCCCTCAATGCGCGCTTTGACTTCTGATGCCGGTCCCACGTCCACAATGCGCGCCCCTTGCACGGCGAGCGCCCCGTCCTGGTAGATGCGCCCCGCCCCATCCAGCGTCAAGATGACGCCGCCCTCGATCAACAGATCCACGTTCCTCTTGGTCTCCGCCATCAAACCTCCTCGATCACAGAAAAGCGTACAGCTGCATGCCGACGAACTCGATCGCGTCCCTCCGCACACACAAAAGCGGGCCGGTTGCCCGACCCGCTTCGTCACCCACTGCCTCTAGAAATCCTCGAACTCCTCTACGAACTGCTCCCGACCGGAGAGCATGAAACTGGCGACGAGGATGAGGACGAGGAAGGGCAAGACGCCCAGCCAGACGCCGATCTTGGACGCCTCGCCGGCGCCGAACTGGAAGAGCTCCTGACCGTAGAGACCTGTGGAGATCCCCAACCCGACGATCAGGCCGCCCAGCGCCCCCACGATCATCAGCAGGCTGCCCAGGCCCTTAGCGAACCCGGCGGAGACATCCTCCTCGCGCATGATCTCCGTCCAAATCAGACCCCACTGCTTGATGCGCGGGTAGAGCAGCAACAACAGCGGCGGCCCCAAAATCGCCTGAGCGACGAAGTTGTTGAGGGTGATGATGATGCCCAACGCCGCAAAGGGAACCATGCCGGCCAGGTCAAGGTACCAGGCGATGATGATGGCACAGGCCGCCGAGGAAGTCAAGGTGATGAGAAGATAAGCGAGCAGTTTGCGCCAGGAGTTGGTGTTCTGCGAGAGATCGTCTTTGGGCACCAGATTCAGGGTCCCCCACATTTTGTAGGGGATGAAACCCAGGTAGAAGTTGCCAAAGAAGCCAAAGATACTCCCCCATCCCAGCGTGCCGCCGAAGATGTCACCGATGAGATTGCCGATGGCCGAGCCCCAGGCACCCGCAGGGCCGAACATCAGACCGAAGATGGCGGGGAAGACGTTGGCCGGGCGCACCTCGGTGATCCCTGGGATCAGGGGAATCCCGCCCTTGAAAACGATGAGCAGCGCGGCATAAATGGCCGCAGAGAGCGAGACCAGGATAATCATCCGCGTGTATTTCCACATCGTGCCGACTTCTTTCATGATCATAGCCTCCTAGGAAAAGTGAAAAAGGGATAATAAACCACCAGACCACAGATCCAGCAAACGGATCCTCTCAATAAGATGGGGAGCTGTGAGCGGTCCCTTCGCTGGCGCTCAGGACATGCTCCCGACCGAGGCACAACGGGCACGGCCTCTGAAGCGGCCCGAGCGAGTTGCCCCGGCTGATTGAGATAATACCGGTAAACGACCTCTTCGCGATCACCTCCTTTCATCCCATCCAGGCCGGCGTCAAGCGTTCACCGGCGGGTGCACCACCAGCTGTGACGTCTCGCAGGAGCATTTACCACGCAGCTCCCGGCGCAGGACGTCGACGAAAAGCGCGATGAGGGCTTTTTTCTTGGCCTCCAGGCCCCGGACGATGTGCACCTCTTCATCCACCAGGCCGGCGCCCCAGTTGATGGAGAGCGCCACGGCGGCGTAGTGCAGGCCCAGCTCGCGGGCCAGAGGCGCTTCCGGCACACCCGTCATCCCCACCACGTCGCCGCCCAGCTGCGCCAGCATGCGCACCTCGGCGGACGTCTCAAAGCGCGGCCCCTCGGTGCAGGCGTAGGTTCCCTGGGGGATCAGCTCCAGGTCATGGGCCGACGCCCGCGCCAGCAACAACGCCCGCAACGCGGGACAGTACGGTACGGTGACCAGGGTATGGACCAACCCGGTGTCCCCGCCGTCGAAGAAGGTCCCTTCGCGGCCCCTGGTGAAGTCGAGGAACTGATCCAACACGACCAGCGAGCCGGGCTCAACGTCAAGGTGCAGAGAGCCCACGGCAAAGGTCGCCAACACCCGCTCCACCTCCAGGATCTCCAGCGCTTTGAGGTTGGCACGATAGTTGATGCGGTGTGGCGGGACGGTGTGCTCCGGCCCGTGGCGGGGCAAAAAGACTAATCCCTCGGCCTCTCCCTCTCCCAGATAGAGCGGAACGGTGCCGTAGGGTGTGGTGACCTCCTCCAACGTAAGCTCAAAGCCCGTCAGCCGGTCGAAACCGGTACCTCCGATAATAGCTGCACGCATATTCACCTCCATCGAACGACAAATCGCGCGTGTACGGCACGGAAGCTAGAAGCGAATCAATCCCTCGATCATCCCGTAACCGGCGATCTTGAAATACGTCGCCACCGCAAAAAGCACCACCAGTCCGGCGATAATGAGATAATCGTTGCGTCCCATCGTCGGATTCAGATAGAAAGTGCGCTCCTCCCGGGCGCCGAAGCCCTTAGCCTCCAGGGCCATGCCGAAGGTATTGGTGCCCCGGATAGTGGAGATAAAGACGGGGATAAGCAGAGGCACATATTTGCGCAGCCGCTCCAGAAAATTGCCGCTGTCCAGGTCTAACCCCCGGCTGCGCTGCGCCTGCGCGATGGTCTGGGTGCTGCTGGCGATGGTGGGCACCAGCCGCAGCGCGGTAGAGACAGCGAACCCCACGCGATAGGGGAGCCCCAGCTTGATCATGCCGATAACCAGCTCCTCGTTCCGCGTGGTGCTCAGGAGCACCATCCCCGTGGTGATCAGCGAGAGCATGACCAGCGTGCGCGAGACGCTGTATTTCACCGCTTCCACCTCGAAAATCCAGAAGAGCGGCGTCTCACCGCCGGAGAAAAGCGTCCACATAATCAGACTGGAGACGGTGAGGACGACGAGGATATAGCGAATGCGTCGCAGATTGACCAACACCTGCGCCACCCTGCCCCAGATCAACACCAGCAGACTGAGCGGCAGGATCCAGAGGGGGTCCTGGAAGTAGAGCAACAGAACGAAAGCGGTCAACAACATGAAAATCTTCGTACGCGGATCCAGGCGATGAATGACAGTATCACGGTCGAGATAGATTTCGGAATCCATCAGGCGTCCTCCGCCACGGTGCACTGCACGAATTCGTCGACGCCCAAAAGCGTCTTCCCCAAGCGGTTGGAGAGGCTGACCAGCTGCGGCGGACGCAGGTGCGCCTCGCGCAACACCTCCTCCTGGGCGAAGACCTGGCGTGTCGTCCCTTCCAACAGAATCCGACCGTCTTTGACCACGAAGACGCGGTCGGCGTACTCCGCCACCACCCACATGTGGTGGGTGACAAAGATGATGGTGCTACCACGCTCGTTCATCTTGCGCACCAGCTCCATCATACTGCGCTGCTCGCGATAATCCAGCCCCGTCGTTGGCTCGTCTAAGATCAACACATCCGGATGAATGGCCAAGACCGAGGCCACGGCGACCCGCTGTCGTCCGCTTTTGGTCATGCTAAAGGGATCAGCGTCTTCCATGCCGGAGAGGCCCACGGCCTCCAGCGCCTCCGCCACCCGCGCCTCGACGACCTCCTCGTCCATCTCGCGCAGGCGCAGGCTGTAGGCCACCTCGTCGAAGACCGTCTCCGAGAAGATCTGATGATCGGGGTTCTGGAAGACGTACCCCACCTTCTGACCCAGGTTGAAGACCCCCTGCTCGACCGTGGGCACGCCTTCCACCTCGATCTCACCACCGGTGGGCATCAGCAGGCCGTTGAAATGCTTGACCAGCGTGGTCTTGCCGCTACCGTTCTGTCCCACAATGCCGATCATCTCGCCCTGGTGAATGTCCAAATCGACGCCCTTTAACGCTTCCACGCCACCGGGATACGTGTGCTCCAGGCCCTCGCAATGGATGAGGATGGGGCCACGCGCCGCCTGACGGGCGGCGTCCGCGGCCAACAGCTCGGCGTGACGGCGCTCGGAGATGCGCCAACCGTTCTCCGCGAAGTGTCGCTGACCCTCCTCCAGGGTAAGGGGCAGGTAAGAGGCGCCCATGCGTTTGAAAAAGAGCGGCACGCCCAGCGGCATGACCCCCGTCTCCTGCAACAGGTCCACCTCCCGCAACATCTCCGCAGCCGGCCCCATCTTCAAAATCTGCCCCTCCTTAAGCAGCAGCAGGTGGTCCGCGTGCAGCGCTTCCTCGGTCTCATGCTCCACGACGATAAGCGTGAGATCACCGCGCTCGCGCAGCTCTTTGGCAATCTCAAAGACGCCCTCCTTGCTGATGGGGTCCAGATCCGTCGTCGGCTCGTCCATCACCAGAATAGGCGTCTGCATGGCCAGCACGGACGCGATGGCCAGCTTCTGCTTCTGCCCTCCGGAGAGAGTCGAAGGGGAACGCTCCCGCAGCGCCTCCAGACCCACGAGCTTCAGGTTCTCGTCAATACGCCGAGCGATCTCCTCTCGGGGGACGGCGAAGTTCTCCGGGCCGAAGGCCACCTCCAACTCCACGTTGGTGGAGAAGAGCTGCGCCTCGAAATCCTGGAAGACCATCCCCAGCAGCTCTGACATCTGGGCCACCGTGTGATCGCGTGTGTTCCTGCCCATGACGATGACGTCACCCGTGAACTTGCCGCGATGGAAATGGGGCACGAGCCCGTTCATCGAAGCGGCCAACGTGCTCTTGCCGGCCTCGGAGTGACCCATAATGACGAGAAAATCCCCCGCCTCGACCTCAAAAGAGATGCCGTCCACAGCCGGTTCGGGGCGACCACGATAACGAAAGTAGAGATCTTGAATGGTAATCACAGGTTCGCTCATAAATCAGTCCGGAGCCCTTTCAAAGTGGAGATAACAGTACCCAAAGGCCAAAAACACAGACTCATTATAGAAACAGCCTGACCGATGTCAAATTTCGTCGCCGGGCCTGGACGCTCCCTCGTCGTCAGGAGCGCAGGCCCTCTGGGAGAGAGTGCTGTGGTACCGTCGCACGAGCAGCTCAAAACGCATAGCGTTGGAGTTCTTGAGCCAGCGTGACGTCTTCCCCAAAGACGGCTTTTGCCTCGGTCCGTATCTGCGCCGCGTTCTGCAGCGCGTAGTGGATCAACACCAACCGCTCGACGTGGGCGCGTTTCGCCAGCGCCGCCACGTCTCCGGGCATGCTGTGTCCGTGTCCCGATCCTCCACTCTCGTGGAAAAGCAAGGTGGCGCGGTGGGCCAGCCGCTCAACTTCGTAGCAAGGCAGCGTATCACTGGAGTAGACAAAAGCGCCCGTCCGACGGGGAACCTCAAACCGCAACGCCAGAGAGGGAATGCTGTGGCGCGACGGCGCCGCCGTCACCCGAAAGAGTTTGTCCTCCGCGACAAGCGCGCCCACCTCCACCGTCACCGGATGATACTCCAGAGGAAGCGCCCAGACCCAATCCTGATATTCGAAAAGCCCGACCAACGCCCGCACCGACCGCAGAACCTCGGGCCGCGCGTAGATGGGCAACGGTTGTTGACGCGGTCGTTTTTCCGCCACTCCCTGGACATACAGGCCCAGGAGAAAAGCAGGGAGACCGTAAACATGATCCGGATGAAAGTGCGTGATGACTATGGCCTGCACCTTCAGAGGATCCAACCCCGCCCGCTTCAACTGCGTCACCGGGCACCCCGCGCAGTCCACCATCCAGAATCGCTCTTGCCGCACGACGGCGAGGTAACTGTTGTGGTAGCCTACATCGACCAGTGCGCCGCTTACCCCTAACGGCATGACATAAGTATCCAATTCTTGATCCATGAAAAGAAATCCCCCTGAAGACTCTGGCTCCGTGTCCAGCCCCGGATACGTTTCGTTTCACAATCAGAAGTGTTGGCTGCCCTGAAAAAAGGGTCAGCCAAAGAAAAATATGGGGTATATGTTGTGGTTGGGCGCAGCCCAATCACAACATATAGTATCCCCTACTGAAAAACCTTTTTTCAGTAGAGTCAAGTGTTGACTCTGCTTAAATAACTCATCCAACGAGATCCCTCACCCTCCGCTACGCTCCGGGTTCGGGATGACAGAAGGGGGCGCCATGCCCAGGCTTCTGTGTCATTCCGCGACCGATGTGGGGTCCGGCAAGGGGGTAGGCGTGGGCAATACCTCGACGAACACCACCTCTTTCACCCCCAACCCCAGAAGCAGAGAGCGCAAGAACTCCTCCGCATTCCGGGTGGCGCGCTCCAAGATGCCCTCCGCTACCGCCGTCTCCTCGATGAGCCGCTCCGCTTCCTGCCGCGCCTCACTTTCCAACTGTGGGTTCAAGCCTACCAGGCCGGTGCGCCGGTCGTATACCTGGGTGCGCTCATTGTCCAACGTGGTCACCAACACCTCGGCCGGTGGCAACCGCACGTAAAGCGTCCCTGCCTCGCCCCACACCAGGTTGTCCGCGCCAAAATCCGTTAGATCCACGCCGGCGATCACCTCTCCGTAGGCGATCAACAACAATCGATCCCCAAAGATAAACCCCAACGGACCCTGCCCGGATTCCGCCGTGATCACCTTCTCCATGACATAGGAAGCCGTCTCCAAACGACTCAGGTCCCGGACGCTCTCTATCACCGTCACGGTGCTGGGATAGATGGTCGGGGTGGGATTCGGTCTCGGGAGCAGCTCAACGGGCACGTCCACAGTGAGATCCGGGGCAGAAAGTCTCTGCAGCACAAAGCGGACCGCCAGCACGGAGACCGCCAGCACGGCCATCACCAAGACCATAACAAAGACTTGCGCCCATCTATCCTTTTCCATGAAGACCTCCGCAAGCGCCCCTGATGAGAGAACTCTCATCACGACGCCCCTTATCTACCCCACCCCAATAATTAGCCAAGCAAAACACCGCCATTATAGCCCACAAAAGGATCAACTCAAACTCTTACCCCTCATCAGAAGACAAGCCCTCACGCCGATGAAGCCACTGCAGCGCAGCCAACGTCAGGAAGAACACGTAGGCCAGATCAACGTAGAAGTACGAAGCGTCCACCAGGCCATGCGCCAGACCCGACGCCATCGACCCCAACAGGCCCAAGGCCACGGCGCGCTGCTGTCCCGTGGCCTGGCGCATCAGCCGCAGACCGCGCCGCCAGAAACGCACCAGCACCCAGAGAAAAGCACCCAAAGCGAAGATGCCCAGTCGCGACAGGAAATCCAGGATCAGGTTGTGGGGATGGGCCAGGTTGAACTCCTCCCAGGCCGAAGGCAACACGTAACGGGTGCGATAGGCGTAGAGAAAGTTATCCGGCCCCACCCCCCAGAGTGGATGATCCAAAAACATCTGCCAGGCACTGCGCCAGAGCGCCAATCGCAGGGCCGTCGTCCCCTGCGTGAGATCCAGCAGAGCAGCAAAGCGCGGCGTCTGAAAGAGAGGGAGCAGTGCCAGGCCGAAGAGCACCAGGACAACCAGCGTCACCGTCCGCTCCCTGCGCCCGGCAAGCAGCCCCAGCGTGATCAAACCGACGGGAATACCCAACAGGATCGCCCCGCGCGAAAGGCTCAGGACCAGCGCCAACCCCACCGGCACCAGCGCCAGCCCATAGGTCAGCGAGCGCCGCGACCATCGCAGGCGCAGAGACCTTTCTTCCTCCACTTTGATCGCCGTCAATCCCACGGCCAGCAGCAAAGGCCACGCACGCCCCAGATAGAGTCCCACGTTGTTGGGCGAGCCGTAGAGGCTGCGCAGCCGCAGGATCCCACCTTCGGCCGTGATGACGTCGCCCAGCAGGAAATACTGTACCAGGCCGATGACGGCGACTGCCACAGCGCTCGCCACGTAGAAATCCAGGACGCGCCAGCGGTCGCGCTCCCGCAAAGGCAGCGTCACGGCCACGAGGTAGAACAACACCGGCTCGACGATGACGAGTCGCAGTTCGCGCAACGCCTCGTGACGGTGCCGCGCCAACAGCGTGGAGATCACAGCGATCAGGACGAAAGCGAACAGGGGCACCAGGTCGTCGAAGTTCGCCCGCAGCCGACACCACACCGACCGCTCCTTCCCAGAGACGCCCGACGTCACCAGTGCCACCGTCCAACCAACCAGCATGGGCAACAGGAGCAGCTCCGCCAGCGCAAAGGACTTGCCGAAGAGCGAGACCGGATGCAGGTAGAGCGGTGAGGTGGCGACGACCAGCGCCAGCCCCACCTCGGGCCGCAACACGAGAAGCAAAAAGAGCACGGCGCCGCTGCAGAGCGCCAGCAACAGCCAGGGCGAGAAATAGAACATCGACCCCGCCAGCAAAATCGCCGACAGCCCCACCCCCTCGCCCAAGCGGCGGAACGAGCCTTGTGCCCAGGTCATCCACGCCGCCAGGCCGAAGACGGCTGCGAGAAACGCAGCGCCGATCGCCTGCAGCGGCCTGCTCAGGTTCGCCCACCGCCCACGCAGCGCTTTCAACAAAGCGCGGAGATCAATCCGCCGCACGGTGAGCACGCCCAAGATCACCCCGACCGCGGCCAATCCGCTAAAAAACGTCACACCGAGACGGAGATAGCGGTGATCCGGACGCTCCACAACGCGCCAGTCAACCAGCGACCACTGATACCAACCGCGATCGGCCGTCACCTCCACGGTGTGCACGCCGGGCGCCAGGTTCTCGGCCAATGGCACCGTCGCCACGTCGGCCAGCGGATCGTAGAGCACGATATAGGCCCGCCCTGCCTCATCACGGGGCAACGCGGGCGCCGGTTCTCCGTCCACGGTGACGAAGAGGAAAGCGCGATAGGGACCGCGCCGTACCGTCAACGCCACCCCGGTACCCTCGAAGGTCAGAGAGACACGACTGTCACCGAAACGCCCAATGTCCGCCCCCAGCGGCCCCAGCCGCCACGAGCCCTCGAAGTCCGCCAACGCCGTGCCCGCCGGGTAGACGCCCGGCCGGGCCACCTGCGGACGCGCGGCCCATGCCTGCACCGCCTCGTAGACGGGACGAGGTTCGCCCTCCGGTCCCACCAGGGCAAACCCCCAGTGCTCCTCGGCATCCGGCACCGCACGCGGCGTCGCCGGGCGCGGCTGGAACGACGACAGGCACATCACGCCCATCCAGGGCCACTCGTCTTCCGCCCGCTCCAGGGCCGCCACCGTGTAGGCCGCCTGCGTCGCCTCGTCGACGCTGCCCCAGATCGAGGGCACGTCCTCCCAATCCTGGGGCAGACTGTTCCACCCAAAGGCGGTGGCCCACACCGCTTTATCGGCCTCCCCGTACGCCGTCATCACCTCCCGAACCAGAAGCAGGCGCGAGAAGTTGAGTACCGTCCGCGCCACGCGGCGATCCTCCGGTCCCGTGTGGAAGCCATAAGGCTGCACCGCCACGACGTCGAAGTACGGCGCCGCGCCGGCCACGTAGAGCTGCTTCAGGAAAATGTCCTCCGCGTAATTGTGAGGCCCGCTTTCCACGTTAGGCGCCAGCGCGCCCAGCACGATGCGGGCGTCGGGATCGGCGGCCCGGATAGCCTCGGCGCCGTGCGCCAGCAGCTCGGCGTAGCCATAGGCATCCGGCTCCCCTCCCCAGGCGTCGCCCAGATTGGGGTTATGCCAGATCTGATAATAAACGAGCTGGGCCATGTAGTGGTTCGCCAGCGCACCGGCGAAGCGCGCGAAAGCTTCGGGATCGGGCGGCGTGCCGGCCCAGGCCGGCGGCGAATCCAGCACGGCGACGATCTGCACCCCCGCCTCCACAGCCCCGGCGAGGATGCGGTCCCAGCGCTCCCAGTCAAACGCCCCGGGCGTCGGCTCAATCTCGGCCCAGGGGAAACGCTGCCGCACCCAGACAAAGCCGCCTGCGGTGATAGCCTCCAAGGTCTCATCCAACACCTCATCCGGGTACTGTTCCAACGCAGCGTTGACGCAGAGAGGGGAAAAGGCCGTATCGGCCACCGGCCGGGGAAATTCGGTGGTCCGCCCCTGGGTCAGAAAGCGCCTTTGAGCCTCCATCTGGATCACGCCCAGGACGGAGACTACGATCAGGAACCCGGCTAACGCGCAACGGAAGAGCTGGGTCTTCATACCGGGATTATACCTCAGCCCGCCTAGATGTCAGCAACTGGCACAACGTCCATTCCGTAGTATGGTTATGGTATGAGCAATGGCCCACACACCGCTCTTTCTATCTAAAAGCAGCGACCGCCGACACCGGATGCCGGGCCCATGCTCATCGCATTCACTTTTATACCCTTCAGGAGGCTCCATGCAATACCGAACCTTTGGACAACTGGATTGGAAACCTTCGGCGCTGGGTTTCGGCGCTATGCGTCTACCCACCACCGACGACGATCCCAAACACATCAACGAGCCGCTGGCGACGAAGATGATCCACTATGCTATCGACCACGGCGTCAACTACGTGGACACCGCCTGGCCCTATCACCAGGAGGCAAGCGAACCCTTCCTCGGGCGTGTGCTGCAAGGCGGCTACCGGGAGAAAGTACGGCTGGCGACGAAGTCACCCTGCTGGCTGCTGGAGAAGCCGGAGGACTTCGATCACTACCTCGGCGAGCAGCTCAAACGGTTGCAGACCGACCACATCGACTTCTACCTGCTGCACGCGCTCAACGAGGAGCGCTGGCAGAAGATGCTCAAGCTAGATATACCGGCGCAGGCCGAACGCGCTATCGCCGACGGGCGCATCAGGTATCTGGGCTTCTCCTTCCACGACGAGTATCCTGTCTTCAAACGCATCCTCGACGACTACGACGGCTGGACCTTCTGCCAGATCCAGTACAACTACATGGACGTCAACTATCAGGCCGGCACAAAAGGGCTGAAATACGCCGCCGATAAAGGGCTGGCGGTGGTGATCATGGAGGGGCTGCGCGGCGGACAGCTGGCGCAGAATCCCCCGCCCGATCCCGTCGCCGAGATCTGGGCCGAATCGGGCCGCGACCGGAAGCCGGCGGAGTGGGGCCTGCAGTGGCTCTGGAACCAACCGGAGGTCTCCGTGGTGCTCAGCGGCATGAGCGAGATGCAGCACGTCACGGAGAACGTCGCCAGCGCCGACCGCTCCGGCGTGGGGACGCTGACCGACGAGGATCTAGGGCTGATCGAGCGCGTGCGCGCAACCTACGAAGCGCTGGCGCCCATCCCCTGCACCGGCTGCGGGTACTGCGTGCCCTGTCCCAACGGCGTGGACATCCCCACCCTTTTCCGCACTTACAACGAAGCCATGATGTACGACGACGTGGAGGGCGCCCGTCGCACCTACAACACCTGGATCAAAGAGGAGCAGCGCGCCAACATGTGCGTCGAGTGCGGCACCTGCCAGGAGAAGTGTCCACAGGGGTTGGAGATCATCGAGTGGCTGCAGAAAGTGCATGCAGAGCTGAGTACCGCAGCGTAGCCGATATTACAGTAAGCAAAAAGGCTTCCACGTCAAGACAACGGGGGAGCCTTTTCTCTTGCGGGATCAGACGTGGCGCGTAAAGACCACCGCTTCGCTGTCGCGCAGCGTCACCGGTTCCTCGACGGTCGCAACATCCAGGCCGGGCGTCTGGAGCGCCACCTCCCAGCTGTCGCGCAGCAGGTGCGGGATGGGCAGTTGCACCGGTGTGAGGGTGCGCGGCGCGCCCTCCATGTTGGCGACGAAGAGCAGCTCCTCACTGCAGCCCGGCGCGCGGCGCAGGCCGAAGAAGATCACGCTGCCGTCGGTAGGCCGCAGCCGGTCGAAGGTCTCGTCGGGGCGCAGGTTTTCCCGCAGCCAGGGGCGCGCCCGTCGGAACTCGCGCACCGCCAGGTTGAAGGCCGCCTGCTCGGCATCGACGGTCGGCATGTAATGCGAGACATTGCAGATCTCATATACATCGTCCATCCACGCGCGGGCGATCTGCTTGAGTGTCTTGATCGAAGGCGGCGGGCCATCCAGGGGCGGCTCGACGTGGCGCAGCAACTCGATCATGGCGGGCATGGCGTAGCCCGTGACGTCGACGGCGTGGGCCAGCGTGCGCATGAAGCGGCGTAGCTCGTCCAGCCGCTCGAAGCCCAGCGCCTTGAGGCGCGGGAAGACGTGAGGCTGCGCGTAGAGCGCATCGTGCATCACCCAATCCAGGAAGTGCGCTTCTTCTGAGACCACCTTAACCGCGTAGCGATCATCGGTGTTGCGGATAAAGGCCCAGGGCGCCCGCATGGCCGCGTTGATAAAATCCATAGGAACGCCCGGCATCATGGCATAGTCGAAGAGCTTGGCGGCCGGATTATCGTAGGCTTTCCTGAAGATCTGGGGCAACGTATCGCCCAGGTAGGTATTGATGCGCGCCTCGGGATCAACCTGCGTGCCCCGCCGCAGCGTGTCGTGGTTGGCGCAGCCGGTGATCCAGTGACTGCCCACCTCGGCGATCTCCTGAATGCGCCACCACTTGCTCACCCAGAAGGTGAAGAGGAAGGGCGTGTTGTGCGCGAAGGTCAGTGGCCCCCATTGCACCACGTTGGGATGCCGTTTAGTCACCTCGCGGTAGGTCGACGCCAACTCCCAGTCGTCGCGGGGCCAGGGGCGACCGTCCTCAAAGATCATCCACGGGCGATAGCGCACCCCGGCGACCTCCTGCACCACGGCGTTCATCAGCGTCAGATACTCGTCGTCGTGCTTCAACTCGCGCGCCTCAGGGTCCCAGTACTTGAAATCCTGCGCCCCATCGACGCGGACGCCGTCCACGCCGAAGTCGCTCTTGCGTCTCTGCATCTCCAACAACAGCGCCCGCACCACTGGATGCCGGAAGTCGATTTCCTGTCCGTACATGCCCGGGCCGGCGTAGAACTCCTCGGGCAGCAGGGAGAGCGACTGGTTGTCGGCGTGCCCGTAGACAATATCCAGCACCACCATGATGGGCCCGTCGGGGAAGGTATGCAGTGCAGCGAGGAAGTCGACGAACTCGTCAGGTCGCCCGCTGCCCAGAATCACCGGATTGACCGCCGGCGACGCCACGGTGATGATGTCGTAGCCCCAGTTGGTCATATCGGGGCGGCGCACCTCAATCGTGACGCTCTCCTCATCCGCCTCCACTTCCTCCCAGAAATTCGGTCCGGCCTCGTACTCGATGGTCGGCTCGATGGGCATCAGCTGGACGCCGTCGTAGCCGACATAGTTCTGCTCGGCGGGGGTCAGCGGCTTGCCGTTGCGGCGCTTCTCGGCGATGGTCTCGTAGATGCGCGTAAGCCCCGCCAGCGTACCCTCCTCCGACGCCGTGCCCACGTGGATCTGCAGCAGATTGGTCGGTCCGACGATACGCGGCACGCCGTCGGGGTCGGGCTCCGTCTCCAGCCGGGCGAAGTGGTGGGCGTCGGCGCGGCCCGCGTGCATCGCCTCGATATCGTAGAATTCCGCCGGCGCAAAGGCACCAAAGGGCACCGAACAGGCCAGCATATCGGGGATCGTCCGCCACACCCCCTCGGCATCACGATAACGCAAGCGGTAAAAGGTGCCCACCTGCTCGCGCGTCCCGGCCCGCATCCCCGCCACGACGGCCCAGACGTAGTCCCCATCGCGCATCACGGGCAGTCGCTGGCGGTGAAAACGGCACGTCTGCCTCTTCGCCGTCAAGTCCAGGGGATCCAGGGGCGTGAAAAGCTCCAGGACGACATCGGCGTGAGGGATCTCCTGGCGGGCCAGCACCGGCGCCCAAAATCCCAGCCTGGCACGATCACCCCACCGGCGCGCACCCAGACGAGTCACAATGCGCCGCGCTGCCTCGAAAGGCGAAGCCGCCTCTTCCTGAGCCGTCCGCGCCCAGTGAACCAGCGTTCGTGTTGCATCCTCCACCAACCGACAACAAGGCATCTCAGACATCGCAGGCTCCTTTCCAGCGCTGAGCAGCACGCACACGTGTGATGACAAGTATACTCAAAACCGCAGAGCGGACAAAAACAGAAAGATGGACAGCGACCTTGATCATTCGCTGCGCGCCTCTATAATGGCACTCATGGATAAAGATACAAAGCGTTCGAAACGCACGACGCAGTATCTGCTGGAGGGCCTCTCTGTGCTGATGTTGTTGGCCCTGGTGATCGCCGTGGGGGTGTTGGCCGTCACCCGTCCGCCGATTCAGTACAGCGCCCAGGCGGCCTCTCAGGAAGCCACGGTGCCAGCCCGCGTGCTGGAGGTCAAGGAGGAGACGGCGACCACCGACGAAAGTGGACTGACGCAAGTTGCCCAGACCCTGGAGGTGCAGATCCTCTCCGGCGACCACAAGGACGAACGGGTCGAGGTGACGTACAATGGGCTGGGGCCGACGCTGCGCGACGTGCGCTTCCGTCCCGGCGACCGCGCGCTGGTGATGACCTCGGAAACCCCCTCGGGTGAGACCTACTACGCCATCGCGGACCACGTGCGGCTCTGGCCACTGGCGGCCCTGGGGATCGCTTTCGCGCTGATCACAGTGCTGGTGGGACGATGGCAAGGCGTCCGAGCGCTGTTGGGGCTGCTCCTGAGCCTCCTGCTCATCGGCGGTTTTCTGCTCCCCCAGATTCTGGCCGACCGGAACCCTATGCTGGTGACGACGGTAGGGGTGGCTCTGCTGATGGCGGTCACGCTCTACCTGATCCAGGGCTGGAACGTCGTCTCCCACACGGCGCTGCTGGGGCTGCTGAGCAGCCTGGTGGTGACGGGGGCGCTGGCCTTTTTCTGGACGCGCGGGATGCGCCTCACCGGCTTCGGCTCTGAGGAGACGCTCTACCTGCAGGCGACGGGCGTCCGCCTGAACATGCGAGGGCTGTTGTTGGCGGGCATGCTCCTGGGCGCGGCCGGCGTACTGGACGACGTGGTCCTGGCCCAGGCGGTGGCCGTCTTCGAAATTGCTCGCGCGGCGCCGGAGCTAAGAGAACGCGCGCTCTACCGTCGGGGGATGAAAGTGGGCGTGGCGCACCTGACCTCCATGGTCAACACGCTGGTCCTGGCCTACGCCAGCGCCGCGCTGCCGCTGCTCATCCTCTTCACCCTCTACCCCGAGCCATGGTACCTAACTCTCAACCGGGAACTGATCGCCGAGGAGCTCGTGCGCACTATCGTGGGCAGCCTGGGGTTGATGTTAGCCGTACCGCTGACTACGGTGATCGCCGCCTGGGCTGCGCGGACGACCGGACAGGAGGGCTCCGCCCCCTAATCGAGGTGCGCCTCCAACCACGCTTGCACGTCCTGGAGCACCTTCTCGCGCCCCACCTCGTTGAAGACCTCGTGGAGGTAGCCGGGATACTCGTGCCGCGTCTTGTCCGCTGCACCGACCCGCTCGAAGAAGCGCGCGCTGGCCCCCGGCGGACAGAGAGGATCGTCGCCGCCGTGAACGATAAGCAGGGGCAGATCGGCTTCCCAATCGGGGGCGGCCTTCATGGTGCGCTTCATCGTGGCGTCCATCTGCGCAGCGAAGCGCGGCGTCACATGACCATGCACCAGGGGATCGTCGCGGTAGGCGCGCACCACCTCCTCGTCGTGGGAGAGGCCCGCCGCGTTCAAACCGCTCTCCAATTTCAGCCTCGGGATGACATAGGAGAGCACTTTACCGACGAACAACAGCGCTGCCGAGACGTCCTCGCCACGGCCCAAGGCCGGCCCGGACGCCACCACGCCCTTTAAGCCCTGGGGGTAGTGAAGCGCGTAGTCCAAAACGATGAGGCCGCCCATGCTGTGCCCCACGAGGAACAGCGGGATCTCCACGGCCTGCTCCCGCATCCGTTTCACAAAGACGCGCACATCATCCCGGTACTCCGACCAGCGGTTGACGTGCCCGCGTTGGCCCGGTGAGTGGCCGTGTCCTCGATGGTCGAAGGCGTAGACGGCGTAGCCCCGAGAGACAAACCACGCCGCAACGTCACTGTACCGTCCGCTGTGCTCCCCAAAACCGTGGACCACAGCGAGCGCAGCGCGAGGCGGCGCAGCGGGCAGCCAATGCTGCGCGTAGAGCTCCAGGCCGTCATGCGTGCGGAAGTGTTCGCTTGCGTGCTTCAACATGGGAAACCTCCTTGTGGAAAAAGGGAGAAGGGAACATGCCCTTCAGACACCGGACGAAACGGGGATCATAAAAGTGAAAGTACTGCCTTCGCCGGGCTCACTCTGCACGCGGATGTGCCCTCCGTGCATCTCCACCAGACTGCGCGTGATCACCAGGCCTAGACCGGTGCCCTTGACATTGCGGACTTCAGGCACATCGGCACGGAAAAACTTGGTGAAGAGCTTCTCCATCTCCTCCGCCGTCATACCGATGCCGGAGTCCTCCACGTGCCAACAAACGTACGCATCTTGGTCATCCATCCGGCATGCCTCGACGCGTACGGTGATCTCCCCCCCCTCCGGCGTGTACTTGTTGGCATTACTCAACAGATTGGTCAGCACCTGAATCAGGCGTCCCCGATCACCGAGTACCAGGGGCAAGCCTTCCTCCACCTCCATCCTCAGCGCCTGCCGTTTGTCCTCAATCGCTTGGCGGAAGGATTGCACAGCCTCCCGAGTGATCGCCACAGGGCTCACCGGTTTGATCTCCAGATGCACCCGTCCCGCCTCGATACGCGACATATCCAACAGATCCTGAACCAGGCGGTTCATGCGTTGAACGTTGGAGTAGATGACGTCGAGGAACTGCTCCTGTTGCGTGGTCAACGGCCCCCCCAGGCCCTTCTTGAGCAGGTCGATGTAGCCTTTCATGGAGGTCATGGGCTGTTTTAGCTCATGAGAGACAAAGTCGATGAACTCGGTCTTAGCCTGGTTGGCCCGCTGCACCTGCTGGAAGAGACGCGCGTTGTCGATAGCGATGGCAGCGTGATCGACCAGACGCGCCGCCAGCATGATCTCCTCGTCGGAGAAACAGTCGGGGTCGGGCGATTCCAGGGCCACGACGCCGATCACGCGATTTTCCCGACGGACGGGCACGCTGAGCTGCGCCTGCATGCCCGGGACGACCTCCACGTAGTCCGTGTGAGCCTGGACGTCACGCACCAGCATCGTCTCCCCCTTGAGCACCGTCTGCCCCACCAGGCCTTTATCCAGGGGCCAGAGCGCTTCGTCCGTATAGCGCTGCACCAGATCGTCGGGATAGCCCTTCGAGGCCAGGAACTGCAGCCCGCGCGTGCCGTCCTCCTCTTCACGCAAGGCGGCCATCAAGCCGATCTCGGCGCCGGTGAGACGAATGGCCCAGGAGAGGGTCAGGTCCATGATCTCCCGATAATCCAGGGTGGCGTTCAACTGACGGTCGATGTGCTGCAAGGTGGTCAGCTCCTCCACTCGCGCCTGCAGCGCCTGGTCGGTGGTGGTGAAGAGACGGGCGTTCTCAATGGCAATGGCCGCCTGCGCCGCAAAGGATTGCAGGAGATCGGCATCGTCGGCGTGAAAGGGGCGGTTTCCCTCGTGGTTGATAACCTCCAGTACCCCGATGGAACGCCCGCGGGTGCTCAGGGGGACGGCCAGCACAGAGCGCGTGACGAAGTCGGCCTGCGCGTCGAAGGCCGCGTACCACTGCTCGTCATGCTCTACATCGTTGACGATGACGGGGCGGTTCTCCTCGAAGGCTTTACCGGCGATGCCCTTGCCCGCCGGCACACGGTGCCCCACCAGCCGATCGCCGGCCGGGCCGCTGGAGATGCGGAAGACGAGGTCGCTGCCATCGTCGTCCAACAACAACAGCGAGCCCGCCTCCGAATCCAGAAGCTGGGCTGCGTTGCGGACCACCAGGTCCAGCACCTCTTCGAGGTCCAAGCTGGAGGCAAGCAGCTTACCGATTTCGTTGAGGGTCCGCAGCTGCCGGGCGTGGGTCTCCAGGCGTTCGTGGAGCCGACGACGCTCGATGCCCGAGGCCAGGTAAGAGGCCACGGTCATCATAAAGCTCGCGTCCTCTTCGGAGAAGACGACGTCAGGATCCTGCTCGCTGATCACCATCACCCCGATGGTTTGATCCTGCGCCAACAGCGGTACCCCCATCCAGGCTTTGGCGGGCCGACCGCCGGGCTCCACGCCCCGGATCTGGCACTCGGTCAGATAGTCCTCCGTGCGGATGATCCCTCCGTTGCGGAAGAGAAAACCGGTCAACCCCTGATCCACGCCCCAACGCAGGTTGGGATACTGACGTTCCCCACCTTCGACGTAAAAGGCGAAGTAAAACTGCTGCGCCTCGAAATCCACCAGCGCGATGTAGAAGTTGGGCACCGGGATCACCCGTTGCAGCTGCGTGTAAAGCAGCTCCAACACGTCGTCCAGAGGCATGGTGAAATTCACCGCCTGCGCGATGAGGTAAAGCGCCTTCAGCTCGGCATCGCGCCGCTGCGCGACCAACTTCAATGCGGACGTGCTCGTCTCCGACTTCAACATGACCGTTCCTTATGGGGTATCAACGACGGATCTCATTTTAGCACGGGCAGGGGATAGGGCAAGCGGAGCCCAAAGGACGATCAAGGCTCACCCCTCAGGGGATGGGGTTCATCTCCTCCCAGTTGACGCCGACTTCAATATCGACGCTGAGCGGTACCCGCAGGTCAAAAGCACCTTCCATCGCCTCGCGGACCAGGGAGATAGCCTGTTCACGCTCCTCCTGCGGCACCTCCAGCACCAGCTCGTCGTGCACTTGCAGGATCATGCGCGAACGGAGGTCCGCCTCGCGCAGTCGACGGTGCAGCCGCAACATGGCCAGTTTGATGATGTCGGCCGCCGTGCCCTGAATGGGGGTATTGATCGCCATGCGCAGCGCGGCCTGCCGCCGATTGTGGGAAGCACGGCTCACGGAGCGCAGCTCGGGGAAGTACCGCCGACGGTGCAACAGCGTCTCCACGTAGCCTTGTTCGATCGCCTGCTGTTGAACGTGCTCCATGTACGCTTTGACGCGCGGGAAGCGCGTGAAATAGCGGCGGATGAAGTCCTCGGCCTCGGTCACGCCGACACCGATCTGGCGGGAGAGGCCGTAGGCGCTCTGCCCATAGATCAAACCGAAGTTGACGGCCTTGGCGATGCGGCGCATGTCGTAATCCACCTGCTCCAGGGGCACGTCGAAGACCGCAGCCGCCGTGGTGGCGTGGACGTCTTCGCCCCGTTGAAAGGCGGCGATGAGCGCCGGGTCCTCGGAGACATGGGCCATCACCCGCAACTCCACCTGCGAGTAATCCACCCCCACGAGCAGCCAGCCCTCCTCGGCGACGAAAGCGCGGCGCACCCGCCGACCTTCCTCGGTGCGAATGGGGATGTTCTGCAGGTTGGGATCGGAAGAGGAAAGGCGTCCGGTCACCGTGGCGACCTGGTTGAAGGAGGTGTGCACGCGCCCCGTCTCGGGATGAATCAGCTCCGCCAGCGTATCCACGTAGGTGGACTTGAGTTTGGAGAGCGAACGATAGGTCAGGATATGTTCGACGATGGGATGCGTGTCGCGGAGGCGCTCAAGCACCGAGGCGCGCGTCGAGTAGTAACCCGATTTGGTCTTCCGCAGGCCCTGGGTGGGCAGGTTTAAGGTGTCGAAGAGCACGCCGGAGAGCTGCTGCGGCGAGTTGACGTTGAACTCCGTCCCCGCCAGGGCGTAGATTTCGGCCTCCTGCCGGGCGAGACGCCGCTCCAGCTCGGCGGAAAGGTGCTGCAGCCACGCCAGATCGACCTTGACCCCCCGCATCTCCATATCCGCCAGCACGGTCACCAGGGGCATCTCCAGGTCCCGAAAGAGTTCCAGCTGTTGATGGCGCTCCAGCTCAGGCCGCAAGCGTCGCGCCAGCTGCAAGGAGACGTCGGCGTCCGCGCAGGCATAGGGTGCGACCTTGTGCAGGGGCACTTCATCCATCGTCTTCTGATCACGCCCACTGCCGATGAGCTCGTCGATGGTGTGCATCTGCACGTCCAGGCGGGCCCAGGCCAAGTTCTTGAGCCCCAGGTTGGGGGAAGCGGGGTTGATCAGCCACTCGGCGATCATGGTATCGAAGGTCAGCGGACGCACGGTGAACCCGGCGCGGCGCAAGATCTCCAGGTCGTATTTGAGGTTATGCCCATACTTGGGCAGCCGGGGATCGGCAAGCAAGGGGCCGAGATGCCGCCGGACAGTCTCCAACGCGAGGGGGCTCGCGCCCGCCGGCGCGCGGATGGGGAGATACCAGGCTTCGCCCGGCGTATGGGTCAACGAGATGCCCACGAGCGCCGCGCGCATGGCGTCGGTGCCCGTCGTCTCGGTGTCGATGGCCAGCACCTCGGCTTCCTCCCGCAGTCGCGCGACCAATGCTCGCAGCGCGCGCTCGTCGGTGACCAGGTGGTAAGCAGCGCCTTCCTCGGACATCCCCGGCTCCTCCCCAAAGAGAGCGAGCTGAGCGGGAGAGGAGGCGCGGGAGGCCGTGGGCAGCCTTCTAATCCGCTCCATCAGCGAGCGGAACTCCAACGCCTGCATCACTTCGACCAAAGCCTGGCGGTCGCGGTGTTTCCAACCGGCGGCGGCCTCCAAATCCAGCTCCACGGGCGCGTCCCGCACGATCTGCGCCAGCTGCCGACTGAGATGAGCCTGCTCACGTTGGCCTTCTAAAGCGTTCCGATAGCGCGTCGACAGCTCATCCACGTGCTCAAGCACCTTCTCCAGGCTACCGTACTTCTTCAACATCCGCGTGGCGCCCACCTCGCCCACGCCTTTGACGCCCGGGATGTTATCGGAGCTATCGCCCATGAGCGCCTTGAGATCGACGATCTGTTCCGGGTCCAGGCCGTATTTCTCACGCACTTTGTCCGGCGTGTAGCGCAGCGTGTCGGAGAAACGGCGGCCCGAGGTCAACACCGTGACCTTATCGTCCACCAGCTGAAGGGCATCCCGGTCACCGGTCACGATGAGGACGTTCACCCCCTGCTCGGCAGCCTGCCGGGAGAGCGTGCCCAGCAGATCGTCAGCCTCGTAGTCCTCTAGCTCCACGATGGGGATGCCCAGGGCCTCGACCACCTCGCGCACCCGCTGCATCTGCGGGCGCATCTCCTCGGGCGTCTTCTCGCGGTGGGCTTTATACGCCTCATACATCCGCAACCGAAAGGAAGGGCCCTTGTCAAAGGTCACCACGACGTAGTCCGGCGCCTCCTCTTCCAGGACGCTGAGCAACATCGAGGTAAAACCGTAGACGGCGTTGGTCAGCTCGCCCGTTGAGGTTCTCAGCGTGTTGGGGAGGGCGTAGAAAGCGCGATAGGCCAGGGAGTGACCGTCCACCAAAACCAGTTTTTCATCGGCGCTCATAGATCACCTCTGACACCACTGAAATAACTCAAAACGCATCCCACGGATGACCGTGCCGGGTGAGGCGTTCTATGCTCTCCCCACGCTAAATCCGGAACGCCCCACCCCGCTCGACCCATCACTTCTTGCTGATAATCAGCCCACCAGGCCCCAGTTTCTCCCCCGGCCCCAGGGGTTCAGAAGGCGGCACCTCTGCACCCTCTCTCTGCGACGAGGGCGAGGAGGAGACAAAGCGTCGGGCCAGGCGTCGGATCCCACGCAACCGCTCGATCACCTCCGTCTCTCCCTCCTCCTGCATGCTTTCTTCTACAGCGGTGAGGAACTCCAGGAAGGATTCGGTGACGATCTGCCGGTTCGCTTCCAGCATCTTGGTCACTTCTTCATCGGAAGAAGTCATCAACAGACGTCGGACCAGCGCCACTTGTGGGGGCATGCTCTGCTCAAAGAGCTGATCCAATACGTCGGTGAGCGCCTCGAGCTCCGAGAGATACCCTCGATCCCCCCGCTCCCGCGCCCTTTGCATGTGAGATTGGAAGACGTAGGAGAAGGCTTCATCGAGCTCGGAAAGATGGCTGCGGGCCATTTTGAGCGGCTCCTCCGTCTCCAGGAGCTTGCGTAGCAGCTGCGCGCGTTCCATTAATAACGCCTCGCTGGACTTCTGAAGCTCTTCACGCAAATCCAGAATCTGTCCGCGAAGGGCCGTGAGCCGCTCTCGCGTCGCCTCGTCCTGCGCCTTCTCGATGCGTTCACTCAGCTTCTGGAAGAAGCCGTAATTCAACCACTGCACGCCACTCTGGACGAGCATCTCGACCGTATCGTCGTCGGGCGCCGCGATCAACGCTTCGAGCAACGTCTCACGGTTGGGGTCCTCCAGGAAGGGGCGCAGTGCCTCGGTCCGACTCTCCAGCCGTCGGCCGGTCTCGTGTGTCTCCGTGAGATAATTCTCCAAAGCCTCCACTTTGTCCAGAGCCTCCTGAAGTTGAGGCGGTAGGGTCTCCCCCTCCTCCTCACTTTGCTCTTTCATGGCCTGCAGGAAGCGGAGGTTGGAGTTCAAGAGATAGAAAAAACCCTCGTCGACGAGGTTCCCCCGCTCCTCCACCATCTCCTCCCACTCCTCTTCGGAGGCAGACAACAGATCCTGTAACAACTGTTGTTGATCCTGGGAACGAGCGATCTGCTCCTCGGAGATCCCCTCCAACTCTAAAACGCGGTGGACTAGCGAATCCAGGGTGATAAAGGTCTCCGGGTTGAGCAAATAGCCTTTGCGCTCCTCGGCCGGCAATGAGTTGGAAAGCTGCCGGGTCAGGCGCCCTGCTGCCTGCTGACGTTCGGCCTCGTTTCGACCGGCTTCGGTCGGCAGGTAGAGCAGCGCCACCTCTTTCTCTGGATCGTGGTAGATAAAGGGGACGTTCAGATGCCCCGTCCAACCACAAGCCGGGCAACGGGCCACGTTCACGGTCCCGCTGAGCAGACGTTGCTTCACTTTGGGATCTACCCGAACGTCCAGAATCTGCTCCACCGGTAATTGAAAAGCCGTCCCACAAGCCGGACATTGGGCTCGTGCATAGTACACCATATTAAAACTCCCTTCTTGTGTTCATGGTAACATCAGAGTATAAGACGTTAGTTGTCCTGACACAGGAGCGACCAACGGAAAACATACACAGTCGAAGAGGCCCGGCAGGCCCCTTCACTCCCCCGGACTCAGCGCTCCCACAACGCCAGACCAGTTTGGCGGGGGAGCGTCACGTAGAAAGTGGCGCCCTCGCCCAGGCGGCTCTCCACCCAGATCTTTCCCCCGTGCGCCTCGACGATGCTGCGCACCAGGTAGAGACCCAATCCTGTCCCAGAGACACCGCGCGTCTCGGGTCCCTCCACGCGGTAGAAGCGTTCGAAGATACGCTCCTGCTCATCTAGAGGAATGCCCACGCCCTCGTCCTGCACGGCCAGCGTGATCTTGGCGGACGTAGCGTGCCCCTTGACCCAAATCCGGCCCCCCTGCGGGGAGTATTTGATGGCGTTGGAGACGAGATTATCCACCACCTGCTCCAAACGGTCGGGATCCCCGTCGAGGGTAAAGACCTCGTCGTCGGGGAATTCCAGCTTCAACTCGTGGCTGGTGGTCTGAGCGGCGTAGCGTTCCACGACGCGCTGCACGATCTCCCGCAAATCGACAGCCTCCACTTCTGTGAAGGAGAGGCCGCCAGCCTCCAGGCGCGAAGCGTCCAGCAGATCGTCCACCAACTTGGCAAGTCGCCCCGTCTCCTCGATGATCCCCCCTAAGAGCTCCTCGACCAGCTGCGTGTCCTCGCGCACCCTGGCACGCTGCAACGTCTCCGCGTAGCCTCGGATAATAGCCACCGGGGTCTTGAGCTCGTGGGAGATCGCGGAGATGAAGGTGGCCTTCAGCGCGTCCGCCTCGCGGAAGCGGGTGATATCGCGGACGATGCCGATAATGTTGAGCAGACGGTCGCCACGCCCCACCAACGGCGCGTACATGATGTCCACGCTGACGATGCTGCCGTTGCGCCGTGCCAGGTCGCCTTTGACATAAAGAGGACGCTTCTCCCCGTACGGCCACCCCGCCTCCACCGCCTCTTCCAGACTTTGTTCCGCTTCGCAGCGCGCCCATTGGATCACGGCGGTGTAAGGATACCCCACGGCCTCCTCGGCCCGCCAGCCGGTCAGCGTAACCAGGGCCTGATTGACCCGCGTCACCGTCAGATCCGGAGCCAGGACCATGATACCGTCGGCGCTGGACTCCAGGAGGGCGTCGAGGCGCCGACGTTCGGTCACCGCCGTTTCGTAGAGCCGCGCGTTGTTGACTGCAATGGCGGCGTAATCGGCGAAGCTGGCCAGGATCTGGCGATCGTCGGCCGAAAAGCGCAGGCTTTGGGAGCGGAAGATGTAGATCACCCCCAGCAGTTCCGCCCCGGTTTTGTCCACGCCGGACTCCGTCCCCGGTGGCTGGAACCCGTGTAACGCCTCGCGCAGCACGATCATGGGCAGCGCGACCATCTGGCGCAGAGGCAAGTTCGTCTCCTCTGCGATCTCCTGTAACTGCTCACTCAGGTCGGGTATGTCGAACTCGGTGGGATCGGTGAGCTCAGGTACCGCATCCACGAGCGATCCAAACGCTTCGATCATGGCCGGCGGCAAGCCGTAGCTGGCCCAGAAGGCGAATTCACCGTCACGATCGCGCAGCGCGATGAGGCCAGCGTGGCCCTGCAGCATATCCACGGACGCCTGCAGGATCAAGCGCAACACGGCCCGCAGATTCAACCGCGAGACCAGCGCCCGCGCGATGCTCAACAGGTAATCTCGTTGTCGCACGCGATAGCCGGAAAGCGTCAACCCCATGTCCGATCAACCGCCCTCTAGAAAAAAGTATACCATTGCGCCATATCCATCGCCGCCCTGGTGATCAACTGCGGGAAAAAGCCGAAGACCACCACCGCGGTGATAAACAGGATGATCAAGATCAAGACGACGCGATCCTCGGCGATGGTGACATTGGGCGCAGCGTTTTTGGGCAGCGCCGAAAGCAGCGTCCGCAGCGCCCGCACCAGGCCCAGCATAACGCCGGCGCTGCCGAGGAGCGCCAAAAAGGCCTGAAACATCTCGTCCTGCGCGATCAGACGATAAAGCCCCCACCGCGCAGCAAAGCTGAGCGAGATGGGGAAACCCGCCAGAGCCACGCCGCCCACGATGAAGGCAACGGCGCGCCACGGACTGCGCCACGCAGCGCCGGTCACGGCGTCGAAGCCGTCATCTCCTTCAATCCGCCGCAGCCCCTGCAACCCCAGCGTCATCAGGCCCATGGAAAAGGGACGCGCCAACAGCACCAACATCGCCAGAGCAAGCCCTTCGACCTGTTGCGTCCCCAGGGCCAACAGCATCGCGCCGTTATCCACCAGGGTCGCATAGGCCACCAGCCGTCCCAACCGACGCTGTGCCGCCGCCAGAACGCCACCCAGCACCATCATGAGCAGCCCCAGGTTGGCGAACAATGTGTCCAAAGGGATGCGCTGACTGAGCCAGGGATAGGTCTGCAGATACTCCAGCAACATGAACCAAACGGCGCCCAGGTTGACGGTGAAGACGAAGGTCACCACGGGCGGGGAACCGTCCGTCGCCACCGCCGAAAGCCAGTTCTGAAAGGGCACGGCGCCGAAGAGAATGGCAAAGGAGAGGCTGAGCAACACGGCAGAGGTGTTCAACAGACCCTGGTCGTTCGGGAAAATCGCAAAGAGGTCCAAAAAGAGTTGGGTGATCATCAGGCCGGGCAGGGCCAGCGTGGTATAGGCCATATATCGCACGCCCCCCAGGGCCCGGTCCCTGCCCACCACCTGCTCTCCGGCCTCGGTGGCCGGCGGTTCGTGCAGCGGGAAGACGCTGAGTACCGCCGCCATCTCCACAAACAGCGCCGTGTAGACGACCTGCTCAACGAGGAGGGCCGCCGCCAGGAAGGTCACGGCCGCCAGCCCAAAGGGGAAGAAGTTCGAATGGGGCAACAGGCGCCAGGCGACGAGATACAATCCCGCCGTCGTCAGAAACAGAAAGGCCAACGCCGTGCGGTCCGAGGGCTGGATCAACAGCTGACGTCCCAGGACGACCAGCGGGCGATCCAGTTCCACAGTGACCGTGGCCACGCGCCAGGGCACATCCAGGGGCACGAAGAGCATCACCGCGCCGAGCGTGGCGGTGAGCGCCCCCCCCAAGCAGGCCATCAGGGTGGTCCAACGCCGCAACAGCTGCAACACCACCGCCCCCAACAGCGGCACGCCCAAAATCACCAGCGGACCCGGCAACGTCATTCGGGCACCTCCACCACCGTGAGGTAGGAAATCGCCAGCGCGACCAGCAGGTTGACCATAATCAGCAGTCCGGTCACCAACAGGCCAGGATCCTGTACGGAGTAGAAGATGTCCAGGCCCGCCAGGAGGTTTAACACCCCAATGCCGATCACCACCACGTCCTGCTCTGTCCCGATAAACAACAACGCCAACACGAGCAACAAGAAGCAGGTAAGCGCCAGGTCGCCCGAGACGAAGGGCAAAGCGTAGTGTTGAGAGGCCAGGTAGGCGATGGTGGTCATCATCAACAGCGAGACGAGCCGAAAAGGACGGTCAGCGGCCCGGCCGACCTGGCGCTGCTCTTCTTCCATGCTCTCCTGACGGATGCGGGCACTCAGATAGATCGCCGCGCAGGCCAGCCAGCCGACCAGGGTCTTCAGGAGAGCCATCTCGGGGCGCTCGCTGAAAAGCCGGGTGAACATAATGCCGATGAAAAAGTACTGCGCCAGCAGCGCCACCAGCCGCAAACGCCAGCTGGCGATCAGGTAAATGGCCGCGCCGGAGAGAAAGATACCCCACACGGCGGGGCCGGAGGCCCAGGCGGAAAGCCGGTCGATCCACACAATCAGAGGATCCATGGCTCAGCTGCCCCTGACCAGAAGCACAATGAGGATCACCAATAGAGACCAGAGCAGCGCTCCACTCCCTTCGACCACGTCGGCGACGACACGCACCACGCCCAACAGATGCTCCGCGCCGCGCCAGAGCGCACGATGGACCCATTGGACATCCAGGAGCGACCACGCCGTCTGCACCCGTTTCGGGATGCGCAGGTGCTTCACGCCTCGGACCGCCAGGGCGCCCAGGAGCACCATCGCACCCCAGAAGAAGAGCCCTTCGATCCAAAAGGGCTCCACGTAAGCGCCGGAGATCAAGCCTCCCAGGGGCAGCGCCAGGCCCACTCCCAACGCCAACTGCTGACCCACCCAGGGCGGCGAGACGGAAGCGCGGCTCGTAGCACGGCGCACGAAGGCCAGCACCCCTCCCGTCACCAGTGCCCCACCGACCAACAGCACGCCGCGGCGCACCCACCCCTGCGTCGCCAGCGCCGAGCGATAGAAGACCCCCAAAGGAGACGGCGGCACGCCTATCAGAAAGAGCATGGCGATCCAGCCGGGCCACGACCAGGCCCATGTCGTCCGATGGCGCGGTCGTGAGAGCCACAGCGACGTCCAGCCCCCCCACCAGGCCGCCGTGCCATATAGCAACACGTCGGCCTGCCGGGTCACCAGCGCGCCGGCCACCAGTAAGCCCAGAAGCGCGTAGGCCACCCACAGAAGCATCTCGCTGCCGCGACCACGCCACACCCACACACCCCCCCAAAGCACGGTGACCAGCGCCGGCCCCATCAGCCACGGCGGAAAGGCGACCTCGCCCGGCAAGGCCAACACGCGGTAGAGCAAGCCCAGGCCCACAACCGGACCCAGGACCACAACGGCAAAGAGGGGATCTGCGCGCCCCAGACGACGCGGGAACGTGATGTGAAAGGGGTAGAGAGCGATACGCAACACCGCCGCCCCGATCAGCAGCACGACTATCGAGGACGAAGGGACCATGAGACCCCACAGAGCGCTTCCCCCCTCCTGTTCCAACAGCAGCGTCACCATCCACAAAATGAGCGAGGCCAGACCGTGGAACAGCCAGCCGAAGATCACCCGCTCACCATCCCCCACGGCGATGAGACCGGCGGCTCCCCAGAGCAGATCGAAAAGCGTCCAGGCGGCCAATACCGTCAACACCGTCCCTCCCGTGAGGGCCAGCCAGACGGTCAGCAGTGCCCCCAGGGTCACGACGCCAGAAAGGGGCAACGCCGGTCGAGCGTCCGCCACCGCGACCCACGCCACACCGGCGAAGCCCAATCCCAACGCCAGCCCCAGGCTCCACACCGCGGGCGTCATCTCCATCAACAGCCGCCCGGGCAGAATCGTAGACGGCGACCAGAAGGAGAGCAGCCACCGTCCTTCCCTGGGGAACACCAACCACAACCCCGCCATCAGGGTGAGCCAGAAAGCCGTCGCCGTCTTCTGATAGATGTGTCGGCGGGTGAAGACCTGCAACGCCAATAATGAGAGCGCGCCGGTTAGTCCTGTGACGAGCAATATCGTATCATGAGGTACCATGGGATCTCCAGCAGGTCATTCTAACACACAAAGGGCGCGTGACAAGGTATGTCACGCGCCGGACCTGCGATGAAAGGCTTGACTCACCTGAAAAAGGTGGGGAGCATCGGATTTCCAGTCGGTGATCCCCTTGTCACCTCGAACCCTGAGCGCGGCGAAGGGTGAGGAAACGCGTGGCTTTGGCCGCGAATTTTCCTCCGGGCAGGGGCAAGTTTTGGAGACATCCGATTTTTTATGAGTGTTTTCAATGGAATCAAGGCTTCGACCGCCGTCAGCTCTTGGGGCTAAGACGCACGGTGTGGGTCTCGCGCTCCCGGCTGTGCCGCACCGTCAAGATCTGCGTCTCCCAGTCCATCTCGTAGGTGCCATCAGAGATCTCGACCTCACAGCCCGTCGGGTAGTGATAGCGGGGCACGAAGATCTCCGTGGGCGCTTCGACCGCCGGATCGTGTCGGAACTCGAACTCGAAGACGCGGTGTTGCAGGTCGAAGTGCATGGCAAGCGGCTCACCGGCTGTAGCCCGTGCGTAAGGACGCGCGAAAGCATCCACCGCCCGTCCACCTGAGTGAATGTCCTCGGTCCAGGGCGCCGTTTGCTGATCACGGCTGAAGATGGAAAGATCCTCATCGTTCCAGCGGTCGCCATGGGCGTTGGTGTTATCGGCGGTGTAGTTCCAGATGGTGCAGTGCAGCAGGTTGGCGTCCATGGCGTCGTAGTAGGCGTCCAGCGCTTCGACGTGGGTGGAGAAATCGCCGCTCTCATAAGCCTTCTCGTCGTCCAGATCGAAGGGCAGGCCGAACTCGCCGATGAGCACGGGGATCTCACCTGTGCGCTTCTGCGCATTCTCCTTTATAGTTTCCAGTTGTCGGATAAAGGCTTTCCGCACACCGCGCTTGCCGAGCACCGGACGGCGGGTGAAGAAATCGACGGTCATGCGTTGGCTGTAGTGCTTGGTGAAGAGCGTCAGCGCATCATACCAGTGGGTGGCGTTGACCACGTGGTCGGGGTCTTCCGGCCCCCAGCGCGGGTGCTCGCCGCCGGGCACGCCTTCCAGAAAGAGGATGGCGTCGGGATCGATCGCGCGGATCTCGGTGATGAAACGCTTGAGGAAGGGCTTGAGGTAATCGTCGGCGAAGTCCACCGGCTCGCCGTTGACCTTGGCGAAGTGATCGGGACGCAGCAGTTTGGGCTTGCCGTCCTTGATCGTCCAGACGCCGTTCTCGCGCCAGACCCCCTCGACGCCGTCCTTCCAGACGGAGACGCCCTTGGGGTTGACCACCTCGCTGTCCACGACCCGCGCGCCGGTCAGCTTCATGGTCCAGACATCGAGTGTACGCGTGTGACCGGCGCCCAGCGTCATGGCCTCGAAGGGCGTGGGCATGACGCCCATCTTCAGCACCTCCAAGTCCTGCCAGGAGTTCAGGCTTTGGAGGCCGATAAAGCCGGCGCTGGGCTCGTTGAGGCTATCGTAGCCCACGACGTTGGGCAGATCCTTGAGACGCTCCGCCACCTGCTTGATGGCATCGAGGTAGTGACGCTGCAGGAACTCCTGGACGGGCACGCCGTCCACCCGCGTCCGGGGGGCGAAGTCGTTGCCGCCGAAGAAGAGGGTGAACATCGTCGCCGCGCCCAACTTGTTGTAGTTGGTGGGCCAGATCATGGACGGGAAAGGGTCACCGTGGACGGCGTGGACGATGGCGGCGCCCGCCTCGCTCAACCTGGTCACATCCATGCCGATGACGTCGAAGGTCCAGCCGGGCGCGCCGTCGCCGCCGGTCCAGCGGCTCCAGACGTCCTGGTGAGGGTCGATGAAGACGTCGATGCCGTACTCCGCCGCTTTTTCGATGACCGCCCGGACGTAATCCAGGTAGGCCTCGTCGTACTGGCCCGGCCCGGCGTGCTCGATGGCTTCCCAGGTGACCAGGAAGCGCAAAAACGTCATGCCCCAGGCCCGCAGCCGCGAGAAGTGCTCGTCGGCCTCCTCCAGGGGAAAGGGCCGTCCAACGAAGGAGACGTTGCGATGGTCGAAGAAGCCCTCGCGGCGATACGTCGCGCCGTCCGGCTCGGCGGGGACTTTGCTGCTGCCGCCGAGGTTAGCGCCGCGCAGTAACAGCGTGCGTCCGCGCTCGTCTTTAATCCAGATACCGTCAATGTGCATGGAATCTCCTTAGATACGGGAAGAGTGATGGGAGTGGGAGCAGGGGTCAAGAAGCGAGTTATACCGTTGAAAAATCCCACTCTTCGTAGATTTTGGGGACGTCACTGATCAGACGCCGGGTATAGGGTTCTTCCGGATGCAGGATGACCTCGTCGGCGGTGCCGCTCTCAACAAATTTTCCCCTCTCCATGATGTAGACGTTGTCCGAAACATAGTACGCCAGGCCGATGTCGTGGGTGATGAAGATCACCGTCATCCCGATCTCATCACGCAATTGCATCAACATATCCAGGATCGTGGCGCGGGAGCAGGCATCGATCATCGAGGTGGGCTCGTCGGCCACCAGAATCTTGGGATCCAGAAGGAAGATGCGGGCGATCATCAGGCGCTGCATCTGCCCGCCGGAGAGCTCAAAGGGATATTTGTTGGTCAGTTCGTCGAACTTCAAATTGACGAAACTGCACGCTTCCGTCATCATCTCCACTTTCTTCTCGTAGGGGAAGTGCCTTCCTCCACGCATGTGAATGCAGTCTAACAGCACGCTATCGATCTTGTGAAAGATATTGTAGGAAGAAAAGGGGTCTTGAAAGATAGCCTGAATGTTTTTCCAATATTCCTTTTTCTTCTTGTACGTGCTTATATCGCGTTTTTTTCCCTGGAAATAGATCTCACCCTCCGTAGGCGTGAGCAATCCCAAAAGCATCTTCGCTAACGTCGTCTTTCCACTGCCCGACTCACCCACGATAGAGACGACCTCGCCTTCGTAAAGATCGAGATCGATATGGTCAACGGCAACGGTCTTATTACGTCCAAACCCAAATACCTTGGTCAGCCCTCTGGTGCTCAGGCAGGTCTTCTTCTCATCAGGCATCTTTGTAAGCCTCCCTCAACTCTTCTTCCGAAAAGATACAGCGGTACGCGCGACCGCCTCCAATCTCACGCATCCCAATCGCATGCACCTTGCATTCTGGCTGGACGTATTTGCAGCGTTCGGCAAATCGGCAGCCCTTCGGCGGATCCTTGAGGTTAGGAGGCACGCCGGGGATGGCCGTCAGTTTAACGTCTCGCACCCCTTCTTCCGGCACAATGATCGAGCCCATCAGGCCCTTGGAATAGGGATGGAGCGGGTCAAAGACCGCCTCTTCTGCGGAGGCCTTCTCCACGATCTGACCCGCGTACATGACCATAATATCATCCGTCACGTTGTAGAGCAGGGGCAGCTCGTGCGTGATAAAGATCAACGAGTCGATCAGCCCATATTCCATCAGCTGCTTGATCATCTTGATCACCCGCTTCTGTGACGTGACATCCAGCGCGGACGTCGGCTCGTCGGCAATGAGCACTTTGGGAGAAAGCAGCACCGACACCGCAATCACCGTGCGCTGTTTCATGCCGCCGGAGAGTTCCACCGGGTATTTGTGCAGTGTGCTCTCTGGAAGCCCCACGGTCTCAAAGAGATCTTTGGCCCGTTGGTAGATCTCTTTCTTGGTAGCCGGCTCATGTTCTCGAATGACATCCTCAATGAAACGGATAACCTTCTGGGTGGGATTGAGGGCGTTCATCGCTGCCTGGGGAATATAGGCGATCTCCTGCCCCAAGACCGATTTGCGCACCTTGTCGGGGTCCATGCCGGAGATCCTCTGTCCGTCGATGATGATCTCGCCGCTGGTGTAGTGGAGGGGCGGGAAGTAGTAGCCCATCAGGCTGAGCGCCAGAGTCGACTTGCCGCAGCCGGATTCGCCTGCAATCCCCAGAGATTTACCCTCTTCCACTTTCAGCGAAACGTGATCGACGGCATAGATATTCTCCTGAAAACGGGTGACGTACTTCGTTGTCAGTTCATTGACCTCTAACATTACTTTTGACATAGCAATCCCCTTACTCCCTTAGCGCCGGATTGAATACCTGGTCGAGACCTGTATTCATCAAGTTCATCGAAAACGTGATCAAGGCGATGGTGATGAGCACCGGCAGGTACGCCCACCATTTCCCCAACACATGGGCCTGATAAATCATCGCCCAGTTCATCATCAAGCCCAACGTCGGCACCTCCGTCGTCCTGGGCCCCAGCCCCAGAATCGACAACCCGGCCTCTGAAAGGATGCCGGAGGAAATCTGCAAGATCATGGCCATCACGACGTAGGAAGCGATGTAGGGCAGGATGTCGGCAAAGATGATATACGGTATGGAGTGACCGGAGAGTTTCGACAAATTGACATGGTCGCGATGGCGCAGCGACACGACCTGCGCCCGCACCGCCCTGGCCGTCCAGACCCAGGACGTCAAGCCGATCACAACGGCGATGGTGACGGCGCCCCGTTGTTCCTGGCCGATGCTGAAGGAGATCAGGATCAGCAATACGAAGCTGGGGATAACGGTAAAGAGATTGGTGAAGAACATGATGACGTCATCCACCAACCCGCCCATATAGCCGGCCACCAATCCGAGGACCAGGCCGATCAAAGTGGCGATGGACCCGGCCACGAAACCGATCTGCAGCGAGACGCGGGTGGCCGTGACCAGCTCCGTCAACACGTCCCGACCGAAGTTATCCGTGCCCAGCGGCAGAAACCGCACATTCGCCACCTGGTTGATGTTCACGTAATCAGATTGGGCGACAGCGTCTATCTCCTCCAGCTCTCCGGTTTCCGCGTTCTCTGCTGCAACGATGATGTTCCCCGTGGCCAGCAGGCCTTGGAGCGCTTTGTTGAGTCGAATGTAATAGTTGCGCTGGGCATTGGTCATCCCGGAGATCTTTGCCTGGGGATCGTAATGGGTCTCCCACAGCGCCAAGAGCTGCTCGGTGTTTTCAACATCAATCTCTTCTTCGGGAATCCCAATCGCCACAAGCCATTCCTTCATGGCCAGGCGATCCTCTTTTTTCAGCTTGTTGGCGATACGCTTGGCCGCGGCATCCTCCAGATTGAGCGTGTATTTCGGAGCCGTCATGCTGTCGTAGACACTCACATAGATGCCCGGCTCAAAGAACGTACCTTGGCCGATAATCGCCAAAGGAGGATCGGGGATGATCAGGGGATAGATGATCACGATCAACAGAATGGCCACAAAAATGGAGAAACCGACGAGAAACTTGCCGGATTGAAAGACCTGGCGAATTGTGTGTCTCATGATCCTGTCCTTCCCTACTCTTCAGCCTGCGCCGCCTTGATGCGCGGATCAATAAAGCCGTAAAGGATCTCGATAATGAAGTTTGCTGTCAACACCATGACCGTGATGATCAGGGTGGAGGCCGAGATCAACGGGTAATCCTGTCCCATGACGCCGTTCAGGAGCGTCTGACCCAGCCCGGGATAGCTAAACACGATCTCCGCTACCAGCGCACCGCCGACCATCGTGCCGAGCGATAACGCCAGCCCCGTGATCTGAGGTAGCATGGCATTTCTGAACACATAGCCGATGATCTTGCGGTCTCTGATGCCCATAAAGCGGGCGAACTTCACGTAATCCGCGTTCAGCTCATAGATGGACATCGAGCGCATCCCAATCGCCTGGCCGCCAATGGCGATTAACACGATGGACCAGAAGGGCAGCTGGTAATGGACGATCACGGAGCGGATAAATTTCCAACTAAACTCGGGGATCATATCGTAGCCATATCCCCCCGACGTTGGAAACCATTCCAGGTTCACGCCGAAGATGACCAGCAAGATAATGGCCATGCCGAAGGCGGGGAGATTGCTCAGAAAGATGCTGACGGGCATGAGGACTTTGTCAAAGCCGCCCTTGAGATAGGCGGCCAGCGCCCCCAGGGTGTTTCCGATCAGCCAGCCAACGATGATCGCCGGAAACTGCAAGCCTATGGTCCACAAGATAGAAGACTTGAGAACGTCCGCCACGGTTCGAGGATATTGACTGAAGGAGAAACCGAAATCCCCCCGGAACACGTTCCTCACATAGATGAAGAACTGCTCGTGCATGGGGCGGTTGGTGCCAAACAGCTCCGTGTACTGTCTATAAATCGCCTGAACCCCGGTCGCATCTGTCATGCCCTGGGCCATCCTTGAGACGATGGCCGCCACGGGGTCGCCGGGCATCAAGCGGGGTAGGATGAAGTTGAGGACAAAAGCACAGACGAAGGTGACGAGGAACCAGGCAAACTTGTTAAGAAAATATTTGTGATACGCCTTCAATGCACACCTCCCTGGACCAACTTCTATGAACAGCCATGTTCCGCAAAGAGCGGAACATGGCTGTTTTTGTACTGCATCTAGGGATTAACCAGCTCCAGATTGTAAAGGCCGGCGATGCTCCACCCGTCTGTCAAGACCATCGGGGGGACCGGCGGCTCGGTGCCATCGCCCTGGTGCGGGAAGCCCGTCCACACCGTCTCGTTCACCGTGTGGAACAAATCAGGGCGGTACATGAGGGTGAAGGAGGGGATGTCGGTGAGGTAAATCTCAACAAGCTCCGTGTACATCTCCTTCAAGACCTCAGGATCGGTCTCCTTGGGGATAGCCCGGATCAACTCGTCGACGCGGGGATTGCTGTACTGACCCCAGTTGCCGTTCCAGTTGCTCGCCATGCCGATCCACTCAGAGCTCAGCAGGTTGCGGATCCGCGCCCAAGGCTCGGAGGGGCCGGCGCCGTTGGACCACATCATGAAGATATCATAGCCCTCGGGCAGCGGGGTGTCCGACTTGGTGACCACCGTCTGATAGACGGACCATTCGGGGTAGTTGGTGGTGATCTCAATGCCGATCTTCTCGCCGGCAGCGGCGACCAGCTCAATGGCAGCCTGCCAGTCGGACCAGCCGTTGGGGCAAGTGGCGACGTAGGAGAGCTTTTGGCCCTCAAACTCCCGCCAGCCATCGCCGTCGGTATCGACGATGCCCGCTTCGTCCAAGAGCGCCTTGGCGCCTTCGATATCGTTGCCGGCCCACTGCAGATCTGCAACGGCCTCGTGGTTGTACATGGCCTGCTCGCCGGGCGTCGGGTTCATGAGGGAGCGAGGGACCTGCTCAAAGGTAGCCGATTGGTTGGTCATGGCGTTGGCGATGATCGCGTCGTAGTCGACCGCGATGGCGATGGCCTTGCGCACCGCAATCTGGTCTAAACCGTAGGCCTTCAGGTTGTAGAAGGCGGTGGTAGACTGGCGCCGATGTGATAAGGCGGCTCAGGCAAGTACGTGGAGATGGGCAGCCCGTAATCTTCCCACAGCAGGTTGACGTTGGAGTTGAACTGCTGGCTGACATCCACCTCACCCTTCGCCAGGGCGACCGAGCCGGCAGCGTTATCCTTGAAGATGGTGTGGGCCAGGTACTTGGGAACAGGCAGCTTGCCCCACATGGATTCATCTTGGCCCCAGTAGTTGTCATCGCGCACGAGGACGACCTTCGACTCGTCGGCGAAGAACTTGTGATAGGGCCCGGAGTAGACCACGTCCTCTGCAGGATCCGCCAGGAATTCGGTGGGATCTTCGCCAACACGCTCCTCCAGCTTCTGGGTCCAGGCTTTCTGGATGACGTAGTTGCTGCTGAGATAGTCCTGGACGATCAGCGGATTGACGGCTTCACCATTCTCATCCAGTTTAGCCTTGACGACCACTGTCTTGTCGTCAACAGCCACAATGTCCTCAATGTACTCGGCGTTGCCGGCGCCGACGCCGGTGTTGTACTTGACGTGAGTATCCCAGGTGTACGCAACGTCCTCAGCGGTCACCGGGGTACCATCGCTCCAATGGGCGGCCTCTTTGAGCTTGAAGGTGATCTCCGTCCGATCCTCGTTCCACTCATAGTCCCCATCGGCCAACAGAGGATAAACATTCCCGTCAAGCATGTTGAACAGATAGGGGGTCTCAAACATGGTGACGCGGGCGTTGGCGCCTTGCGAGATCGCCATGGCGTTGTTGTTGCTGTTGGAATAAGGATTCCAACCGACCACCGCTCCCCACTGGAGGCCGTTGTAGTAGAGGGTTTCCTTGCGGGGCAATGTTCCTTCTGCTGCCTCAGATTCCGCAGGCACCTCGACGGTCTTCACAACTTCGACGGTTTTCTCAACCTCAACCGTCTCCTTGATGACCTCCGGCGTGGGCGTAGCACACGCGGAGATGACCAGGGATAAAATGACCAGGCTGCTGAGCAGCCACCAAAGGGTTTTGCGTTTCATGGTAATTCGTCCTCCTGATAGGTTAGGTACGATCTAAAGCATATCCTTCAACAACACATATTGTTTTCTTTTCACCTCCTTCCCGTCTTCACTAATGACTCATGCCTGTCTGGACACAGCGCTGCGCAAGGCCTTGGGCTAGAAGGAATCGACCAAGCTCTGCACACGAAGCGCATCACGCACCGCATCGACCGTCCAGGCCTCCGGCGCAGGGAACGACACCGTCACCGAGCGCCCTGCCGGCACATCGAAGTAGTTGTCGCTGAAGACAACCTCTCTCCCCTCCAGGCTCAGTTGGACAAAGCGGGCCAGGCGTGCCGCCGAAAGGATGATCTCAAAACCGCCGTCAGCCCTCCTGACGTCCAGGCTCAAGCCCGGATCGCTCAGCTTCAGGTGCTTGTTCGGGGCAAAGGGCATGACGTCCAGGCTCAGCCGCTTGTCGCCATGGTAGAGCGCGTAAACCAGCACAACCTCACGGCGGTTCTCCGCGGTCACCTGCGCAGAGAAGTCCAGCGCGCAGACCTGGACGGCATCCAGCGCCGGCACAGAGACCGCGTCTTGGCCCTCGCGCAGCACCTCGCCGTCCAGCGTCTCCAGCGACCAGCGGACGAGGCCCTCCCAAGGTTCGGTCAAGTCGTTGGTAACGTAGAGCGTCGCCAGCGGGGCATCCGAATCACGCACCGGCTTGCCGATCTGCAGCAGCTCCTCGATAGCCTCCTGGCTCATGGTGCGCTCGCCACTGTTGACGGTCTCACCGTCCGGCGTCTTGACCGTCCATTCGATGGTGCGCTGCCCGGCGTGCGGATCCGAAAGCGGCTGCGGCCCCACCTCCGGCCCACAGTCCTCGGCGGAGAGGTGCACCGGCGCGTAGAAGCGCCGCGCCGCGTAGTGCAGCGCCTTCCACCGTCCGAAGTAGTCGAGGCTGGCCCAGGACGCCACCGGCCAACAGTCGTTGAGCTGCCAGTAGAGCGTGCCGCCGGTGCAGGCCTTGCTCCGCCGCCAGAACTCCACGCCGGTGCGCACCGCCTCGGCCTGCAGAATCTGTGTCAGATAGACCAGGGCGGGAAAATCCTTGGGCATGCGGAAGTGGTCGGTCAGATAGGTGATGATCTTGCCATTTCCCGCGTCGTTGCGCTGGTGATGCTCCATGATGTAGGAAGTCATATTCCAATCGGTTTCGGCAGCGTAAGTGCGGATGGTCTCCAGCGGTGGCAGCGACTGGAAGCCGAACTCGCTGACGAAGCGTGAGGGATGCTCGCGGTACGCCCGGAAGGGACGGTTTTGGTGCCAGACCTCCCAGTTGTGCGTATCACCGGCGTGGGTGGCGTTGGGTCTGATGAAGCGCAAGTTCGAGGACGGCGAACTGGGCCAGTAGGGCGTATCGGGATCCTCCTCGGCGACGAGCTCGGGCAGCAGCCGGTGGAACAGGCGATCGTAGGCCTCCTTGTAAGGCCGATAGCGCGGCTGATCCCAGCCCCAGGAATCCCAGCCCCACTCCATCTCGTTGTTGCCGCACCAGAGCGCCAGGCTGGCGCGGTGCCGCAGGCGACGGATGTTTTCGATGGCCTCCTGACGCACGTTCTCGAAGAAAGCCTCGTCCCTGGGGTAGATGCTGCAGGAGAAGATAAAATCCTGCCAAACCAGGATGCCATAGCGGTCGCAGAGATCGTAGAAACGCTCCTCTTCGTAGAAGCCGCCGCCCCAGACGCGCAACATGTTCATGTGGACCTCGGCCGCGCTGCGGATAAGGTGTTCCAGCTGTGCCCCGCTGATGCGGCTGGGGAAGGAGTCGGCGGGGATCCAGTTGGCGCCCTTGGCGAAGATGGGCACACCGTTGACCACGAAGATGAAGGACGTGCCAAACTCATCGGCTTCCTGCTGCAATTCCAACGTGCGCAGGCCGATTTGGAAGGTGCGCGTGTCACAGAGCACGTCGTCGGCGTAGAGCGTCACTTCAACGTCGTAGAGCGGCTGATCGCCATAGCCGTTGGGCCACCAGAGCCGGGGGTTGAGTACGTCTAGCGCCAGATGGGTGGCATCGCCGTCCAACAGCGCGTCCACAGCCCAGGTCTCGCCGTCCGGCGCCTTCACGATGAGCATAGCTTTGAGCGCCGCATCATCCCGCCACCGTTCGACCGTCAGATCGACCGAGAGGGTGACGTCGCCGTCGTCATGGTGCTGGCGCAGGTGCACGTCGGCGAGCCGCGCAGCGGTGTACCCCTCCAACCACACCTCCTTCCAAATGCCCACCGGCGGCAGTTTGGGGCCCCAGTCCCAGCCGAACTGACTGGGTGCCTTGCGGAGGTGCGGACCGCCGGGGATGGAGTGCGTGGGACCGGGCAATGGCTCCTCGGCGTGCCGCGCGCGAAGGTAGGGCAGCGGCCCGTGGAGCAGGACACGCACCTCGTTTTCGCCCTCTGTCAGCTCTCCGGTGACGTCCCAGGTGTAGCGGCGGAACATGTTGTCCGTGCTACCCATCTGCTTCCCGTTGACGAAGACCTCCGCCAACGTGTCCAGCCCCTCGCAGACCAACCACACGCGCTCCTCAGCACGCAACACCGCGTCGGCCTCAAAGCGCAGCCGGTACTCCCAATCGCGCTCGGCGACCCACTGTACCCGCAGCTCGTTGTCGGCGACGAAGGGATCGGGAATCTTGTCCAGGGCCAGCAGCGCGGTATGCGCGGAGCCGGGGATCTCGGCGGGCAGCCATGCCTCCGCCCCGACCTCGCGCAATTCAACAGTATGCGGGTGAATCTTGATGGTCACATCGACTCCTTTGGATTAGTCTGATAGTTACGTCGTCGTTTAGTCATCTGTTATTGACTCTACTGAGAAAAGGTGGGGAAAATCGGATTTCTCGTCGGTCATCCTCTATATCTGGTGGTTTCGACCGCGAATTTTCCCACATGTAGTGGCGAATTTTAGAGAAATCCGATTTTTCTAAGTTATTTCAATGGTATCGTTATTTATCATTGAACACTGTTCGCCTTGATAAACTCGATGAGCTCATCCGCGTAGGCATACGCCAAACACGTGACGGTATCCGCACCTCCATAGTAAATGGCGATGCGGCCCGTTGGCGCGTCGACCAGCGCAGCGCAGGGAAAGACCACGTTGGGCACGTCGCCGACCTGCTCGTAGGATCGCTGCGGAGCCAGCAAATAGGGTTCCGTACGATACAAGACCCGCCACGGTTCATCCAAGTCCAACAGCGCCGCGCCGAAACTGTAAACGAAGCCGTTGCACGAGGTGATCACCCCGTGGTAGATCATCAACCAGCCCTCGGTCGTCTCGATGGGCGTAGGGCCAGCGCCCACCTTGGTGCTCTGCCAGCCGTTCGTCGGCTTCATCACGAAGCGATGGTGGCCCCAGTGAATCATGTCGGGGCTTTCGCTGTAGAAAATGTCGCCAAAGGGCGTGTGACCCGTGTCGCTGGGCCGGCTGAGCATGGCGTACTTGCCGTGGATCTTGCGGGGAAAAAGCACGCCGTTGCGGTTATACGGCAGAAAAGCGTTCTCTATCTGATAGAAGGTCTCAAAGTCGTAGGTATAGCCGACGCCGATGGTCGGGCCGTGGTAGCCGTTGCACCAGGTCACGTAATAGCGATCCTCCAACCGGCAGACGCGGGGATCATAGCGGTACTCAAAAGGCGCGATGTCCGCCTCCTCACAAACAAAATCGATGGACTCCGGCGAAAGTTGCCAGTCGAGCCCATCGACGCTTTTCCCACTGTGGAGATTCATCTCGCGTTTCTTGTTGTCCACGCGGAAGACCCCGGCGAATCCCTCACGGAAGGGAACCACGGCGCTGTTAAAGATGCTGTTGGAGGTGAGGAGTAGATCACGGGGGATGATGGGGTTGTAAGCCGAGCGCCAGACGACGTCGCTGCATCCCGAAGGCCGAGCCTCCCAGGGGATGTGAGGCAGGACCTCACCGATCACAGCCGATTTCATCGCCATGTTCACCTCTTTACCTGGGTTGGGATAGGCTCTTGTTCAAAATGGGGGACGACCGAGGACCGTTCCCTCAAGGGGGAATGGACGGTGACGGTCACGTACGACGCCGCGGGGTGTTCCAACCGCCAGAGCAACAGACGCACCGCCTCCCGTCCCATCATGACTTTGTCCACGTGCATGGTGGTAAGCGGCGGGCTGACGTATTGAGCGAAGTCGATATCATCGTAGCCGATGATGGAAAGCTCCTCCGGCACTCGACGGCCCATCCGCCGGGCGGCCTGGATGGCCGCGATGGACACTTCGTCGTTGCAGCCGAAGATGGCCGTGATCTGCGGATAGGCTTCGAGCAGCTCCTGCGTGGCGGTAAACGCTTCGTCAGGTCGAAGCGAACACCGGGTCAGGTAGACGTCGGAGATCCCATGGTCGCGGAGTGCCTGTTCGTAGCCGCGCCTCCGTTCCTTCAGACTGGGATAGGTGCTCTGACAGCCGCCGAGCATACCGATATGCCGGTGCCCCTTCTCGATGAGGTAGCGCACCGCCGTGTAAGCGCCGGAGAAATTGTCCGAGACCACAGCGTCGTAGTCGGCGCTGACGGCGTAGGCGTCCACCAGCACCACCGGGACCTTCAACGCTCCCACCCGCACCGTGAAATCGTCGTTGAGAAAAGCGCCGATGATAAACAACCCGTCGAGGTTCTCATTGGAGAGCAAAGGGGGGATTTGCACAGGATAATTGTTAGCATTCACCGAAATGCGGGCGTAGAGGAGATTAATCTCGGCCTGACGGCACGCGTCCTCAATCCCCGCCAGGATGCACGAGTAGAAAGGATTGGCGCGAGGCGGGCTTTCGGGCTCTGATTTGACGATCAAGCCCAGGTTCTCGGGTGGGACCACGGGCCGACTCTCATTCTCCTCTTCCAGGGGATAACCCAGCGCTTTAGCCACCCGCCAAATGTGCTCACGTGTCGCCTCTGAGACACCGGGCTTGTTGCGCAACGCCAGGGAAACGGACGCCAGGGAGTAACCGCTCTCTTGTGCTATATCTCGAAGCGTGACTTGTTCCGTCATCGCGTGAAAGCTCCCCGAATGAAAGCGCGCTTATAAAGAAAGGGGGATCCCCGGCCCGGGTGGCCGCCTCAATCACATGCGAGGTCCATCAGAAAATAGCAAAGTTAAGGAGACACCGAGGCTTTAGCCAATTTAGTCTTATCTTACTAAAATTTCAGTAGAATGTCAAGGGTTTTTTAGTAAAATCCGAGGGGCAATTTAGAAATCTCAGGTAAAAGGCCCATGAGGATACTCTCATCCTGCAGCCGCAGCGCCCCCTTTTATCAGAACGAAAAAGTTAGGAGCACGTTACGCAAAGGGCTTCCGATCGCCGGTTTCCAAACACCTGTTGCACCTCAACGGTGGTCAAGCACGGTTCCTGAAGGTTGACGGGCGTTCCTTGCTATACTTATATTTTGTGATATTATGATGATATATATTGATCAAATAAACCCGAGAGGAGGTTGTATGGCCGTAACGACGTTTAAAGCTATCTCGCGCAAATTGCCCCAGGGCCTTGCTGTGGAAAGCGAAAGCCGGGGGTTCAAGATCGTAATGGACGAGCCCGAGGCGTTGGGCGGTACCGACACGGGGATGAACCCCGTGGAGGCCGTGTTGGCCGCCCTGGGATCCTGTCAGTGCATCGTAGCAGCGGCCTTCGCCAAAGCCCGGCGCATCGATCTGCAGGACATCTGGATCGAGGTGGAGGGGGATCTGGACCCTGACGGCTTTTTGAAGGGCAAGGAGGGTGTGCGCAACGGCTTTCAGGAGATCCGCATGAGGCTACACATCGTCTCGGACTCTCCCCCTGAAGAGGTCGAGGCTTTCGCCGACTTCATCGCCAGCCGCTGCCCCGTAGAGGATAATCTCCTCCATAAAACCCAGGTTCGCTCCGAGACGGTTGTGGAGGCACCCTCGAACTGAGTTGTGAGAAAAAGAGCCCCGGCGCAGGTGGGTCTGCCCCACGCCGGGGCTTTTTAAGAGCCGAGACATTCCTCGACAAGAGGGTTTTCCCCCTCAGTGCTTGAAACTGCGCTGCCCCGTGAAGACCATCGTCGCGCCGACCTCGTTGCACGCCTCGATGGACTCGTAGTCGCGGATGGAGCCGCCGGGCTGAATCACCGCCGTCACGCCCTCGCGCAACCCTACGTCGACACCGTCGCGGAAGGGAAAGAAGGCATCGGAGACCATGACGGCGCCCTTGAGCCCACCGTGGACCGCCTGCACGTCGGCGTCGATCTCGACGCGCTGCTCCTCATCGAGGAAGCGATAGGTCGTGCCGTGGCGCTCGTAGGCGAGGCGCTCGGCGAGGTTGCGGTAGGCCTTGTTCCGCGCGATCTCCGCCGCGCCGACGCGATCCTGCTCGCCCGCGCCGATGCCCACGGTGACCAGGTCCTTGGCATAGAGCACGGAGTTCGATGTAACGCCCACCTCGACCCTCCACCCGAAGAGCATATCCTCAATTTCGCGCGCCGTCGGTTCGCGCGCAATGCGATAGGTTGTGCCTTTGTGTGTGGCCTCTGCCAGTATCAGATCCTCCGCTGTGCGCGTCCGCGGCGTGAAGGAGATCTGGGCGATGAGACCGCCGTCGATGAGGCTTTTGAAATCGATGACGCGCGCCGGTGCGAACTCGGTCAGGCGCGCCATGTTGCCGATGCGCAGAATGCGCAGGTTCCTGCGCTGCGCCAGAATCTCGACGGCACCCGCCTCGTATTCCGGCGCGACGACGACCTCAGCATAGCGTTCGGCAATCGCCTCGGCGGTGGCTTTGTCCACGGGCCGATTGAGGGCCACGCAGCCGCCAAAGGCCGCCAGGTGATCGGCCAGATCGGCGCGGACGTAGGCCTCGGCGAGGGTCTCGCCGATGGCGACGCCCGCCGGGTTGTTGTGCTTCATCACGGCAGCGGCGGGCCGGTCGCCCAGATAGCGCAGGATGTTGAGCGCGTTGTCGGCGTCCGTCAGGTTGATCTTGCCCGGATGCTTGCCCGCCTGGAGCAGCTCCACGTCGGAGACGAGGTAACGCCCCGGCACGATGGTCGTCACCTCCCCCAGCACCAGGTTGCCGTTGATCAGTCGGTAGAGCGCGGCCTCCTGGCCCGGATTCTCCCCATAGCGCAGTCCGCGCCGCACGCCATCAACCTCCCAGGTGACCTTCTCGTAGATCAGCGTCTCGCGCCGGTCGTCGAAGACGAAGGCGATCTCCATGCGCGGGGGAAAGTGATCCTGGACGATGGTATGATAGGCTTTTTTGAGATTATTGGACATAAGAAACTCCTTCGCGATGCGTGGTACTCTCTCAACATCTGGGGCCGGTGTCCTCCAGCAACTGCATGGCTTCTTGCCAAGGACCGCGCCCGAACCCGCCTCATGTGTAGATGGGCAGCGCGGTGTCATCCTGCTGCATGAGGTAGGTTTCGATGGCGACGTCGTAATGCGCGGTGTGGGCGAAGGCCTTACGCGCCAGGGCGAAGCGCCGCGCCAGGTTGAGGGCACCGTTATGGGCGCGCAGCTCGTCCAACAGCGGCGCGTAGTCCGCCGGATCGCAGACGGCGGCGACGCGCAGGTAGTTCTTCGCCGCCGCGCGCAACATGCACGGCCCGCCGATGTCGATGTGAGCGCGGGCCTCTTCGAGAGTCACGTCCGGCCGCGCCACCGTTGCCTCGAAGGGATAGAGGTTGACGACGACCAGATCGATGGGCACGGCGCCGGTGCGCGCCAGGTCCGCCTGGTGAGCCGCGTTGTAGGTCTCGGTGAGCAGGCCCAGGTAGATTTTGAAATCCAACGTCTTGACCAGCCCGCCCTGCGTCTCAGGCTGACCGGTGTACTCGGCGACCGTCGTCAAATGCACGGCAGCCCGCTCCTGCCCCAGAATCTCCGCGATCCGCCGGTAGGTGCCGCCAGTGGAGAAGATGTGCAGCTCGGGATTGACCTCCAACAGGCCGGGGATCAGCGTCTCCAGCCCGGATTTGTCGGAGACGCTGACCAGGACATGGCGGATCGGGACCCACTCATCGACGTGCTCCACGATATTGACCATGATTCCTCCGACGTTCAAACGTTTCGACGATCTCATCCAGCAGCACATCGAATTCTTCGTCGATGACCTGCCGCGCCGGATCGGCCTCGTACCAGGCGATGATCTCCTCGACGCCCCGCGCGAAGGGGATGGTCGCCGCGTAGTCCGGCACCAGCCGCTTGATCTTGGTGTTGTCGAAGATCATGCTGTGCGTCTTGTCGCCCAACAGACTGGCGCCCCAGTCGGCGTCAAAACGCGCGATGACCTCCGAGGGCACATGCACCAGTTTGGGATCGTCGACACCCGCGGCCTGCGCCACCAGTCGGAAGATCTGGTTCCACGAGAGCACCTCGTCGGAGGTGATGTGGAAAGGCTCACCGATGGCGTGGGGGTTGCCCAGCAGGCCGACGAAAGCCTTGGCGAAGTCCCGGTGGTGCGTAAGCACCCAGAGCGAGGTGCCGTCACCGTGGACGACGACGGGCTTGCCCTGGCGCATGCGCTCCACCACGGTCCAGCCGCCGCGCATGGGCAGCAGCGTCTTATCGTAGGTGTGCGAGGGCCGCACGATGGTCATGGGGAACTTCTCCTCGCGGAAAGCGCGCACCAGCCGCTCCTCGCAGGCGATCTTGTTGCGCGAGTACTCCCACCAGGGATTGTCGAGCAGCGTCGATTCGGTGACGGGCAGATCGACGGGCGGCTTGCGGTAGGCCGAGGCCGAGCTGATGAAGACGTACTGCCCGGTACGCCCCCGGAAGAGCGCCAGATCGGTCTCGATGTGCTCCGGCACGAAGGCCACCCAGTCGACGACAACGTCAAAGGTCTCATCGCCCAGCGCCGCTTCCACCGAAGCGGGATCGCGGATATCGCCCTGCACGACGCGCGCGCCCGCCGGCACAGGGCGCTTGCTCGTCTTACCGCGATTGAGCAACGTCAGGTCGATGCCACGCTCCACGGCCAACGCCGAACACGCGGAGCTGATGATGCCGGTACCGCCGATAAACAAAACTTTCATGATTAAACTCCCTTTTGAATGCGAGTGAACTTAATGGATCACGCAGCCCATACCCGCCGGGGCCGGTCCCTTCGCTTGCGCTTAGGACATGCTCCAGACCACGCCCCCACACAAAGGACGACTCATCTGAAAAAAGATGACTCTACTGAGAAATCTTTTTCAGTAGAGAAAGGGATACTATTGTTCATGAGTATTTTCAGATGAGTCAAGGACACAGTGTCGTCGTTTTGGTGAAAGAGAACGTGAAGTTGTTCTCGCTGAGCTGACCGCGGACGTTAACCCGGACATCGTGCTCCGGGACGAATGAGGAGAAGTTGCCGTAGGTCACGGTGAGCGTGCTACTGTCCACGACGTCCAGAGAAACCGAGGTCATCGGATCGACAGGAACCCCGTCCAGCACGACGGGTTTCCCGCAGGCATTATCGACCTCCAGCACGCCGCCGTTGCAATTATTGACGTCCACGGTGAGACAGTCAGGAACATCGGCCGTCTGCAGGTCTTGAATCACAGTCTTGCCCTGACAGCCACCCAGCGGGGAGATGCCCCAGTATTCGACGCAGCCCGGCGCCGGGCTGTCACGTCTGACCAGACAACCGCTCACCAGCACCATCCCGTTTACAATGAGCAACAGTGTAAACCAGCGACAAGCGTGCTTCATAAGGACCTCCTCAGCCAGCGGGCTTTAGATCCAACACCGGTGTGCCATCGATAGCATCCAGGCCCACGACGCGCAGCACGTTCCCCTCAATCTCCAGCAGATCGACGACGGTGACGCCGAGGTGGTTGGGTCGATAAGGGCTGCGGAGGGCGAAGACACCCCGGGGCGGACGGCGTGCGTCCCCCCGGGGATGCTGCTGCAGTTCATAGCCCTCGGCCCGGTCGAAGTAGAAGACGACCATCACGCGCCGCTGAGCCTCCAGGCCCTGCAGTCCGGCGACGTAAGCCGGATCGAGCACGATGCGCGACTCCAGAGCACGGAAGGCCTCAGGCGTGGTCGGCGCGTCGATCTCATTCTCGACGTGCCCGATGGGCCGCACGACGAACGCTTTAGAAGCCATCATAGTGAACCTTGGTCTCCTTGTACTTGGTGCCCGCCGGCTTGGACTCCGCCGGATACCCAACCGGCACCAGGCAGAGCACGCGCAGATCTTCGGGCATCTCGAGAACCTTGCGGACGTAGGCCTCACGCTGGTCGTCGGGATAGACGGCGACCCAGACAGCCCCCAAATCCAGGGCCGTGACCGCCAACAGCAGGTTCTCCGTGGCGGCGCTGCAGTCCTCGACCCAGTGACGGGTCTCCTCAGCGGTCACGACGAAGACAACCGAGGCGTCGGCAGCCATCCCCGCCCAGGGATGCGTCTCCGCCAGATTCTTCTTCAGCCCGGCATCCCGCACGACGATGAAGTGCCAGGGCTGCCGGTTGTTCGCCGAAGGGGCCGCCATGGCCGCCTCCAGCAGCGTCTTGATCTGTTCGTCGGTGATCGGCTCATCGGTGTACTTGCGAATACTACGGCGTTTCTTGATCAGATCCAACATAGTAACCTCCTGGTGATTTGAATTTGAACACGCATACCCAGTCTGGCGGAGTTGAACGGTGATCATAGACATGTCACCGTCCCCGCGTCTAGATCGAGCGAGAGATAGGCGACGCCGGGGCGTCCATTGGACGTGGCGAAGACGCGCTCGCCGCTAGGCGCGAAGACGTACCCACCGCCGGGAAAGTCCTCGTCCACCGTGCGACCCGCCTGCGTCACCACGGCAATCCAGAGGCCGAAGTCCTGCGCGTAGGTGCTGAGGTTTTCCTGGCAGACGCCTTCCCACCAGGCGTAGCCCGACTGCCAGTCGCGCGTCTCCTGATCGCCGTAGAGACCGGGCGCCGCAAGTTCAAAGATGATCTCAGCTCCCTGCTCCGCCGCTGCTGCATAGACCTCGCGGTTGCGCACATCAGCGCAGATGGCAACGGCGTAGGTCAGCTCAGCGCGCTGGAAGATCGGTACGACCTCGCCCGGCGAGAACCAGTCGGCTTCTTCGTCCTTGATGGTCAATTTGCGATAGTGACCGAGACATTCGCCGTTGCGCGTCGCAATCTGCGTGATGAAGGGCTTGCCCTGCGGATTGGCCTCGACGATGCCGAACAGCAAATCTGTCGATTGGCCTTCCGTCAGCGCCGTAACGCGCGCCACATCCGGGCCGTCCAGCGTCAAGATCGCTTCAGGACAGTGCGTCGGATCGATGTAGCCCGTCAGGCTCATCTCCGGGAAACCGACAATCTCCACATCGCGTTCCACCGCTTTGGCGTAGATTTCGGCGATAGATGAAAAGTTCTCGGCAATGGCGCCTTTCTCACAACGCATCTGCGCCAGGGCGATGTTTAACATAGTCATGCTACTACCCTGACCATGCGGGCGCGCCGGTAGCCGACGAGCACCTCGCGGTAGCCGCTCAGGGCCTCGTCCAGCGCCGCGTCTCCGGTGTCCACGCGCAACACGTCGAGATCCGCCAGCTTCTCCGGCGTGGCGACGATGATGACGTGCGCCGGGCCGACGCGCCGCAGCACCTCCGGCGTGAACTGCTTGTTGCCGCGCCCCAGCACGAAGCCGTTGCCGCCGATGGGCGTGACCACGATCTTGCACGCTGTGTAGTCATCCAGTAGATTGAGGATGGCGCACTCGTTGAGGTCCACGCCCACCCGCTCGCCGTCCACCACCGCGTCGACGCCCAGCAACGTTTTCTCGACACCCAACTCATCGGCGATAGCGCGCACCGTGGTCCCAGGCCCCAGCAAATAGAGCGTGCCCGGCTGCATCTCGTCCACAAAGCCCGCCGCGATCTCCCGCTTCTGCTCCGCCACCGAGGCGCTGCGGGCCGAGGGGCGTTTACCGCGCTGTGAGAGGCGTTCGGCATCGGGGACGCGCAACACGCCGTAGAGCCGCGCCTCGAGGCGATCCTCGCGGTAAGCGTCCTCGTCGATGTCCAGCACCTCCTGCTCTGTGACGGGCGCACCCTGCAGGAACGCCTCCACCATCTCCGCCGCAGCCACTGGATTGACGGCGAAGACGGCACTGAAGACTTTGACGCCGGCGGGCACGCCCACCACCGGCACGGCGCCGTCGATAGCATCGTAAACGTCGCGGGCGGTCCCGTCACCGCCGACGAAGACCAGCAGCTCGGCACCGGCCTCCACCATCTGCCGGGCGAGGCGCCGCGTGTCCTCGGCGGTCGTCGGTGGCACAATCTTCCCCACCACCTGGTAGGACGCCGCCAAAACGTCGGCGTAGTCCGCGCCCATAGGGCCCGGCGCGATCAACCAGCAGACGTCAGCGTTCACGTTCAGCCGGGCCAGCGTCTCGCGCGTGCGGCCCGGTGTAACGGGGTCGGCGCCCAACGCCAGGGCGCGCTTGTAGAGCTCCCCGTCGGTGCCCTTGAGGCCCACACTGCCACCCATCCCGGCGATAGGGTTGACCAACAATCCAAGTCGTCGCGGCATAGCTTGAAACTCCTATCGATGCAAAAGATGTCTCCACTGAAAAAGTCTTTCTGACCACAAAGGGCACTAAGGACACCAAGAAAATTAATATTATGGCTTAGTTTTATTATGCGATAATCCGACAAGAGCGTTTTTAATTAAAAATGCCTTAAAATCCTTAGTGTACTTTGCGTCCCTGGTGGTTTTTTCAGTGGTGTCAAACGTTGACTCTACTGAAAAAAGGTTTTTCAGTAGAGAAAGGGATACTATATGTTGTG